>JBKQMT010000051.1:0-87346 GCA_052146595.1 Acidimicrobiales bacterium
GCCACGCTCTTTTTCTCGACGACGACGGAGTTGACCAAGAACACTGCGAGTTCCATGCGTACACCTCTCCATTCTGGTGTCCGCTATGTCTCGCGACAGGTGTCCGGGATGTCCTGCAACCACACACCTTCGCCCGCACAAAGAAGGCGGGAGTCATTAGGTGGACAAGGGCCGCCTCGTGGCCGAGAACCGCTCGCCCGAGGTCCTGGGTGGATCGGGTCGCTGGGTGGGACCGCGGGCGGGGCTGGGGTGACTGGGTGCCGGCGGTTGCTGCGTGCCGGTCTGGCGCCCACGTTCGGCACAAGAGGCGCCCACGTTCGCCCACGTGGCGGCGTAGGGGCTGGGTGGTAGGTCAGGTTGCTGTCAGAGGGCTGCGGAAGCCAAGGGCGCGGGCGCTTGGTGGCTGGAAGAGAGTTCGGCGCAGACAGTCTGCGACAATAGAAAGTGTGGTCCTCTCGGAGCGCGCAATTGGGGAGGCGGGGCTCGCGGAGGCGTATCAGCGGCTCAGTGAGCGAATCGCCGACCCCGCCACGGGCGAACCGCTGCTCAGTCTGGCGGAGACGCTGGAATGGTGCTACTCGCTGGAAGAATACCTTCGCCACTGTCCGGGTAGAGCCGGAACGTATTTCCTCATTAGAGATCAGGATCCTGATGGTCAGACGCTCGCGGGACTCATCTACGCCCGAGGCCTCTTCACGCTCGACCCCGGGCTCGGGATCGTCCACGCCGACGCAAAGGGTCGCCAGTCCCTCGCCCTCGACATCATGGAGCCCATACGGCCCGAGGTCGACGCCTTCGTCCTCGACATGGTCGAGCGCCGCACGTTCCGCAAGGCCGAGTTCACCGAGACGTCCGATGGGCACGTCCGTCTGCTCGCGCCGCTCACGCACGATCTGGCCGAGACCATACCGCAGTGGGTCAAGTCGCTCGGCCCGATCGCCGAGCACGTCGCCCACGTCTTCGGGAAGGCAATGGACGGCTCGTATTCGGCCGCCACTCCGCTCACGTCACGCCGTCATCGCGATGCCCAGGCGGTCATCAAGGCGCGCAAGGTCGAAGCGACTCGTCGTGCCGCTGCAGGCAGGGTGCTGCAGCGGCCTGTAGCTCAGCCTGTCGCTCTTGCGCTGTGGACCTGTCCCGACTGCGGAGGCGCTGTCACGAACCCTCGCCACGTCCGCTGCGAGGCGTGCATAGACGCCGACCCCGCGCAGGCCTCTGAGATCAGGGGACGGCGCGGCGCGGCCATCGCCGCTCGTAAGCGAGCGCTAGCAGAGTGGGACAAGGCGAATCCCGACCTGGTCTACGACCCCGAGCTGTTTCGGCGGGAGATCCTGCCAAGGCTGGCGACCGTAAAGCTCATGGACATCGCCGAGGCCGCCGGCTGCTCCAAGGCGTCCGCGTCGGACATTCGTCGAGGAAAGTGGGCGCCGCACGTGTCGACCTGGACAGCGCTCGGCGAGTTAGTCGCGTTCCGGACGCAACGACGCCGCTCTGCAGACATGGCGCTCTAGTGCACAAGGGAGCCCGTCGCGGTCAGTTCACGACAGCCTGGTCGGCGAGAAACCCGTTGACAGGGCTGAACTCGTAGTTGCGTAGCCGAGGCGAGATGATATCCACTTCATTGAGGTCGACGGTCGTCACCCACTCCGCTTGGTCTGTGAGCTGGTGGTCGACCTCGGTCCACACGGCGGCCGCCTGCGCCGGGCTCTGAAGCTCTAGCAGCGTGGCCTCAGTCATCTCTCGGTCGATGGCCGGGTTGCAGTAGTAACCGTTGTCCTGACCGCCATTGCAAGAGAAAAACGACGGCAAAAAGCCAGAGGGCGCGGGATAGTCTGGGTTCCAGTCGCCTTCGACCGAAATCTGGAACCTTGCCCACATGGGCTGGGTTATAGATCCGATCGGGACCATGTGGAGGCGCGCCCGGTAACCGAGAGAACGGAGCACATTGGTGATGTAGGCCGCCTCTTCGGGTGGTATAGCCCCCTCGTCGGAGGATCCCCAGACGGTCACCATGTCTCCCTTTGTGCCGGACGCGACGACCAGCGTCTTGGCTAGCGTCAGGTCGGGCGCCGTCCAGGCCCCGTCACGCGTAGGGTGCAGGGTGTACGGGCAGTACCGCTGGTAACCGAGCAGACCGGGCAAGAGAGGCTGGCAACTGGGTGTGGCCACAGTCGGCCCTCCGTACATCTCCATTATCTTGAGCCGGTCGATGGCAAAGTTGAGCGCCCTTCGAGCCAACAGGCTGTTGAACGGGGGAACCCGGGTGTTGAGGGGGATGAACTCCACCACAAATGACGGGTTTGAACGCACCTCAGACGGGTCCTCGACTTCGAGGGCGTGCAAGTCCGTCGGCGGGATTGACTGCCACGTCCAGTCGGCCGTGCCCTGCGTGATCTGTCTTTCCACGTCCTGTTCGGAAAAGAGGGTGCGCCAGATGACCTCATCGGGGTTACCTTCGGGCTGAGCGGCGTGGGACCACTCGCGAAAGTAAGGGTTCCGCTCGAATACGACCTCTCGCGGCGTAACCCTGGCGATGCGGTAGGGACCCGTGCCCGGGACCGGCGTTAGCCCCATGTCGCGCTCAGGCGTGCCTGGCGGGACGGGCGCCGCATAGGCGAAGGGCGTGAGCTTGTCGAGGAAATCTGGGTCGGGGGCGGTGAGATGAAAGACGACAAGGCCGGCCTCGTCGTTGGTGACCACGCCCTGGGACAGGTCGCAGTTGCCCGGGTGATCCTGGCAAGCACCGCCGCCGACCAGGCCGCTGTAAAAACTGGCCCCAGGAGAACCGAGTGCGAAAAGGCGCTCCAGCGCGTAGCGGAAGTCGCTAGCCTTTACCAAGGCCCCGTTTGAGTAACGGATGCCTTGGCGGAGCCGGAAACTGTAGGTGCGACCGCCGTCTGTTGGCGCAGGGATCTGGAGTGCGAGGTCGGGTACCAGCCTCAGGCCATCCGGGCCAGGCGCAGCTTCGTATGTGACCAAGGTGTCGTAGGCCAGGCGCGAGAAACTGCCCGCTTCCATCCCGTTGTACATCGCCGGGTCGACCGTGCTAAAGGCCTGAGTGCTGACGAGCACTAGCGTCCCGCCTCGGTCACCCCCAACGGGGGCGGACGACGCCACCCAAACCCGGCCGGGGCCGAGAGCCAACGCGATGGGGTTGCCGCCGACGTCGAGGCTGCCGACGACAGCAAAGCGCCGCGGGCTGATACGCGAGACGGTTCCCGAGTACTGGTTGGCCACCCAGATTGCGCCGTGGCTGGCCGCCAATGCGGCTGGCCCGCTACCCACGGCGATCGTGCTGACCACCGTAAATGTGGCCGGGTCCAGCGCTGAAACTGTGTTGTCCAGGTTGTTGGCGATCCACAAGTAACCCCCGCCGACGCTGATCGCCGACGGGCCGTTGCCAACGCTCACCGTGCCGACCTCTTGCCCGTTCGAAGGGTCGATCGCCTCGACGGTCCCCGAGCTATAGGCCGCTACCCATATCAAGCCATCAGCCAAGGCGATCGACGTCGGGTGCACATCAAGGGAGAAGGTGCGCAGGACCGACCCCGATAACGAGCCCAGTTCCAGGAGATCCTGGTTCGTAGAGTCCGCCACCCACACGCCGCCGTCTCCATACGCCATCGCTACAGAGCCCGTCTGTGCCAGTTGGGCCGTCCAAGTGACGGTGGCGGTCGCGGGGTCGATCCTTTCTACCGTCGCGCCGAGCGTGCTGGAAACCCACAAAGCGCCTCCGCCGCTCACCAAGCTGCCCGGTTCGCCCTCGACCGGGATGCGATCGACCACCGTGCCCTGGTCCTGGTCGACCTCGAGCACTGCACCTGCGCTGGGGCTGGCCACCCACACGTCCCCGCCCGCTACAGCGATGGCCCCGGGCTCGGCCGGGAGCTGCACGCTTTCGGTCGGGTGGTCGGAGCGGCTGGCTATGGCAACCAGCATGTTGGCGTCGCCGGCAATGGCCAATATGGCTCGCTGGCCTGGTACCCACAAGAGAGCTGCCACCAGGGCGACGGCGGTGATAGCGGAGGCGGAGGCCGCCCACTTCCATGCCCGGTGGCGCCTGCGGCGCTCAACAACCGGCACGGCCCGGCTCTGGGCCTTAGGCGGAGAGGACGGGGCTGGGGCCAACGCCTCGTCGTGCCCGAGGATGCGCTGCTCCAGCTGGCGTAGCTCCGGTCCCGGCTCCAACCCGAGCTCCCGGGCCAACCGGCGGCGGCAGGTCTGCATGGCGGCGAGAGCGTCCCCCTGCCGGCCGGCACGGTAGAACGCCACCATAAGGTGGGCCACTAAGCGCTCACGTGTGGGATGGTCGCCCACTAGATGCTCAAGTTCAGGGACCAGTTCTGGTCCCAGGCCGAGGGCCAGATCCGCTTCGACCCGTCGCTCGAGCGCTGCCAACCGCTGCCCCTCGAGTTGGTCAGCTATGCCGGAAGCAAAGGGCTCATAACGTAGGTCGGCCAACGCGTGTCCTCGCCATAGGGCAAGGGCCTGACGGAGTGTTGCAGCAGCAGCTCCAGGGTCCAGGGGTAGCGTTTGCTCGGCAGCCGCGACGAGCTGGCCGAAGGTACTTAGGTCGAGCTCGCCCGCTTCGAGGTGGAGGAGGTAGCCCCCGGGGCGCCTCTCCAGGCGGTCCGCGCCGAGAAGCCGGCGAAGCCTGTAGATGTAGGTGTCCAGGGTCTCCGAAGCGGAGGCCGGGGGCCGCTCGCCCCAGATTCCCTCAATCAGCGTCTCCTTGGACATGGGCTGATCGACCTGCAGGAGCAGCATCGCCAGAACCGCTCTCTGTTTGCGGCCCCCCAAAGGCACCGCACGTCCGTCCTCCACCACCTCTAAGGGACCAAGCACTACAAAGTGCACTCAGCCATTTAACCAGGCAGTTCAGCTTTCCTCCAGGGAGTTGCGAGGCGAGGTTCGCATACTGCCAACTTGCGAAGAGGAGCTCATGCCCGATTGACGCTTACAGGGATGCGGCTCCCACACAGTAAGGGGGAATCAATCATGTCCAATGCCAGTATCAGCCTCCGAGAGGGGAGAAGGCGTCGGTTGTTCCGTGCTGGCGGGGCTCTGTCACTTCTCGTAGGCTCTGCCTTTGTATCGCTGGCGGCCGCAACGTCGGCGTCGGCTGCGACGTTGACGGTATGCCACGTGGGCTGTGCCTACACCCAGATCGCTCCTGCAATCGCAGCTGCAAGCAATGGCGACACCGTGAACGTCGCTGCTGGCACGTACTCAGGTGGGTTCACGATCGACCAGAACCTGACCCTGGACGGCGCGGGCGCTCAGAAGACGATCATCAGGGGTGGGGGTCCCGTGGTCACGGTCGGATCGGCGACGAGCACGCCGACAGTCACGGTATCGAACCTGACGATAACCGGAGGCATCACCAGCACCGATCCGGAGAGCCCGAGATGCGGTCCCGATCTCGTGACTTGTGGTCCGGGTTACACGACGGCGACCGCGCTCGGAGGCGGTATCGAGTCGTTCCCAGGCACGACGGTAACGATCGTCCACAGCGTCATCACCGGCAACCAGGCGGTACCTTCCCTCACGGTGATGAGCGTGGTTGCACTGTGTGCCGCGGCCACGTACTGCCAGACCTCGGAAGGTGCCGGCGGCGGGATCGACGACTGGGGGACGATGACGGTCATCGCCAGTGCGGTCACCGATAACTCGGTTAGGGGAGTCCAGGCCGACGGTGGTGGCATCACCGTCGAGTCGAACGCCTCCTTTTCCCTGCAAGCCTCGACGGTCACGGGAAATTCGGCGACAGCCCCCTCGCCCGACGGACGATTTGCGAACGGCGGTGGCGTCTTCGTCGCCAGCGGCGGTTCGCTCGCGGTTGACAACACCACGATCGATGCCAACAGCGCATCCCTCTCTAACTCGATACCGACCCCATACCCCGAGCAGGGCGGGAGCACGGACCAGGAGAGCTCCTCTGGCGGAGGCGTCAACCTCACCGGCACGGCAACGGCGGCGGTCACCAACTCGGAGCTCGACGGGAACTCGATCTCAGTCAACACTCCTCTCGGGCAGGCATACGGTGCTGACCCAGCCTTCGCTGCCGGTGGTCCTCTGACCCTTCAGAATGTTCGCGTCGAGGACAATGACCTCACTGTCAACGTCTTTTCATCCGACGCGAACGGGGCGAGCGGCCCGAGCGCCTTCGAGGCAGATTCGAGCGCGACGATCACGGGCCTCGAGGTGCTCGGCAACCACATGACGATTACAACGCCAAACAGCGATGCCGCAGCTGCCGGGGCCGTCGGCCTGTTCGCAGGCTCGGTCCCTATGACAATGAGCAACAGCATCGTCGCCGACAACACCTCGACGGCGAACGCCCCGAACGGGATGGCAACGGTGGAGGGGGCCGGGATCGTCAACGACTCCGACACGGTCCTCACCAACGTCGCCGTGCTCGCCAACAGGGCCGAGGCGAACGGACAAAGCGGGTTCGCGCAAGGTGGCGGTATCTGGAACGGCTCGATCTTCGGAGGGCCGACGCCATCGCTCAGCCTCAATGAAAGCAGCGTCATCGGGAACACCCTCAGCGGTACCCACGGGGTCACGCTGCAAGGTGCGGGCATCTACACCGAAGGGTCCCTGACAACCCTCACCCGTAGCATCGTGGCGTTCAACGAGCCTGATCAGTGCTACGGCTGTTAGCTACTCGCAAGTAAAGGCTTGGCGCCGCTAGGAAGACTCCTCGGCGGCGCCAAGCAATAATGGTCTCGAAGCTGTCGTCGGCGAGCCCATCTCCTGCCCCCCTTCGCCTCGGCGTCGCTCTTCTCCCCTCCGGCCGTCCGCCCACCTAAGGTCCCCCCCCTATCACCCACCCGGCCCTTACGCCGCCACGTGGGCGAACGAGGGCGCCTCTCGTGCCGAACGTGGGCGCCAGGCGCTCGGCCCCTGCTGGTGACGGCCAGGTCCTGCGTGCCGGCTGTTTGGCCACTGTGCGTAGTCAAGCGTGGCGGTTGCGGCGCGTCCCGCCCCTGCGTGCGGCCGGTTCGGCCGTTCGCGGGCCCCTTACCATAGGCCCCACAAAGAAGGCCGCCGAGCAGGTAGCCCAGCTCATACTCGGCAGCTGAGGGGTGCCGACGTGTCGAGAGCACCGAAACGGTCCCGGGTTGGGATTTATACAGGAATCTGTATAAATCTAGAAAATCGTTAGAAACCTTGGTCAGTTTCATCGAAGGGTCGCAAGGTCCGGGATCCACCGCTTCATGAACTGGTCGAACAGCGGGACGGTGAAATCAATCTCGCCCCAGCGTGGCGCGTAACAGAGTGACTTCTTGAGAAGGGCGTCCCGCGTCGGACCCAACGATGTCGCCGACTTGCCGAGAAGTTGTGCCACCTCCGCGGAACGGACTGGACCCGGCCCAACTTCTGCCATCGCTCGAAGGTAAGCCCGCTCGGCGTCGTTCGTCCGCCCAATGCGGACCCTGAAAAAGCCGTCGTCGAGCTGGGCCGTCGCGAGCGGAATACTCCGCTCGACATCGTCCAGAGTGATGACCGGCCCGCCGGCTAGATCCCAGGCCTGCTTCCCGAACTCCTGCAGGAAGTACGGATAGCCCTTCGAGACTTCGACCACAAGAGCGACCGCATCATCAGCCCAGGTCACACCTTCGTCGGACGCAGGCACGACCAGAGCCTCTCGTGACTGGTCGCCGGCAAGGGAGTCGATGACGGGGTAGTTGAACATCCGTTCCGCATACGACTTGGCCTCTCCAGTCAGCGTGGCAAGCGTCGGGAGCCCGGCGCCGGAGATCGTGATAGGAAGACCGAGCTGAGACGCACGGTGGAGCCCCATCACCAGTGCCTCGAGGGTGTGCAGCGAGACATAATGCAATTCGTCGATCGTGATCAGAACACCTGTTTCGTTGTCCCGTGCGACTTCTCCCAGCTCGACGAAGAGTCCCGCAAGATCCATGGACAGATCACCCGAGTCTGCGGGACCGAGCACGGCATCGATGTCGATTCCGATTTCCGGGCCGTCAGGTAGGCGGATCGAGAAGGCCTTCAGTACTCCGAGCGCGCGACGGACTCGTTCCCCGATGCGGCGTCGAGCATCCATTGAGAGCAAGACGCGTCGGAAGGCAGCGGCGAGCCTCGCTGGGAGCTCACCATCCTCGCTCACTTCGATGTGCTCGTGGAAGTAGCCGCGTGCATTTGCGAGTTGCTCGAACTCGTTCAACAGGACCGTCTTTCCGACGCCTCGAAGACCGGTCAGCATCAAACTGCGACCGTGCCGACCGGCGAGAAGACGCCGGAGCGCAATGTCCATCGCCTCGATCTCGCCGTCCCGCCCGACGAGCGCCGGCGGGCGAGTCCCCGCTCCAGGACTGTACGGATTGCGCACCGCGTCCATAGTGCGAAGTATAGGGTTTTTCTCCATTTATAGGAATATCGCTATAAACGTCAAGAATGCGCGTCCGATGAATGCGCGTCAGTTCTTCAAACGAGTAAGGCAAGTGCTCACAAAGCAGCTCAGAGTCACTTTTCGAGCTGAGCGATGGATGCCTTCACACCCGAACGGCCCGCGAGAGATGCTCAACGTCTCGAGCCGCAGAACAGAACTGGTTGTTCTCGGGGTCGTAACGCCGGACGAGCGCAGTTCGACCCGCTGCAGAATTGCTAACCAATTGCTAACCAAATCCCACGAACCGGTACGAACGGACTTGGACGGCTCCGACAAAATCCAGCAAAACAAAGACTCTTGTGGACTGCAGCGGACGCTCTCGGACGCACGTCTGCGGGTACTGGGACCATCCGCAGTTATGCGGCCTCGCTCACGATCCGCTTCACGCCCTGGGGCTGAGCAAAAACCCCTTGGTCGACGGTCCGGTTAGCTGGAGTGCAGCGCATAGCCCTCGACTGCACACGAATCACTTCCGCCAAAGAGGTTCGCGGGGGCCTGCCAAAGGCTCACTACTGCCACCACGTTTCCCGCGGTCGGGAGGCTGTACTCGACGGTCATGAAAGCGTTGTCCGAGCCCCCCAAGCTCCTTGACGAACCCGCACCAAAATTGAAGTCCTGGAACGACACGTTGACGCCCCAGGCCAGGAGGGTGGCGTGGTCCACGCTCGAACCCGCGTAGAGACTGAGGACCCCATCCTCACAGCCGGCTGAGAGCGTCAGCCCGCCCAATATCAGGACCTGAACGTAGGTGTCTGAACTGGTGGAGGCAGAATGCCAGTCGATCGGGGTGGCACCGGGTCCCGGTGGCCCGGGGGGTCCTGTCCCACCGGCCGCACCCGGGGATCCCGGCAGACCTTGGGGACCGGTGGCACCGGTGGCGCCCGCCGCGGCCAGCAGTGACCAGTGGTGGGGATTGTTTGGAGGCTCCTTCCCAGTGCTGGGCAACTTGGCGATATAGCTCGAACCGTCGTAGACGACGGCGTCATGCACGCTGTAGGCGGTCGTCGACCTCCAGGTCCCTTCCCAGGTGATCCCAGCCGCGTTCCACGAAACCGCGTGTTCGCCTTTCTTGCAGACCTCTCTAGCTGAAGGGTTGATCAGGCGCAGTGCTCCAGTAGAGCTGGAGTAGCAGCCGTGGAAGATCCCGGTTCCTGCGTCAGGAATGGAGGCGATAGCCACGCCACCAGCAGCCAGCATGACGACTATCGCGGCCAGGGCGGTAGCGATCGAGCGTCTCGTGAAACGCTGCCACCATCGGCTCTCCTGGCGCGGTTCGTGAGTGATCGTGATTCGAATACCCATCGGTGCCCCCCTGTTAGCCCCACAGATTTCTGCTTCGACGCTATCCCCTGCACAACGTGCGGTTGCTCTGAAACCTCAGAAGCGCAGGCGCTTCACCGGATCCGGACTGCGACTGCCGCCGTCCTTCCAGTCGGCTCGCTGCGGGACAACTCACTTGGATCGGTCGCCGCCGTGCTCCTCGAACAGACAATACCCTCGGCAGCGAGGAAGCTATTGCGGAGCAACGAGTCATGACTCGCCTCGGCTTCTAACCCCGCCGCTTCCCCGCCCGTTCTGGCGGTCTGGCTGGGCCGGCCCAGCCGGGGGCAGAGAGCAGTTAGAGCAGGAGACGCCGCACGCTTGGCACGACAGGCGCCCACGTTCGCCCACGTGGCGACGTGGGGGCCGGGAGAGGGAAGCAGGTAGCGAATATGTCAACGGCTGCAGGCAGGCGAACGATGCCGACACACTTCGCCCCGGGTGGTGCGGTAAGCGGGAAAACGCACGGGCCACACAACAAGCATGCCCAGCAGGTGCTCGCTCGACGAGCGGCGGTCGAACGTAAGCGAGAACAAGCAAGGCACGCTCGGATTCGTAGCAAGCCGAGCAAGGCGGAGCCGAGTAGCGACAGCCAATAGCTAAGCGAGGCGCAGCGTCTCCTCTTCCAGCAGCCGCTTGCGCTGCTCCCAAAGCCCATCCAGGTTGGCGCTCAGCGTGACGTCGCGGCTTCCCGCTGGCGCCGATCCGATCGCCAGTCGTAGACGCGTTCCTGAGACACGGCGAAGTGGTCGGCCGCGGCCTTCACGCCGTGCTCATCCGAGTACTGCACGATGGCAAGCTGCTCGGCCTGACTGAGCACGCTCGTCTTGGAATAGTTCATCTTGAGTACGACCGGCGCAGCTCCGGCGCCCATCCTCGTGCCGACTTCCGGACCATCAGTTGTTAAACCGACTCTTCGCGCGGTCGACTCCACTGCTCAGCGACTGCGCGTTCAGCCATCGCAGTGCACGTTCCAGTTGTCGCTCGTCCGGGAGGTGAAGCCCCTTCGGACCATCAGTTCGAGCACCGCAGCGCCGGCAGACGGACATCTGTCCGTTGGTCTCGGGGAAATGGTGCTCGTCGAGCCGAGAACCCATTTGCAGCGCTTCAGGTGATACCACTATCTCCCCATTTCCAGCCCGCTTAGCGATTGCCCGGTCGGTTCACTTTCAACGCCGCCGTTGCCGCTCGTTCTCATGATTCGAGTTAACCGAGGGTACGCCCGATCCGGTCGAGGTTGTGTCGCGCGCTCGGTCGTAGCGCCATTGTTGTGCGGAGGTCGGCCCGGCCGCCTAGGGCACAAAGCTCTTTCGGGCCGAGCGGGGTTCCGCGTAGCCTGGTCCCGGGCCCTCGAGGGTAAACCCGCACCGAAGAGCCGGAGTTGAGGGTGAGAACCGGCCACGCTGGCAGGTCTTTTGACCACAGATGTCGTTCCCTCCGTGGGGACGCTCCCGAGGGCCCACTACCTCGGCAGTACCCAAGTCCCGTTGTAATAGGGCCCAATAGTGAGCAACCACGGTAGGTTCAGTGCGGCAACGCGGATTTCCTCCCCAGGGGCATCCTGAGGACGTGACCGCTCGGGGGTGCTGGGATCAGTCGCCGAAGGGTCGCCGTCGGTGCAGCGTGTCAGGGCGGGGTGGGATGGCGAGGTTCAGTCCGCCGAGACGGTCGTGAACGGGATCACTGCAGGCCTTGTGGGCCTTGGGCCACCGCCTCGTCGTAGGCCTTCTCGGCCGCGGACTTCGCCTCCTCGTAGGCCTTCTCGGCCGGGGCCAACGCCTCCTCGTAGGCCTTCTCCGCCTGGGCCGTCGCCGCGCGGTAGGCCTTCGTGACCGGGGCCACCGCCTCGTCGTAGGCCTTCTTTGCTTCGGCCACCGTCTTGAGGTAGGCATCCCTGGCCTCAGCGAGCCGGTTGGTGCTCATCTTCTCTTCGCCTCGTCGTAGGCCTTCTCGGCCGGGGCCAGCGCCTCGCCGAGGCACCGATGGGGGCTCGTCGGAACGTCTGCAAGCCTTGGGCACTCAGGCCATGGGCGACCTCTCTGTCATCGAGCGTACCGTGCCGGCTGCATCACTCCGACCAGCGCACGGCGTGGCGCTGCCATCGCAGCCCGCAAGCGAGCGTTCGCTGAGTGGGACAAGGCCAACCCCGGCATCGTCTACGACCCGGAGCTGTTCCAACGGGAGATCCTACCGAGGCTCCAGACCGTGAAGCTCTCCGAGATCGCCGAGGCGGCCGGCTGCTGCAAGGCGTCCGCGTCGGACATCAGGCGCGGGAAGTGGACGCCGCATGTGTCGACGTGGCCGGCCCTCAGCGAGCTTGTAGGCCGTCGAGAACGCTTGACGTGAAAGGGGTGACAGAGGATTGTCGCTCGACGCATTCCGTCCAACCCAGCGTGCGCCCGATAGTGTGACCCAGGCCGACGTGCGCGACCTGTTGGTTTACGCAGGATTCGATCTCGGCAGCCCGCAGGTCCTCCTGGAGTTGCCGAGATCTGATCGTCTACGCGTCGACGTCGAGTTCGGCGGAGCCGGTGAGCGTGCGTTCGCGTCGAGGACAGTCGCTCAGGCGCGTGGTGCTGCTACGGGCCGGCCTTGGTTCGACCTGATCTGAGCGTCAAGCCAGGGGACGCCAAGGCATGCCAGCCCCAACGCCAAGGCGATCAAAGCGCTTGCCAGCCACGTGGCGAACATCTCCGAGAGGAACAGGCCGTTGGTCTCCAGGGAGGCGATCAGAGCGAACACAAACAGGACTACGGCACCAAGGTAAAGCAGGCTGCCAACAAACATGTAGATGACCTTCATAACTGTTACCAACCTTTCTCCAGGAAGAGTACTTCTACGGTCAGAGCGGCGCGCCTGCGAGATCCACAGCATCCTCGGTGTCGACTCGTGCTCGTGGAGCTGACTGACCAGCTGTCACGAACCCTCGCCACCTCCGCTGCGATGCGTGCATCGCCGCCGACCCGGCACAGGCACCCGAGATCCGTGGTAGGCGCGGAGCGGCCATCGCGGCCAGCAAGTGAGCGCTAGCCGAGTGGAACAAGGCCAACTCGGGCGCGGTCTACGGCCCGGAGCTGTTCCGGCGGGAGATCGGGACCAGGCTGGCGAACGTCAAGCTCCACTTAGCCACCTTCAGCGTCAACACGACCGTCTACCTGAGCGCCGTCTGCGGGACTCCGAGCCAGGCGGTCTCAGACCAGATCATCGCCGTGAGGATCGAGTAGCGGTTTGCCCTAGCGGTGCGACGTCGCAGCTTCCGCAGCGCCAGCACGAGCTGACCGAAGATCGCGGACACTACCCACCATCGAGTTCCGCACCCCGGCTCGCTCGGCAACCACTTCTTCCGGTCCTACCGGTCCACGGTTCTGTCGTCCTGGCTGTTGATTTCCAGGGCGCTGAGGTTCACAATTCGGGGCGATCAATCTCCGGGCTACGTTCCCCGGTCCTCCCCAACCGGGAGTGAGGACGCTCGGACTAAGAGGGGAAACCGAGGGGAGGCGGACCGTGTCCGTCGACCTGCGAGGAGGGCTCGAGACATGACACGCTCTATTCACTTACGAATATTTACGGGAATCGCTCTAGTCGCCGCAGCTATCGCGCTGCCGCTGGTTGCAGGCTCGACCGCCGCGGTCGCGTCGAGCCCGAGCTCCAATGCGATGACGCCGGTGCAGCCCGGCATGAGCGCAGCCTCGTTGCCCGGCGCCACCCCGTTCGGGAACACGCCTCCGAACACGCCGGAAACTGTTTCCTTCGTGCTCAAAGAGCAGAACCTGCCCCAGCTGGAAGCCAACGTCGAACAAGGGGTTACGCACTACCTGTCCGTCAGCCAGTTCGCCCAGATCTACGGGCAGAGCCTGTACAACATCTCCCAGCTGCAGAGCTACCTGAGCCAGTTCGGCATAAGCACCCAGGTCTACCCCGACGACGTCGACGTGGTGGCCAGCGGCACGGCGGGCGAGTTCGACGCTGCTTTGGCAGTGCAGCAGCAGCAGTACTACGTTCCCGAACTGCCGAGTCGCGACGGCATGCGGCCGATTCCCGCCCAGTGGGTGCACGGGACCACGCAGACGCCCGAACTTCCCTACCGCATTTCGCAGTACGTGCTAGCGATCCTGGGCCTGACCAACTATGGCCCGTTTGGTAGCCAGATGGTTCACACCGATTCCAGCCTGAGCCCACCCGAGCCTGGGAGCTCGAGCTACTGCCTGGCGCTGACCGGGCTGCCCGACGCCTGCAACACCCCCGCCAGCTTCGCCTCCAACTACGGTCTGGATCAGCTCTACCAGAAGGGAGCCGCCGGGGCGGGCCAGACCATCGCCATCGTCACCTTGGCCGCACTCGACCCAGGCGCCCCGCAGTACTTCTGGACGACAGTGCTCGGCATGCCTCCAAGCGGCCGCACTGTGACCGTCGTCAACGTCGATGGGGGGCCGGGCGCCCCCAGTGACGCGTCCGGCACGGGCGAGACTGATCTGGACGTAGAGCAGTCGGGCGGTTTGGCCCCCGACGCCAACGTGATCGTCTACCAAGCTCCGAACACTGATTACGGGTTCGCCGATGCCTTCTTCCAGGCGGCGAGCCAGAACATCGCCAGCACCGTCTCTGCGAGCTGGCTGGAGTCCGAAACCTTCCTCGAGGCGTCGATAGCTTCGGGTATGGAGTCGCCGGCTTACGAGGCGGCGTTCGACGAGGCCTTCTTGGAGATGGCCGAGCAGGGCCAGTCCGGGTTCATCGCCTCTGGTGACTGGGGGGCCTACACGGCAAGCGTTGACCTGGGCACCACAAACCTGTCTGTCGGGTCATCGGCCGACAGCCCGTTCATCACCGCAGCCGGTGGGACCACGCTCCCATGGGAGGGCACAATCTCCAATCCCGACGGCACGGTGTCCGCGACCGTCGATGTGCCCTCGCAGCGGACCTGGGGCTGGGACTACCTGTGGCAGCCGGAAGCCACCGTCTTGGGGGTACCGTTGGCCACCGCAGCCGAGGCCCTGGTGATCGGCAGCGGCGGCGGCTTCAGCACCATCGAGCCGACACCTTCGTATCAAGAGGGTGTGCCCGGCACGCACTTCTTCAGTGCGGTTCAGTACCTGACGCCGACCGACTATGAGAACGTGAAGGGGATCGTGGAGCCGACCGAGTGGAGTTTCAACCCCACGCCATCGGTCAGCCATGGCTTCGGGTCGGGGCGGGCTCTCCCCGACGTCTCAGCTGACGCCGATCCCTTCACCGGCTATCTCCTGTACGAACCCTCAGCGGTGTCGCCGGCACCTCCCTTGGAGGGCGGATGGGGAGGCACGAGCTTCGTGGCCCCGCAGTTGAACGGCTCAACGGCTGTCATCGACTCCTTCCTGGGGCATCGGGTCGGCTTGTGGAACGCAGCGATCTACTCGTTCGCCACTGGGTGGAATTCGCCGTTCACTCCGCTTGAGCAGAGTGGCACCGGCAACGACAACATCTACTACTCGGGAACCCCGGGACTGATCTACAACGAAGGGAGCGGCCTCGGCTATCCCAACCTGAGCGAGCTCGCCTACGACTTCAGCCACGGTGGGGGTGGTCGTTAGGGATTGAGGGGCGAGGCCGGAAGCCGTTGCAGGCTCCCGGCCTCGCCTTTGATCAGGCGACAGAGGTCATCTTTCTTGAATCCGAGGCGTCAAATGAGTAAGGCCCACAAGTCTCACCTGTCAGCACTCCTCACTGCAGGAGCGATCTCACTCCCACTGTTGGCGAGCACCTCCTCAGCGTTTGCCACTGGTCCGAGGACTACGCCGCCCATTCGAGCGCAACTACTGATTGGGCCGCAGGGTCCCGGCACCGTCGCCATCGACTCATTCGGCTCCTTGGCGGCTATCTCGGATACGGGCCACTTCTACGGCACCCTGAGCTCCACCCCACAGGATTTCTCGGTGAGCAAGAACACCACGCTCACCAACGTCTCCGAGTCGCCCAGCAACATCACCTACGGAAACGAATCGGCGTCGGTATTCTCCGTCACCGTCACGTCCCACTATGGCGTCGCAGTCCCTGTGGGTGAGAAGGTGACTGTGCACGTCGGTCCCGTCGTCTGCACGGTGAAGCTGAAGGGCGGTAAGGGGACTTGCAGGATATCCAAGTCCGCCCTGTCGGTGGGCATCTACTTAGTGTCGGCCGCTTATGACGGTGACGCCGAGCTCAGTGGTTCCAGCGGCTCGAGCGCCTCCAAACTGACCGTGGGCAAGGACACTACGCACACCATGGTCTCAAAGTCACCGAGCGGCCTCACCCACCGCAACGAATCGGTCTTCTCCGTCACCGTCACGACGCATTATGGCGAGCCAGTGCCCAACGGCGAGAAGGTGACCGTGCACGTCGGCCAGAGCGCCTGTACGGCGTTACTGAAGGGCGGCAAGGGAACTTGTGGGATATCCAACACCGCCGAGTCGGTGGGCTCGTCCTTGGTGTCGGCCAGCTATGGCGGTGACGCCAACCTGAGTGGCTCCAGCGGTTCGAGCCTCTCCAAGCTCACCGTGTGAACAGGCGTTCGTAACGACGCTGCTGGTCATCACTGAGCTGCGGTTGGGGGAATCTCCCGCCTTCATTGGGCGGCGATCGTGTGGGCAGGCCGGCGGTGGCCTCGACAAAGTGAGCGTCCGTTGCGTGGTGGGCTCTCCTCAAGCTGTCCGCCGAGCTCGGTCCCGCCCGGCGTCCCGCTTGTCCTGCCGGTCGAGACCGCTCGTAGGCTGCCCGCAGTCCTTCTAGCCACCTGACCTACCACCCAGCCCCGACGCCGCCACGTGGGCGAACGTGGGCGCCTCACGTGCCGAACGTGGGCGCCCGGCGGCACGTAGCGAGCGGGCGGTTTGCCTGATACGCGTCCCCAACGCCCCGCGCCGGGCGGCCGCGGTTGGCCTCGCTCCGGCCCTGCGTGCGGCCGGTTCGCGCGCCTGCCGGCCCCTTACCACAGGCCCCACAAAGAGTAGCTGTTTAGCTGGGACTGCAATCAGGCCAGCTGCTGGAGCTGGGACCCGAAGGCGTCACTCCTACTCGTCGTGCTCGACAGCAGCGCAGTAGCCAACCACGACCGGGGCTGAGCAGTCCGGGTGCCGGGACGAGGGGCGCTCGGCACGACGATCGTTCGGGTCATATTCGCCCTCGACGGCAGGACGTCACCTCAGGTGTAGTTGCTGACCTTCCCGCCGGTGGTGATCCGTCCGATCGAGTTATTGAGAGAGTTGGTGAACCACAGGGCCCCGTCCGGTCCGGCTGTGATCCCCACCGGGCCATCGATGGCGGCACCGGTGTAGTTGGTGACCTTCCCACTGGTGGTGATCCGCCCGATCGAGTTGTTGGCGTAGTTGGTGAACCACAGGGCTCCGTCCGGTCCGGCCGTGATCGAGTCGGGCTCGTCGATGCCCGTGCCGGTGAAGAGCCTGCCCTGCCCACTGGTGGTGATCCGCCCGATGGACTTGCCGCTGTAGTTGGTGAACCAAATCGCCTTGTCAGGCCCGGTCGTGATCCCGAAGGGCTCCTCGAGGCCGCTATTTGTGTAAACAGTTATCTGCCCGTCGGGGTTGAGCCGGGCGATCGAGCCCTTGCTCGTCTTGGTACCGGCGTTGGTGACCCACAAGTCTCCGTCCGGGCCAGTCGTGATCCCTGCCGGATCGTCGATGTACGTACTGGTGTGGACGGTGATCTTCCCGCTGGTGCTCACCACGCCAACCGAGCCGGGATTGTACGCGTCCGTAAACCAAAGAACATGGTCAGGGCCGTTCGTGATCCCAATCGGATTGGCCACTCCTGTGGCGGTGTAGCTGCTGATCTTGCCTCTCGTGGTGATCCGTCCGATCGAGTTACCGGCCGAGTTGGTGAACCAAAGGGCGCCGTCGGGCCCGACGGTGATCTCCGCGGGCGCGTCGATGCCGCCACCGGTGTAGATGTTGACCTTTCCGTTAGTGGTCATCCGCCCGATCGAACCGTGGTTCGTCTTATTGCCCAGGTTGGTGAACCAGAGCGCTCCGTCTGGCCCGGTCGTGATGTACGCCG
This sequence comes from Acidimicrobiales bacterium, assembly GCA_052146595.1. GTDB lineage: Bacteria > Actinomycetota > Acidimicrobiia > Acidimicrobiales > Bog-793 > Fen-455. The sequence continues at coordinate 17,765 of JBKQMT010000051.1, forward strand.
GCACGCTGAGCGTCGCGGCGGAGTCTGACGCAAGACGACCTCGTTGGCTGGTGGCAGCGCTCGCTAGGGACCCGGCTACCAGCCCGTCGAACAGCAGCGCGAGGCAGGCAACAGCTGACAACGTGACCAGGCGCATGTGAAGTCCCCCTCGTTAGGTCCCCTAGGTCCCGTTGAAAGCGGCTGCTAGGCCCCGTGCCCCCCGGAGTGGCCGAGAGGCAAGGGATTGGCACGACTTGGTGTTGTCCCGATGCCCACGGCTGGTGGCGATGATCCTACAGGAGCGATCTCTCCGGTGCCGGGCTCGGCTGCTTCACCCAAGACCGACACGCGGCCGAACCAGCGGGGACAGATACTCGCCAGCACGCGGGCGTGACAGTCACATGACAAGGCAGTCAGTTGACAACAAGGAAGCGGGACTGAGTGACAAGTCGGCCTTTGCTCAACCCCGGGGCGTGAAGAGGATCGTGAGCGAGGCCGCATAACTGCGGATCGTCCCGGTATTCGCCCACACACCACCGGATCCCGGATTGAACCCTTCGCAGCATGGGGTCGTGAAGCTGAGGTCGACGCTCCGGTTGACCGTGAAAGCACGTCCGGCGCGCATGGCACTCACTTCTGACTTCGTAGCCGCGTCCGTCTGCGCCGAGTCGTAGGCGACGCCTTCGTCGTCGCCGAGGTTGAGTGGCAATACGGCCGACCCCGCTCCGACGAGATTGAGCGCGGAGCTGATCACGTCCTCGCAGCTGCCTGGGCTTATCTCGGGGCCGCTGTTGGTGATGAGGAAGGTGTTCTTGGTCCCGATCGGACCCCATTCGAGGCTGAGCCTCACGGGCTTTCCGGTGAAGTCCCGATCACAGTTGGCCGGTTGTGAGGTCTTGTGGTATTGACCACCGTCACATGCGATTAGTGGAGTGTCGAGCGTTGAGATCTCCGACGTGATCGTCTCGGTGGTCTCGCCAAAGCGACCCGGGACATCGTCGGCGTACAGACCCTCTAGGTGGGCGCTCGGATAGCGGTCGTAGGTCACATTCGGGAAAAGGACGTCCAAGTGAACGACACGATCGCCGGAACCGCTCTGGGACTCGCACGGGGGAGTCGTGCACTCACACCCAGCATCGTCGTAATAGGTCCAATTCTCGTTGACGACGAGCGTCAGGCTGGCGCTGTAGAGATGGGTGACGGGCTCGCCGGGCTCAGGTGGCGGGGTGCTGGAGCCGCCGGAGCCGGCGATGACCACGACGGTACCCCTGCTTATGGGATGACGCCCGTCGAAGTAGCTGTACTCGCCCGCTGAGGTGAACTTGTGCTGAAAGGTCTCGCCGGGCCGAAGAACTGCGGGAGCGTGAACCTGCCCGTCGAGGCTGTGCGGCTGCTTCCCGTTGTCCTTCCACTGCACTGTCGTCCCGATCACGACAACTACCACGGCGGGAGAGAAGCCAGCCTCGGTGATCGAGACGTTTGCCACCGCTGGCTTGGCTGCGGCCGACGCCGCTGTCTGCATCACGGCGGTGGCGGGCGCAGCGATGATCACGCATGCCAACGTCAGGCACAGCCAGCACCGCACGGCACGGGACGATCCGTCGCCAGGTGATTTCGCTTTGCGGCCTAGCCCCCCCGAGCACGTGATGTTCGTGATGATGACTCCCAGGCCTGTCCGCGTCAAGGCACAGAAGACGGATCCGGCTCTGCGAGCTTGTCGCAGCAACTGCCGGTCTCTCGCGAGACGGGAGCTCGGCGCCCCTGACAGAATCCACACGCATGGACCATCTGGAGCATTGTGAGCTTCTCGAGGGAGAAGTCGAGCGGTTCGCCGTCCTCGTCGAGACGGCACCATTGTCGATGCCGGTGCCGTCCTGCCCAGGCTGGACAGCGGGTGATCTCGCCCTCCACCTCGGTACGGTCCACCGGTGGGCGGAACACCTCGTCCGCGTCCGCGCCCCGAGACGTATCCCGTCCTCGGAGATGGGGCTCGACCTAGGTCCGGTCGACGGGGAATGGGTTCGGCGGGGCGGGACGGCCTTGCTGAGGACCCTCCGGGCGGCCGACCCTGCCGCCTCGATGTGGGCGTGGGGCTCGGATCAACACGTGCGGTTCTGGTCGCGGCGGCAACTCCACGAGACCCTTGTCCACCGTTTCGACCTCGAGCTTGCCGGAGGTGGCAGCCCAGCGGCGTCTGCGCCCGTCGCTGCCGACACGATCGACGAGTTCCTCGGGAACCTCGCTACGGCCGAGTACTTCTCCCCAAAGGTCGCGCGCCTGCGCGGAAACGGCGAGCGCATCGTCTTTCGCACCACGGACACGGGGCACTCGTGGACGATCGGGCTCTACCCTGACCGGTTCGACGTCGGCATCGGCGCGCGCTCGGCAACGGCCACCTTGTCGGGTCCCGCGATCACGCTGTCACTGGTCCTCTACCGGCGCCTCTCCCTGGCCGCCTCCGGCCTCAACGTCGCAGGCAGGCACGACCTCGTCGAGTTCTGGATCGCAAACTCGGCCCTCGAGTAGGCAGCCCGCCGAGGGGCACCACACGCCTATTTCGCCCAGGGGACCTTCTCGCCGGAGGTTCGGAAAAGGACGAGTGCCGCGCCCACCTGCACCAAGCCGGCAATAATCGTCAGGAAGATGCCAACACGTGGGCCGTAGCTGTAGGCGGTCACGCCAGCGACACCTGCGTGGCCACTCGGCAAGGTGATCCATCGGAGAACGACGATCAGGGTCCCCAACGCGGCAGCCCCCAGCACGAACACGGCGGGCGTGACCGGCACTCGACTCAAGTTGACCTCGGAGCGCTGCAACGCGAGATACGCGCCGGCGGCGATGATCAGCAACGCACCAAGCCAGCCGTAGCTGGTGCTCCAACCACTGACTGAAGCGCTGAAAAAGCCCGCCGAGACTCCATACCACGGCAGGAAGAGAGCGATGAAGCTAACACCGCCCGCGCCGACCACTGCCCAGTCCAGCCTTGACAGACGTTTTGCCTCGAACTTCGCCATTGGTTGTCCCCCGCTTTCCCTGTCCGGTCATTTTTCGACTCCATTGTGCCCGGGCTTGAGCAGAAATGACAGTGATGTGCCAAGGTCCTACTCCGGCGTTGCGGTTCGAGCCCCTTCAGCCGCGCATCAAGGGACTCCCGATCCGGCTAACGGTTCCGTCGCGTCGGGGGACGGGCGATCGGTGCTAGGGAGGCCCCGGTCAATTCCACCAGATCTTCCGGAGCGAGCTCGAGCTCTAGACCCCGCTGGCCGCCACTGACGAACACGGTCGGCCAGCCCGGAGCGCTCTCGTCGACAACGGTCGGAAGACGGCGCTTCTGCCCGAGCGGGCTGATGCCGCCGACCACGTAGCCGGTCGCCCGCTCGGCCGCCGCCGGCTCTGCCATCGCCACCTTCTTCGTGCCGAGGGCGTGGGCCATCTCCTTCAGGTCGAGCTCGGCGCTCACGGGTACAACCGCCACGGCCAGGCGAGTCGCGACTTCGACGATCAGGGTCTTGAACACCCTGTCCGGGTCTGTTCCGAGGACCTCAGCCGCCTCCCGACCGTAGGAGGCGGCCGGGTCGTGGGTGTACTCGTGCACACGGTAAGCCTTGCCGCTGCGAGCGAGGACCCCGAGGGCGGGAGTGGCGACCATCGACCCATCCTGACCGCTCGAGGGCTGCGTCGCCTGCGCGCTCGCCGGCTGACACTGCTCGGATTCCGAGCATCACCCGGTAACGACCATCTCGTGCCATAGCCCGCCGTTCAAGTCGATGTCGTTGCCGTTTGCCTGGCCCGGAGCGGCGTCGCCGATGTATGTGTAGACGGGATGCCCGTCATAGGTGGCCTGCGTCAGTCCGTTCGACCGCATGATCGTGCCCAGCTTGCCCGTCACGCCCGGACCGGCGGCCGGGCTCCCGGTCACCGGCGGCCAGTAAGCGGCGCAGGTGCCGTTGCAGTTCGACTTGCTCGCGGTGTCGGGAACGAACCAGTACAGCGTGAAACCACGATCGTTGGTCACCACCGGCACGCCGCCGATCGTTCTCATCTCAAGGAGCGCCCCGGACGGGGCTTGGCCGCCTGTTCCCGTGACCGCAACTGAGATGCTCAGCAGCACCGCTGCTGTCAGCGTGAGGGCGGCGACCGCCCATCGGCCGCCCGGACCCACCTGCAGCCTTTCCAGCAGGCTGTTGCCCCGAGCTGCCCGGGCCATGGGCACGCCCGGGCCGACGGCGAGCACGGCGAGCACCGCAAAGGCAGCCACCTCGACCACGCCGGACACGATCCCGGTCGCGGTGCGCACCTCCCTGAACCCGAAAAGGCTGATCCGTAATGCCAACAGGTAACCCCCAAGCGTCGAGAGGGCGAACCCGGCGGCGGCCGCCGAGACCAGCCGGCCACCGGAGGCGAGCACCGCCGGGCCGAGGAGAAACGCAGCTATCACCTGGAACAGGAAGAGCCCGCCGATCGTCGGGATCGACCGGTAGCCGGTCAGGTAGAGGTCAAGGTGGACCGCCCCGGTTGCGACGAGCAGACCGCCTCCAGCCAAGCGCAACACGAGTCGCTGCCAGCCTGGCCACGACCTCTGCGATTCCTCCATGGCAGATCTCCGATCCCTTCCCGGCAAAGGCGACTTCGTGGCACTGAAGTCGTCCAGAAGGGATACTCCCGACTCGCCTCAAGGGATTGCCCGGCGATGGGCTCGCCCGGAGCGCAAGCTCAGGCCCGGAGCGATGGGCTCGCCCGGAGCGCAGGCTCAGGCCCGGAGTGCAGGCTCAGTTGTTGGCTCCCCGGGCCGCCACCGGCCAGCGATCGACCATCGTTCTCCCGGCCATGACGACGAGCTCGTCCGCCAGGTTCACGGCCGCACAGACGTGGTTGGGCACGACCCGCAGCACTTCTCCGAGCTCGGGCGGCGCGCAAGACTCGGACCATGTGACTGTGGCGTGGTGCTCGGACAAGGCGCTCACGCGTGCATGTGGATGATCGGCCAGTCGTCCATACCCGGTCGTCCAGGCGGGGCGGTCGGCACCGAGGACTTTGCTGCCGGCGTCGAGCACCACCCGTCCCCCCGCCCGGCTGACGACGGTGGCGGCGACCGTGAGCGCGATGTCCCCGAGCGAGCACGTCCCCAGCTCGAGCTGTTGGGCGTCGTTGAAGACATAGATCCCGGGCCGCATCTCGGTCACCGACTCGGCATCTGTGAACAGCGCCGTCGGGGTCGACCCTCCGCTCAGGACGTCCGCCGCCACACCGGCCGCTCGCAGGCAGGCTGCCGCACCCGCGAGCGCCCGAGCCTCGTCGGCGGCGGCGGGACGGGCCAACCCCGGACCGTAGCTGTGGCCGGGGAACGTGAAGACGCCCCGTACCCGCAGCCCGGCCCGACCGGCTGCGGCGGCCAAGTCACCGGCAGCATCTGGGCTGACCCCGGTGCGGTGATGACCACTGTCGATCTCGATCAGCACCTCGAGAGCGCCCCCTCCCCCCGTGTTGCGCGCCAACGCCTCCGCGCCCTCCAGCGAGTCGACCCCAATGCGCAGCGAGCAACGCTCGACCAGCGAGCACAGCCGTGCGCCTCGGGCACGATCCACCCAGAGCGGGTAGGCGATGAAGACGTCCCTGAACCCGGCGTCGACGAACACCTCGGCCTCGGACACGGTCGCCACCGTGATACCCACAGCTCCGGCGGCGCGCTGGCGCAAGGCGATCTCCCGGCACTTGTGGGTCTTGACGTGAGGTCGCAGCGACAGCCCCCGAGCGCGGGCCTCGGCCGCCATCGCCGCCACGTTTCTATCGAGCACGTCGAGATCGACGGTAAGGTACGGCGTCGCGAGATCGGGCGACGGGTTGGTCACGGGGCATTTTTTCACAAGGCAGCTGTCCTGGAGCGGAACTTGGCTGGGCGCGGGCGCGGCGACAAGCCCGTCGCCGCCACGAGTTGACTCGTGCCGCTCACCTGCGGTTCTGTGGGCTGGTGAGGGAACTGTTCGCCCCGCTCCGTAGCCGGGCGTTCCGGTGGCTGGAAGGCACGGGCCTGTTCGCCAACACCGGGGTCTGGATGATGACCCTTGTCGGGGGCTTCATCATGGAGCGCCTTACGACCTCTCCGGTCCTGGTCACCCTCGCCGCGACGATGAGCCCTCTGGCCGGCATCTTGGCGGTGGTGTTCTCCGGTGCCGCAGCCGACTCCCGCGACCAGCGTGCCGTCCTGCTGGTGGCGAAGATGCTGCTGGCCGGTTCGGTCGCGTTCCTCGTGGTGATGTCTTCGTCACAGCTGCTGACACCGGCGACTCTCCTCCTCGGGCTGGCCGGCATGGGGATCTCCAACGGAACGTCCTCGCCGTCATGGTGGACGACGGTCGCCAGCCTCGTACCGCCTGAGCTCGTCCCCGTCGCGTTCAGCGTCGACAGCTTCCAGTGGAACATCGGCCAGGTCGTCGGACCGCTACTGGGCGGGGCGGTCCTGCGGGGCGCCGGCACCACCGTGTTCTTCGCCCTCTGTGCCACGCTCATGCTTCCCCTCGTCGGCTTTCTCCTCCTGTGGCGAGGGAGGAACGACCTGCGCCTGTCCACGCGAGGCGCATCGGCGACCGAGAGCCTCCTCGGTGCAATCTCCTCCGGATGGCGGTACTTCTCGAACACGCCGGGCTTGCGTGCCATTGGCGCCCGCACGGCTCTCTTCGTCACGCCGGCGGTGGCCCTCGGAGCGTTGCTCCCCCTCTTCGCCGCGCGCTACTTGCACACCACGGCCTTGAGCTACGGTCTGTTCCTCTCGCTCAGCGGACTGGGCGCGATGCTCGCGGCTCTCCTTCTCCCCCGCCTTCAGGGCCGCCTCCGCCTCGACGCCATCGTCGCCGGGGCGACACTCGCAGACGGACTCGCCGTGGCCGCGCTCGTCCTCTGGCCGACGCGGCTCGCAGCCGTACCCGTGCTCATGGTCACCGGCGCCTGCTGGGTGTGGTCGACCGTGGCCTTCATCATCGCCGCCCGCCAGGTGACTCCGGAGTGGGTGCAGACGCGTTCGTTGTCGTTCTTCTACATCGTGCTGCAGGGACCGTTCGTTCTCGGCGGGCTCGGTTTCGGCGTCGTCGACACCTTCCTGCCGCTGCGCGTCACCCTGCTCATCGCGGCCGTCGCCTTCCTTCCCGGCCTCCTCCTGATCCCCCGGTTCCGGCTGCCGGTCGTGGACAGCTCGTCATTGCAGCTCGTCGCGAGCCCAACGCTGGCGATCGGCGAGCACGTGAACCCGGACGACGGCCCCGTCCTGATCCTCGTCGAGTACCGCGTCGCCAACGAGGACGCCGACGACTTCCTGGCCGCCATGGCGGAGCTGCGCGTCGTCCGGCGCCGACTCGGCGGCACGCGCTGGGGCGTTTTTCAGGATGTCACGGTGCCCGGCAGGTTCCTCGAGACGTTTCTCGTCCCTTCCTGGCAGGGGTATCTGCTCCAACGCGCTCACTACACCAAGGCGGACAGGGAAATCGAGAAACGGGCCTCAGCGTTCCACCGGGGACCCGGCCCGCCGGTGGTCACCCGTTTGGTCCATCCCGACACCGTCGAGGCCGCCCGTGCCCGGTCTGCCTGGCGGCGCGACATGCTCCGCCTGTTGAGGCATCAGCTGGGCGACCTGGCTTCGCCCCTGACTCAGCGCGGGATCGGCCCTCCGGGAGACGAACCCCGACTACCCGACACGGGATCGACTCAGTAGAACTTCGCTCCGAGCGTCGCCTCGACTCCACGGACGTCTCCGTCGCCGTCGATGAGAGCAGTGACGTCCACGAAGCCGAGTCGGGTGAGATAGTCGCCGAGGAAGTCGAGCTCGTCACCGCCGAGCTCGAGCAGGAGGGCGCCGCCGGGCTTGAGGAAACGAGGGCTACCCGCCGCCACGCGCCAGAGGATCTCGGTGCCCTCACGGCCGCCGTCGTAGGCGAGCGGCGACTCGAACGCGAAGGTGTCGCGGGGCAGCAGCGCCAGAGCGGGCGTCGGCACGTACGGCACGACGCCGACGACGACGTCGACAAGTCCTTCCAGCCCAGCCGGGAGCGGCGCGAACAAGTCGCCGCGATGGACCTCCACGCCGTTGGACGCCGCGCAGGCAACCGCACGCTCGTCCACGTCGGATGCCAGCACGCGCGCCCGGGGACGGAGGACCGCCAGGACCTTGGCGATCACCCCGGTCCCCGTGCACAGATCGATCGCCACCCCGGTCGCGGGCAGGCGCGCGACGGCGCGACGCGCCAGAGGCTCGCTCTGCCATCGCGGTACGTAGACCCCGGGGTCGACGAGGATCTTCAGCCCGCAAAACGTGACGCTTCCGGTGATCCAGGCAAGCGGCTCCCCTCGCAGGCGCCGCTCGACGAACGACAGCAGGCGCTCAGCGTCGCCGTCGGCGCAAGCGACGAGCTCGTCGGCCTCCTCGGCAGCGGCGACGAAACCGGCCCCCGCCAGCAGTGCGGCGAGCGCCTCACGATCGTCCGATACGGGCACACCCGCAATTGGAGCAGGTCGGACAACAGCCGGTCGGGATTGACATGTGAGGCTCGAAACGGGCGAGCTGCTCACGACGCCAGGTTCGCTCATGCACGGCTGAGCCGTGGAATGCCGCCGAAGCGGCGGTGGGCCCTAACATGTAGTCACAGGGAATTCGGAGTTGACGCGCACTCCAACCGGGCTGCGCAGCACGACGAGGTGCAGCAATGGTTTCGAGGACGACAGGCTCTCATGTTCCGTGGTCGCACGAGCGGGCCGTCGACATCGCCGAACGGCATCAGGGCGAACGCGGACCGCTGATGCCGATCCTGCACGAGCTGCAGGACGCGTTCGGGTACATCGATCCCCGGGCCGTCGAGGTGGTGGCCGAGGCGCTCAACCTCTCCAAGGCCGATGTCTACGGAGTCGTCACTTTTTACAAGGACTTTCGCTCCGAACCCCCCGGTGCCTCGGTCATCCACCTGTGCCGGGGGGAGGCGTGCCAGTCGATGGGCGCCGAGCGACTCGCCCGGCACGCTCGCGAGCAGCTGGACATCGACTTCGGCGGCACCACCCCCGACGGCGCCGTGACTCTGGAGCAGGTGTTCTGCCTCGGCAATTGCGCCCTCTCCCCGGCGGTGATGATCGACGGCCGGCTGAAGGGCAGGATCGACGAGGCGAGCTTCGACGAGCTCGTCGCCGTCGCCAAGGACAAGGCGCGCTGATGGACCCTGCGGTGGTGTTCGTGCCCCTCGACGCGGCCGCGCGCTCAGTAGGCGCTGACGAGGTCGCTGACGCGATCGTGCTTCAGGCGACCGCCCGAGGGCGCGAGGTCCACCTTGTGCGAAACGGGTCGAGAGGGATGCTCTGGCTCGAGCCGCTCGTGGAGGTCTCGACACCTCGAGGCCGCGTGGCCTACGGCCCGGTCGACGCCAGGGGCGTCGGTGAGCTCCTCGACGCCGGCATGCTCGACGGCGCTCCGAACGGTCTTTGCCTCGGCCTGACCGAGGAGATCCCCCACCTGAAGCGCCAGACACGTTTCACCTTCGCAAGGGTCGGGGTCATCGACCCGCTCTCCGTGGCGGACTACGAGGCGACAGGCGGCCTCGCCGGACTGCGCCGTGCGCTCGAGATGACGCCTCAAGAGGTGGTGAGCGAGGTGACCAACTCCGGGCTTCGAGGCCGGGGCGGGGCGGGCTTCCCGACCGGCATCAAGTGGCAGACGGTTCTCGACACGCCCTCGGACCTCAAGTTCGTCGCCTGCAACGCGGACGAGGGCGACAGCGGCACGTTCGCCGACCGAATGCTCATGGAGGGCGACCCCTTCCTTCTCGTGGAAGGGACGGTCATCGCCGGCCTCGCGGTCGGCGCGAGCGAGGGCTACATATACGTCCGCTCCGAGTATCCCGACGCCGTCGCCACCATGAGGGCCGTGATCGACATCGCCTACCTGAACGGATGGCTCGGCCCCTCGGTGCTCGGGAGCGGCTGGGGCTTCGACCTCCACCTGCGGGTAGGAGCCGGTTCGTACATCTGCGGTGAGGAGACCGCCATGCTCGAGAGCCTCGAGGGCCGACGCGGGGTGGTCCGTGCCAAGCCCCCGCTCCCGGCGATCGCCGGGCTCTTCGGCAAGCCGACGGTCGTGAACAACGTCCTCTCGCTAGCCACGGTGCCCCCGATCCTCGCCCAGGGCGCCGAGGCGTTCCGGCAGCTCGGGGTGGGCCGTTCTCGCGGGACCCAGGTCTTCCAGCTTGCAGGCAACGTCAAACGTGGTGGAATCCTCGAGGTCGCTTTCGGGCTTACCCTCGGGGAGCTCGTGGAGGAGATCGGCGGGGGCACCGCCAGCGGCCGACCGGTACGAGCGGTCCAGGTCGGCGGTCCGCTGGGCGCCTACCTGCCCAGGAGCCGGTTCGACCTGCCGATGGACTACGAGGCCTTCGCCGCAGCCGGCGCCATGGTGGGCCACGGGGGCATCGTCGTGTTCGACGACACCGTGGACATGAGCCTGCAGGCACGCTTCGCGATGGAGTTCTGCGCCGAGGAGTCTTGCGGCAAATGCACGCCGTGCAGGCTGGGATCAGTGCGCGGCGTCGAGGTCATCGACCGCATCATCGCCGGGCACGACCGCGAAGCCAACTTCGAGCTGCTCAAAGACCTCTGCGAGACAATGGTCGACGCCTCGCTCTGCGCGATGGGTGGCCTCACCCCTTTCCCGGTACGAAGCGCCCTGGAGCACTTTCCCGAAGATTTCAACCGGGCCAAGGTGGTGCCGCTGTGAGGGCCCGGCACGGTTCTCGGCGCCGCGGTGTCATGATTGCAAGTGACCGAAGTGCGGTCAGATCGAGTAGAACGTCGCCGGAGAGCCGGGGAGAACAGTTATGACGTTGCTCAAAGAGCACGACCTCGGAACGCCGGCTCGACCGGGTCCGGCGACAGTGGAGCTGGAGATCGACGGTCTGGCCGTGACAGTGCCCGAAGGCACCTCGCTCATGCGGGCGGCGGCCGTCGCGGGCATCGACGTGCCCAAGCTGTGCGCCACCGACACCTTGGCGCCCTTCGGCTCGTGCCGCCTTTGCCTGGTCGAGGTCGACGGCAGGCGCGGCACGCCGGCGTCGTGCACGACTCCGGCCGAGGCCGGGATGAAGGTCACAACTCAGACCCCGCGCCTCGAGAAGCTCCGTCGCGGCGTCATGGAGCTGTACATCTCGGACCACCCGCTGGACTGCCTGACCTGCGCCGCGAACGGGGACTGCGAGTTGCAGGACATGGCCGGTGCCGTCGGCCTTCGCGACGTCCGCTACGGCTACGCAGGTGACAACCACCTGCAGGCCGAGAAGGACGAGAGCAACCCCTATTTCACCTTCGACGGCTCCAAGTGCATTGTCTGCTCGCGCTGCGTGCGGGCCTGCGAGGAGATCCAGGGCACCTTCGCGCTCACGATCGCGGGCCGCGGTTTCGGCTCGAAGGTTGCGCCTGGGGCAGGCAACTTCCTGGGCTCGGAGTGCGTTTCTTGCGGGGCGTGCGTGCAGGCCTGCCCGACGGCGACGCTCGAGGAGAAGACCGTCATCAACTTGGGCGTGCCGAGCCGCACCGTGATCACCACGTGCGCGTACTGCGGGGTCGGCTGCTCGTTCAAAGCCGAGCTGCGCGGCGATGAGGTCGTCCGGATGGTGCCCTACAAGAACGGAGGCGCGAACGAGGGTCATTCGTGCGTGAAGGGACGCTTCGCCTGGGGATACGCGACACACAAAGAGCGCGTGCTCACTCCTATGGTCCGCGACACGATCGCAGACCCGTGGCGGGTCGTGAGCTGGGAAGCGGCCATCTCCTACACGGCTGACCGCTTGCGATCGATCCAAGCTCGCCACGGCGTCGGTGCCATCGGCGGTATCACCTCCTCGCGCTGCACGAACGAAGAGGTCTTCGTCGTGCAGAAGATGGTGAGGGCCGCCTTCGGCAACAACAACGTCGACACCTGCGCCCGGGTCTGCCACTCCCCCACCGGCTTCGGCCTGAAGCAGACCTTCGGCACCTCGGCCGGCACGCAGGACTTCAAGTCGGTCGATAGCTGCGACGTCATCGTCGTGATCGGGGCGAACCCGACCGAGGCGCATCCGGTCTTCGCCTCCCGTATGAAGCGGAGGATCCGTGAGGGCGCGAAGCTCATCGTGATCGACCCGCGCCGCACCGAGATCGTGCGCTCGCCCCACCTCGAAGCCGACTACCACCTCCAGCTGCTCCCGGGCACCAACGTGGCGGTCGTCAACGCCCTCGCGCACGTGGTCGTCACCGAGGACCTCGTCGACCACGGTTTCGTGACCGAACGCTGCGACCCGGACGACTTCGCCACCTGGGCAAAGTTCATCTCCTCGCCGGAGTACAGCCCCGAGGCGACCGAGACGGTCACCGGCGTGCCGGCCGCGGAGCTGAGGGCAGCCGCCCGCCTCTACGCGACAGGCGGCAACGCCGCCATCTACTACGGCCTCGGTGTCACCGAGCACAGCCAGGGCTCCACGATGGTCATGGGCCTGGCGAACCTCTCCATGGCGACCGGCAACATCGGCAGAGACGGCGTCGGAGTCAACCCGCTCCGGGGTCAGAACAACGTGCAGGGCTCGTGCGACATGGGCTCTTTCCCACACGAGTTCCCCGGCTATCGCCACGTGTCCGACGACACGGTGCGCCAACTGTTCGAGGAGCTCTGGGGACGCTCGCTCGACTCGGAACCGGGCCTGCGCATCCCGAACATGTTCGACGGTGCGATCGAGGGGACCTTCAAAGGCCTTTATGTGCAAGGTGAGGACATCGCCCAGTCCGACCCGAACACCCACCACGTCCAGGCCGCCCTCGCCGAGCTCGAGCTGTGCGTCGTGCAGGACCTGTTCTTGAACGAGACGGCCAAGTACGCGCACGTCTTCTTGCCAGGGACGTCGTTTCTGGAAAAGGACGGGACGTTCACCAACGCCGAACGGCGCATCAACCGGGTACGGCCCGTCATGGCCCCGAGAAACGGCAAGCAGGAATGGCAGGTCGTCTGCGAGCTCGCCAGTGCGATGGGCTACCCGATGCACTACGGGCAAGCGAGCGAGATCATGAACGAGATCGCGCTCACGACCCCGACCTTCGCCGGTGTCTCGTTCGCCAAGCTCGACGAGCTCGGCAGCGTCCAGTGGCCCTGCAACGAGGGCGCCCCCCTCGGGACCCCGATCATGCACATCGGGAGGTTCGTGCGTGGCAAGGGCCGCTTCGTCGAGACACCGTTCGTCCCGACCGAGGAGAGGACGAACCGGCGCTATCCGCTCATCCTCACGACCGGGCGCATCCTGTCTCAGTACAACGTCGGTGCCCAGACGAGAAGGACCGAGAACGTCACCTGGCATCCCGAGGACCTGCTCGAGATCCACCCCCATGACGCCGACGAGCGCGGCGTGGTCGACGGCGGCTGGGTGACGCTCGCGAGCCGCGCGGGCGAGACCGAGTTGAGGGCCCACATCACAGATCGTGTGCCCCAGGGGGTCGTGTACACGACCTTCCACCATCCCGTCACCGGCGCGAATGTCGTGACCACAGAGCACTCCGACTGGGCGACGAATTGCCCCGAGTACAAGGTGACCGCCGTCCAGGTGCGCGCACGCGTACATGCAAGGACCGGCCCGGACAGCCCGGGCGTGCCGTCGGACCGGGCGGGCACAGACGTCCCGGCCCTGCGCTGAGGAGTCGAGTTGGTACGGGCTGACCTCGTCCGCATGGCGAATCAGATCGCGGCCAATTTCAGGCACCATCCCGAAGTACAAGCCGCCGCCGAGGTGGCAAACCACATCCGGATGTTCTGGCCGCCGCTCATGCGCCAGGAGCTCGTCGACAACATCGGCTGCGGCGAGTTCGACCCACTCGTGGTGGAAGCCGCCGAGCTGCTCCCGGAGGGCGCCCCCGCCAAGCGGGTGTGACCCGGCCGACGAGGCGGCACCGGGTCGCCCGGTGGAGGGGCCGTCAGGCTGGCTCAGGCCTTCAGGTCCACCCGTTCGGGGTGGCTGTAGATGTTGAACTGCTCAGCACGCAGGAAGCCGACGACGGTCATCCCGAGCCTCTCTCCGGCTTGGACCGCGAGGCTCGAAGGCGCTGAGACCGCACAGGTGATCGGGATGCCGGCAACCGCCGCCTTCTGGACTATCTCGAAACTGACCCGTCCCGAGACGAGCAGCACGCACTCTCGCAACGGCGTCTTGCCGGCGAGAAACGCATGGCCGATCAGCTTGTCGACCGCGTTGTGGCGGCCCACGTCCTCGCGCGCCTCGATCAGCCCTCCTTCGGTGTCGAACAGCGCCGCGGCGTGCAAGCCGCCCGTCTGCTCGAAGATGCGCTGAGCGCCTCGCAAGGAAGCGGGCAGCGAGACGATAACCGAGCGGGCGACGACCGGGCCGGGCACGATCACCGGGCAGCTGACCTCGACCTGATCGAGCGAAGCCTTTCCGCAGATGCCGCAGCTCGACGAGGCAAAGAAGTGGCGCTGCGCGAAGTCCGTCGTGAAAGGAACTGTCAAATCGACAGTCACGACGTTGTAGTGCTGCACCTCCGGCGCGACGTCGCAGTACCGGATGCGCGCGACCTCACGGCGGTCACGAACAAGCCCCTCGCTCATGAGGAACCCTGCCGCGAGCTCGTAGTCGTTGCCCGGCGTGCGCATCGTCACGGCGACGCTCACAGGCTCCTGTTGCCGGCCGCGCACCTGGATCGCCATCGGCTCTTCTGTCGCGAGGTGGTCCGGGCGCTCGAGGCCGCTGCCGGTCGCGCCCGCCGCGAGCACGCGGATGGGGGTGGTGGCACGCCGGGTGGCCGGACGAGCCGACGTACCAGCCCGCAGCTGCACAAAAGGCTGGGAACCCCCCCCTGCCAGCTCAGTCATGGCCGAGAGTCTACCGAGGGGGTCCATTCTCTCAACGCTCCGCCCGCTCGCCATGGGGGCCGGAGGCGGGAGCGAACGCTGGCGCGCCGCCTCGCGCGTTACTCCAGCATGGATTCGGCCGGCTGGCGATGTCGCAGGGCGACAACTGTGATCGCCGCGATCGCTGCCAGGCCGCAGCCGACTTGGATGATCGTCAAGGGCTGCCCGAGGATGACCACAGCGGCGGCAGCCGCGACGATCGGGTTGCTCGAGCCGATTACCGAGGAGACTGACGCGTCAACGTAACGGTGAGCCCAATTCATCACCACGTGGGCGCCGCCCGGCACGACCGCGAGCAGGGCGATCCAGAGCCAGTCGCCGGCTTCCACCCGAGCCAGTGACTGGCCTGAGAACAGCACGATCGGCGTCAAGGTCAGTGCTGCCACGATCGTCACACCGGTGGTGTAATCCAACGTGTGCTGGGTCTCCCTGGCGTGCTTGGACACGAGCCAATAGGCCGACCACGACAACAGAGAACCGACTGCCAACAGGTCCCCGGTCAGTTGGTGCCGGCTCACTACCCCCGGGCCTATGACCGCGGCCGAGACGCCGGCGATTGCCAGGAAGATCCAGACGACGTCCCAACGCCCCATCCGTTCAGCGAACAGATAACGGGCGGCGATCAACACCAAGGCCGGCTGGACGGCGCCTATGACGGTGGCGTCGACCACACTGGTGAGCTTGACAGCGCAGAAGAACATGGCCATGTCTCCGGCCAGGAACACGCCGCCTAGCCATGCCGCCCGCAAGTTGCTCCAGCTCAAGCGGCGGCCCGTCGCGTACATCAAGACCACGAACAGCGCGGCGCCGAGCCAGAGACGGTAGAAGGTCAGCACAAGCCCCGAGACAAAGGTGAGCTTCGCGAAGATCGCCCCGAACCCCCAGCCGACCGAAGCGAGAGCCGAGGCACCGAGACCGAGCACCTGACGCCGGGAGTCGCTGGCTCGCGTGGAGGCGACGGTCAGAACAGACATTCTGCACCGATCGTACTGGGAGCCGACATGGCTCTTGGTGGTGGTCTCGGTTGCCGATCCGGCGCGATCGGGGGACCTCCGCGGTAACGTCGCCGCCATGGACCGCCAGCGGCGACGGGTAATCCTCACCGGCCGAGTTCAGAATGTCTGGTACCGAGACAGCTGCCGGAACGAGGCCCTGGCGCGCGGTGTTGCCGGTTGGGTGCACAACTGTCCTGACGGCAGCGTGGAAGCGGTGTTCGAGGGTTCCCCGCACGCCGTCGAGCAGATGATCGCGTGGTGTCGCGTCGGGCCCCCACGGGCTCGCGTCGACAACGTGGAAGTGACCGCGGAGCCGGTGCGGAGCGAGACCGGCTTCGTCATCCGCTAGTCGATAACGCCTCTTCTGTCACCGCCGACGCTCGGCCGAACCCGTCAAGTCCTGGGGGCAGTGCTCGTCGTGTAGGAAGTCTTCCTGGGAGCAGTGCTCGTCGTGGAGGAGCTCGACGTAGTCGAAGTGGTCGTCGTGGAAGACGTGGTGGTAGTGGTGAGCGATGAGGCGTTTTCCGCCGTGAACTTCTCGACAGCGGCGAGAAAGGCAGGCTCGTCCTGGAAGATCGCTCCGTAGCCTGCACCGGGAAAGCTGACCTCGGTCGCGTGCGGTAGCTGGCCGGCGAGCGCGGACGCGTCTTCAGCGGGAAAGACGACGTCGTCGGCACCCGAGACGACGAGCGCCGGAATCGTGACCAGCGCAAGCCTGGCGGCTAGAGAGGAGGTCTTCCATATGGCGGCTTGCAGCGCGGCCTCCGCCTCGACGGCTTGGGTTGTCATCCAGTCCGTTGTCCCGGCAAAGACGCTGCTCTGCCAGACAAGGCGGTCTTGCAGTCCCACGGCCGTCGCCGGGAACAGCAGCGTCGAGAGCGCGACGGGCGTGGCGCCGGGCTGTGCAAGCAGCCGCACGACGCCTGTCGAAGGTCCGACCGTGCCGGCACCCCCGGCGGAGGTGTCCACGAGGATGAGCAAGGATGCGAAGCCTGGATGGCGCTCGACTAGAGACAAGGCGATCTGGCCTCCCAGCCCCCACCCGAGCACGATCGGATTGGACAGCCCGATCGTGAGGGCGAGACCGGCGGTCATGTCCGCCAGCCACGAGAGCGAGAGCTTGGCCGTCGCCACGCCCGAGTACCCAACGTCGGGAAGGTCGAACAACGTGACGTGGAAGTGACTCGACAGAGCCGACAACAAAGTCTGGCCCCACCACGACAAGGTCCCGTCCTGGCCCGAGATGAGGAGAAGGTCTGGACCGGTCCCGAAACTGCGGTACGCGATCGGGACCATCCTCAGCCAGGCGGCACTGCCTTCGGAGACGGCGGGAGGGACGAGGGCTCCAGGTAGCAGCCGAGCCACGCGGGCGCGAAGAATCGACGTCCCGGCGACGGCCACCGGGGTCGTCGTGGTCGTCGTCGTAGTCGAACTGGTGGAGGTCGTCGTGGTCGTCGTCGTAGTCGTGGTAGGGCCGACCGTCTGCGAGCTGCAGGCTGCGAGCACCATGAGCAGTGCCGCGCCGAGCGCCGCAGGTATGACAACTGTGGCGAGCCGTCCCCTCTCGTGCCGGCGATCGTGCTCGCGCCCGGATCGGCTGTGCACAAGGCGGCGGTCCGTCAAGCCGAGCCCTTCGGGGCCCGGTCGAAAGCAGTGGCGGCCGCCTGACCCGGGATGTGACCGCCTGGCGGGAGCCCGGTGACGTCTCTCCATCGGATCCGCGCCAATCGCTTGGCCGAGACGTAGCCGTTGTCCGCGTACCAACGAGCCGAGCGCACGATCGCCTCGACCGCCGGCCGGGAGCTGTACCCGAGCTCCCTGCGCGCCCGAGCATCGTTGAAGACCATCCGGGTCGTGGCCATGCGTGCACCCTCGAGCGGGATGCTCGGCTCGCGCCGCAACAGGCGTCCTTCGACGAGCCCCGACGCGTGGCCGGCAACGAGCGCCACGCGGCGCGGGACCCTGACCGCGGCCCGGGGCAGACCGGTCGCCTCGGCGAGGACGTCCAGAATCTGGCGGAGCTCCAGGTTCTCGCCTCCGAGCACGTAGGAACGTCCCTGCGCACCGCGCTCGGCTGCGAGCACGTGCCCGGCGGCGACGTCGTCCACGTCCACCACGTTCAACGCCGTGTCGAACCAACCCGGGATGCGACCGTTCAAGAAGTCGAGCACCGTCTTGCCGGTCGGCGTCGGCGCACGGTCGCCCGGACCGAGGGGCAAGGTGGGTTGCACGAGGACCACCGGCAGGCCCTCGGCTGCCGCACGCAGCACCTCGTGCTCGGCAACGTACTTCGACTGCTTGTAGAGCCCGAAAAGATGGGAGATCCGCGCCCACGCCGTCTCGTCGGCCGCGCGGTCATGGTCCGTGCCGTCGAGGCCGATCGTGCCGACCGTGCTCGTGTAGACGACCCTCTCCACTCCGGCGGCCCTGGCCGCGTTGATGACGTTCAGGCTCCCGCCGACGTTCACTTCATAGAAGTCGGCCGCATCGCGAACCCAGAACCGGTAGATCGCCGCCACATGGAAGATCATCCGGCAACCCTCCGCAGCTGCGAGAACGGCCGGTCGGTCGCGCAGGTCGGCCACGACGGGCTCGACAGCCAGCCCGTCGAGGTTGGAGTGCGGCACACCGGGCTGGAGGAGCGCGACCAGCTCCGCTCCACGAGCCAAAAGGGCCCGGGTGACAGCCGAGCCGATGAAGCCGTCCGCGCCGGTCACGAGGACCCGGTCGCCCGGCTTGATCGCCATCGAGTGCTCCGCCCGGGAGGGGCTCGGGCCTGGCGAGATCAGGACTGCTCCCGCCGGAGGGCGCTCTTTGCCAGAGTCCGGCCGAACTCGAACAGCAGGGCGGAGTTGCGGTGCGCGTCCTCGAGCACGTCGTCGAGCGCCTCGACGAAGTAGTCAACTTCCTCCTGGCCGGCAATGAGCGGGGGAAGGAGCTTGACGACGTTCATGTTGTCAGCCGCAACCTGGGTCAGTATCCGGTGCCGATGGAACAGCGGCCCCACGACCAGCTGGGAGAAGAGCCCCTTGCGAGCGCTCTCCATCATCTTCCAGCGCGACTTCAAGCGAAGTGAGCTCGGTTCACCGAAGACCAAGCCGATGATGAGTCCCTTGCCCCGCACCTCGTGGAACAGCTCGTACTTCTCGACGAGCGGCGTCAAGCCCTTCACGAAGGCCTCGCCCGTCACCCGCGCCCGATCGACGATGTCCTCGTCGTCGATGGTCTGCAAGGTGGCGAGGGCCGCCACCATGGCGAGCTGGTTGCGCCCGAACGTCGAGGAGTGCACGACCGCGCGCTCCATCTTCGAATAGACACGGTCGAAGACCTCCGCCGAGCACATCATGGCCCCGACAGGGATGTAGCCACCCGAGAGCGCCTTGGACACGGTGATGATGTCGGGCCGCAAGCCATAATGCTCGTGGGCCCAGAGCTTCCCGGTCCTGCCGAGGCCGGTCTGGACCTCGTCGATGACGAGCAGGGTGCCGTGCCTGCGGCACAGCTCGGCGGCCGAGGCCCAATACTCGTCCGAGGCTAGGTTCACGCCTTTTCCCTGGATGACCTCCAGCACCAGGGCCGCAACGTCCCCGCGCTGGAGCTCGCGCTCGAGCGGCCCGACCTCGCCGAAGGGCACCTCCTGGCAGCCCGGGAGCAGCGCCCCGAAGCCCTCGCGGAACTCTTTCCCGCCGTTCAGCGACAGCGCCCCGTAGGTGAGGCCGTGGAACGCATGATCGGCGTGGATGACCCGGGTGCGCTTGGTGGCGCACCTCGCGAACTTGATGGCGGCCTCGACTGCCTCGGCGCCCGAATTCGAGAAGAAACAACGCTGTATCCCCTCGTGCGTCCGGGCCACCATCGCCTCGGCGAGCAACCCGGGCAGAAGCGCCGTGTCCATCTGAACCAGATTCGGCAGGTCCATGTCGAGGGCGTCGTGCAGTGCCTTTTTCACCACCGGGTGCGCACGCCCGAGCGCATAGACGCCGAACCCGGCGAGAAAGTCGAGATAGCGATCCCCGTTCCGGTCGTACAGGTAGCAGCCCTCGCCTCTCACGTAGAAGCGATCGAAGCCGATGGTCTTCAGAACCTTGACGAGCTGGGGGTTGAGATACTCGCTGTGAAGGCGGAAATTCTCGCCTTGCCGGGCTTCGATCAACGAGCTGAGCTCGAAAGCCATGTTTATTCTCCTCAACAGCTTCGTTTTCACGAAAGCGTAGTCCGGGCCACGACGAGCCACCGGCCCGCAGACGCGGGTTCCCGGGCGAAGACCCTCTCGAGCGGGAGCCGGCCTCAGGGCTTCAGGACCGGCTAGGAGGGAGCGGGTGGCCTCGATGTCCCTGTGTAGGCCACGCTCATCGGGCCGATCGCATCGAGGTCAACCTCGACAAGACACGGCACCCTGCCGGAAAGCGCCCTTTGCACAGCTGTCGCGTAGGCGCCGATCGACCCGACCCGCTCGGCCCCGATCCCGAAAGCCGCTGCGAGACCGCAGAAGTCGGGCCGCCCGAGGTCTACGCCGAAACTGGCCCCAGGACCATACTGGCGCTGCTGGATGTTGCGGACCACTCCGTAGCCGCCGTCCACGAAGACGAGGGCCAGGATCGGAAGACCCTCTTGGGCGACGGTCGCGAGCTCGGTCGCGGAGAGAAGGAAGCCGCCGTCTCCGGCGAGAAGCACGACCGGTGCACCCTGTGAGCCGATCGCAGCACCGATGGCGTGCGGTAGTCCGAGACCGATGGCGAAGCCGTTCGGCATTATCGAGGTGCGTGGTCGTCGCACCGGCAACAGGCGGTTGCCCCACGTGTAGGCGGCGATGGTCGCGTCCTTCACGACCACGGTGCCGGCATCGATGCAGGGTGCCAACGAGTCGAGAAGACCGACCTGCGGCCCGAGCGTGCCTCGCAGCCGCTCCCGAGCGGTCCGGGCAGCAGTGGCCACCCGATCCGCCCATTGCCCATCCGCGAGCACCCGGGGAACGCCGAGGCGGTCGAGCGCTTCCAGCAACGCTGCGGTCGACGACTTGGCGTCGCCCACGATGGCGGCCTCGACCGGGTAGTTCCGGCCCGGCACGGCAGGATCGACGTCGATCTGTACCAGCCGCTCCGGCAGCTCCATCTTCCAGTTCTCCGTGTTCGGTCCCTGAAAGCGCGTCCCGACCGCCACGAGCAGGTCCGCCTCGCGGCACAGCGCCCTGACGTCGGGCTCCCAGGAGAGGTTGCCAATGCAGCAGGGATCGTCCTCGGGGACGATTCCGCGTCCGTTCGGGCTCGTCAGCAACCCGGCGCCCAGCCGGCGAACCAGCAAGGCCACCTCGTCGCCCGCACCGGCCGCGACGGCACCCCCGCCTGCCCACACGACGGGTCGGCGGGACCGGGCGACGATCTCGGCTGCGTGGGCGATGTCACCGGAGCTGCCGGCTTCGGCGCCGGTTCCCGTCTCAGGACCGCTCCAGGCGGCAACCTGCGCCGTCGAGGACGCGTACTGGAAGTCGATCGGGATCTCAACTGCTACCGGACCGCGGGGAAAAGCCATCGCCTCGGCGGCGGCGCCAGCCACCGTGGCAAAGACGGCATGTGCCGATGGCGGCCGGTAGGCGGCCTTCGACAGGGAGGACAGCATGGCGAGCTGGTCGGGGACCTCGTGGATGAACCCGCGTCGCTGGCCGAGGAACCTGCTGTCGATCTGTCCCGTCAGATGCAGCACAGGCGACGACGAGACGCAAGCCTCCAAGTGGCCGCCCATCGCGTTGGCCGCTCCTGGCCCCGTAGAAGTGAGGCAGACGCCGAGACGCCCTGTCGTCCGGGAGAACCCGTCAGCAGCGCCGACAGCACCTTGCTCGTGGCGCGTGTTGACGGTGCGGATTCGTCCGTCACGCCTGATGGCGTCGTAGATGGGCAGGTTGTGGACGCTCGGGATGCCGAAGACGACCTCGACGCCGGTCCGGACAAGGGCGTCCACGACCACGTCGCCACCGGTCCGCTCAATCATCTCGCTCCTGTCGCCGCCGGGACGCGGGCATCCCTCGGTGGTGATACACCCTCCAAGTAGCCTCGCACCAGTGGAAGAGGCCTTCCGGATCCCCGATTTCAGTTTCGTCCATGCTGCGGACCTGCATCTCGATACGCCTTTCAAGGGCATCGGCACGATGGCGCCCCACGTGGCCGAAAAGCTCCGGGAGGCCTCGCTGGCGGCGTTCGACTCCCTCGTCGATCTGTGCCTTGACCGGGGCACCGCCTTCCTCGTCGTCGCCGGCGACATCTACGACGGGCCGGAGCGAGGGCTTCGCGCACAGCTGCGGTTTCGTGACGGCCTCGCCCGCCTGTCGGCCGCAGGCATCGCCAGCTTCGTCGTCCATGGCAACCACGACCCGGTCGAGACCGGCTGGTCGGCTCTCGGTGACACTTGGCCCGAACGCGTCACCATCTTCGGGCCCGGGAAAGTCCAGGCGGTGCCCGTCGAGATCGACGGGATCCCGCTCGCGACGGTGCAAGGCATCAGCTTCGCCCGGCGCAGCGAACGTGAGAACCTGGCGCTGCGGTTCGCCCACAGTGCCGGGCCGGGTATTCAAGTCGGCCTCCTGCACTGCAACGTCGGAGGCGCGGCCTCAGGTTATGACGACTACAGCCCGTGCACGCTCGATGACTTGAGGGGCGTGGGCCTCGACTACTGGGCCCTCGGGCACGTGCACACCAGGATGATCCTCGCGGGACGCCAAGACTCGGACGAACCCTGGGTGGTCTACCCCGGCAACCTCCAGGCTCGCAGCCCCAAGGCGAGCGAACGAGGACCGAAAGGCGCCGTCGTCGTGCACGTTCGTGGCGGGCGCGTCACAGACGTCGAGCCGGTCAGCTGTGACGTCGTCCGCTTCGACCTCGTCGAGATCGACGTGACGGAGATGGCTGATCTCGCCGAGCTCCGCACACGACTGGCAAGTGCGGCGCGGGATCGGCTGGCATCTGCTGACGGGCGTTCGCTCGTGCTCCGGGGACTGCTCGTGGGCCAAGGCGAGCTCCACAGCGACCTCCGCCGCCCGGGGTCGGTCGACGATCTGCTCGACGCGCTGCGTGAGGACTTCGCCGCCGGCGATCCCTTCTGCTGGTGGGCCTCCATCGACGACCGGTCGCGCCCGGCGATCGATCTCGACGCGGCTCGAGCCGGGTCGGACTTCGCCGCTGATCTCATCGCGCTCGCCGACGAGTTGCGGCGTTGCCTGGAGGCCGAGGAAGCCATGGTCGCCGAGGTCGCCGCCGCGCTGTCCGAAGGACTCCCTGGCCCACTTCGAGCACAACGTGCTCTCGAACGGCTGCTGGACTCACCGAGCTTGCCTCCCGGCGAGCTCGTCGATCGGGCCCTTCTGCTCGCCCTCGGCGAGCTCGAGGGCGACAGGCCCTAAGAGGCCGGGCGGCGATGCGCATAAGCGGCTTTCACGTCGACGGCTTCGGAGCTCTGGCCGACTTCGGGATCGATGACCTCTCCCCCGGCCTTGTGATCCTGAACGGACCGAACGAAGCAGGCAAGTCGACGCTGCTCGACTTCCTCACCGTGATGCTGTTCGGCTTCCCGAGCCGGCGCGACAATCCTCGCTTCCGTGCCCCGGTTCGCGGCGGGCGCCACGGGGGGCAGCTCACCCTCGCCGGAGGGCGCGGCGACGGACCGGGCCAGGGGTGCTGGCGGATCGAGCGTTACGCCGCCCCGCGAAAAGCGCTCAGCATCCGGCGCCCCGATGGAGGATCGGCTTCCGAAGAGGAGCTGCGCAGGGCGCTCGGCGGGGCGGACGAGGCGCTGTTCCGTGCCGTTTTCGCCGTCGATCTGACCGAGCTCGGAAGCGGAGCGGCCATGACTCGGGACGAGGTGCGCGAGCTGCTCTTCTCCGCCAGCATCGTCGGCCAGCGTCGCTCCGCCGCCCGCGCCATGGCCAGCCTGCAGAAGCAACGCCTCGAGCTCGCCCGGTCACGCCAAGGTGACGCCCGGGCCAACCGCCTGCTGGCCGAGCTCGAAGGTGTCCGGCGCAGCCTCAGCGAAGCGGGCCGCGAGGCCGCCGGGTACCCGGCTGGAAAGGCCGAGGTGCTGCGGCTCGAGGCTGAGGTCGCCCGGGCCCGAGAGGAAGCCGACCGGATCGACCACCGCAGGCGGGACCTCGACCTCCTCGTTCGGCTGTGGGACGTTCTCGAGCGCAAGAGAGGGGCCGAGCAGCGCCTCGCGACTTCAAAGGAGCCGACGCCGGTCGCAGCGTGGCTCGAGGAGCAGTCCTCGGAGATCCAGTCGCTGAGATCGGCATGTTCGGGGCACCTCCAGCAACAGAGGATGCTTTCGGACCTGTGCAACCAACGAGGCGGGATCGAGGAGTCGATTCAGGCGGCGCTGGGAGCGCTCGGCCCCGGTTGGGACCGCGAGCGCGTTCGCAACAGCGAGGGATGGATAGGGCTCAGCGACGAGGGGCGGCGCTTTAGGGCCTCGCTCGCCGAGCGCGAGTCGCAATGGCGCACGGCGAGCGTCCTGGCAGCCGCCGCCGACGCCTCTCCGGAGCTCGCCGGACTGCCCGACGAGGTTCGTGAGGCGACAGCGACCTCCTCGGCGCGGACATCGCAGGTCGACCCGGATCAGCGGGCGCGCCTTTTGAGCGAGCTCCGCAGGAACCTGGCCGAGCACCGCCGCCTGGTCGCGGAGCGACAGGCGAGCGAGCTGCGAGGCACCCAGGGCGCGCTCGGCGGGAGAACCGGCGTCTCGATTGCCTTCATCGCTGCTGTCATCGCCGTGCTCGGCGTCGTCGCTGCCCTTGTCTCGGGCGTGACCACCACACGTCTCCTCTGCGCCGTGCTCGCCGCCGCTGCGTGCACGCTGCTGACGCTCGTTCTCCTCGCACGGCGGCGCACGGTCGCAACGGGCACGGCGAACAGGGCCGACACAGAGGCGGGATGGGCGCGCGTCGCCGCACGGGTGGCCGAGCTCGCCACCTCGCTGGGCCTGCCCCGGGCGCCGAGTGACTCCGATCTCGAGACGGCCGCGGAGGAGATAGAGGCGGCCCGAGACCGTGAGCGGTCGCTCGAAGACCAGCGACGCCGGACGGCGGCGGCGCTCGAGCGACGAAAGGTGGCGCACGAGTCGTTGGAGCTGGCCTCAGGCGAGCTAGAGGCCGAACGGGCCAGGTTCGGCACCTGGAAGGCCGCCCACGGGCTGGGAGCGCTGCTCTCGGCCGATGGCGCGCTCGAGAGCCTCGCCGCGCTTCAGACCGCTTGGGAGCATCTGGGCGCCCTCGATCGGGTGAACTCCCGCGTCGGCCAACTTGGCGCGGACATTGCCGCCTTCCAGTCTCGCCTCGAGATGCTCGCGGGCGGGTTCCGCCGACTGGGCGGTCACCTCGACTCGCTCGGGACCGACCCGGCGGGGACCCTCGAGGAGCTGAACGCCGCGCTCGAGGAGATGCGCGAGTCCCGAACGACGAGAGCCTCGCTCTTGAGTGCGGTCGAGGTCGGGGAGGCGGAACTCGAGCGCTCGCTCGGGCTCGGGCCCGAAGCGCGTCGTCTGCGGGCCGAGCTCGACAGCGGCGAAGTGCTCGCCTGGAACGAGGAGCAGGCGGCGCTCGCGCGCGCCCGTTCCGATTCCCACCAGCACCTCGAGGGGCTGGTCCGAGCGCACCAGGACGCGTCGAACCAGTTGAGGGACCTGGCGAGCTCGGCACAGATCGCACAGCTCGAGCAGACAAAGCTCTCGCTCGAGGAGGAGCTCGACGAGGTGCTGCAGTCCTGGGCCCTCCTCGGATGTGCCCGCCTCCTGCTCGAGCGCACCCTGCGACGCCATGAGCAGGAGCGCCAGCCAGCTGTGCTCGCTCGCGCGGGAGAGCGATTCACCAAGGTGACCGAGGGCCGCTATGTGCAGTTGCTGCCCTCTGTTGGAGACGAGGGCGGCGGTGAGGCAATCAGGGTCGTCTCCGCGTCGGGGGCCGAGCTCGAAGCCAGCGCCTTGAGCCGTGGCAGCATCGAGCAGCTCTACCTCTGCTTGCGAATCGGGCTTGCAGAGACCTTTGCCGAACGAGCCGAGGCGCTACCGCTGATCCTCGACGACGTGTTGGTGAACTTCGATCCTGCACGTGCGGCTTCGATTGCGGAGGTTCTCGCCGAGACTGCCGAGCGTCACCAGGTGCTGTTTTTCACCTGCCATCCACACCTTGGCGAGCTTGTGCAGCGCGTGGCGCCGCAAGCTCAGCTGGTGCAGCTGGAGCGGGCCTGAGCCACCACCGAGGCCGTGCTGCTCAAAAGTGCGTCGTGCAGAAGGGCGGCCGCCGAGCGCTGAACATCCTTTCGGCGCGTCGCACTGCTCCCTCGGTCCGCTCCACCACCCGACCGACCTCGGCCATGGCGGTGAAGGGAACGCCGCCGAGGTACAAAGAGCCAAGAACGTCCACCTCGAGAGCAAGATCGGCACCGACCTCGACCCGCTCGACGATGGCGACACCGTCGCCGTCGGCAGAGACGGCAAAACGCCCGTCGTTCCAGGGACAGAACGGGTCGTGCACCTCGATCACGAGCACCCCCTCCTCCTCGTAACGACGGAGGGCCAGTGCCCGCGGGACGTTCACGAGGCGAGCCCAGCTGCGGTCCCCCCAGCTTGTCGTACGAAGTTGCCGCTGGTCCTCGAAGAGGTACCTCACCGGCTCGTCTACGGGCCGGCCCGACGTGCGCAGCTCCTCTGTGAGGTCGATCCCGAGCAGGTACCGCCAAAGCGCGGTGTAGGCGAGGTCGGACAACGTGCAGAGCTCCTCCACGAACACGCCACGGCGCCAGTGATCGCTCGGGTCGATCCCGGCCACGCGATAGACGGCATAGCCGTCTATGCGACCGCCCTGCTCGTAGCACACGTAGAAACGATGTCCCTCCGCAGCGCTCACGTCCCCGAGCAGCTC
Source organism: Acidimicrobiales bacterium (assembly GCA_052146595.1). GTDB lineage: Bacteria > Actinomycetota > Acidimicrobiia > Acidimicrobiales > Bog-793 > Fen-455. Next base: position 44,541 of record JBKQMT010000051.1, read on the forward strand.
GGCCCATTCCCCGTGCGGGCGATCGAGCTCACCGACCCGAGTCAGCACATAAGCGCCATAGACGACAGGAAACGCCTCGGCCGCGTGAGCCTTCTCGAGAAGACGGACCGACCCAAGCGGGCCGTCCGGGGCCGAGCCGGCCCGCACGCCGCCGGGGGTCAAGAGCCGGGCAAGGCGCTTGTCGACCACATAGCGGGCGCCAAAAGTCGCCGGCCCGTAGCCGTAACGCCCGTAGATCGCTCCCTCGCTCGCGTAGAGCACCGCCACGGCCTCGTCGTTGGAGCGGACGTCGTCGAGCTGCCGCCTCATCATGGCTGTGAGCAGGCCGCGCCGGCGATGTGTCGGAGCCACCGACACGTCCGTGACGGCCGCGACCGCGCAACGGACCAGGCCCGGCAGGGTCATCGCGACGACATACGAGCTGCTCGTGGCGACCATCTCCGCACCGTCGAAGGCAGCAATCGACCTGTCGAGCTCGAGCTCTTTGGCCAGGCTCTCGAGCTTGTCCGCCGGATACCGGCTGCCGAACGCCGATGCCTGGCAGGCGGCGTAGGCGTCGATCTCGTGCGCCTGGACCGTTCGGAGCTCAAAGTCGGTCATCAGAACAGGTCCCTGGCGTCAGGCATTGCGGGTAACGGCTACTGGCCGCTCTGGGGACCGGGCTCCTGCTCGTGGGCAATCGTCTTGCGGATCATCCGGATACGTTCACCCGACTGGTTGACGTCGGCGCCCTTGGCCTCGAAGAGTGCCTTGCGGTCCTCCTCGGCTTCGCGTTCGGCGCCGGCGTCTGCGGCGGCGAGACGGGCTTCGACGCCCTCGGCGACGAGCTTCTCCGCTTCGGCGATCAAGGCCTCGACCATCTCGTCCTCCGGCACGACGCGCACGATCTTGCCCTTGATGAAAAGGTGCCCTTTGTGGCGCCCTGCCGCGATCCCGAGGTCGGCCTCGCGCGCCTCGCCCGGACCGTTGACGACGCAGCCCATGACGGCCACCTGCAGGGGCCACGAACGAGACTCGAAGGCCTCTTGGGCCCGGCGGGCGATGTCGATCACGTCGATCTCGGCGCGGCCGCACGATGGGCACGCGATGAGGTCGAGCCCTTTGCGCTCACGAAGCCCGAGCACCTCGAGCAGCTGACGACCGGCTCGAGCCTCCTGGACCGGGTCGGCGGTGAGCGAGTAGCGGATGGTGTCGCCGATACCTTCGGCGAGAAGCGTCCCGATCCCCGCCGTTCCCTTGATCAGACCCGCAGGAGGGGGGCCGGCCTCGGTGACACCGAGGTGGAGCGGGTGGTCGAAGGTCTCAGAAGCCAGGCGGTACGCCTCGATCATGACCGGGACGGTGGACGCCTTCACGGAGATCTTCACGTCGTCGAAGCCGACCTCCTCGAAGTAGGCGAGCTCCATCCGCGCCGACTCGACGAGCGCTTCGGGCGTGGCGCCGCCGTACTTCTTGTACAGCTCCGGATGCAGGGAGCCAGCGTTGACGCCGATGCGGATCGGCACGCCGCGATCACGGGCCTCCGAGGCCACGAGCTTGATCTCCTCGGGCTTGCGAAGGTTGCCGGGGTTCAGCCGCAACCCGTGCACACCGGCCTCCAGGGCCGCGAGCGCCATCTCGTAGTGGAAGTGCACGTCGGCCACGATCGGGACCGGTGAACGGGGGACGATCTGGGCCAGGCCCTCGGCCGCCTCCTGCTCGTTGCAGGTGCAGCGCACGATGTCGGCCCCCGCGGCGGCGAGGGCGTAGACCTGGGCGAGGGTCGCTTCGGCGTCGGCCGTCTTCGTCACGGTCATCGACTGGACCGAGACGGGCGCGCCACCTCCGACTGGCACCTTGCCGACGTTGATCCGCCGTGTCTGGCGACGTTCTGCCATCGTCGCCGAGGTTCTGGTCATTGGTCGCAGCCTAGCGGCGCCCCGCCGGGAGTCTCGTCTCGCCGAGCGGCCCGGCCGAGCGGTCCCGGCCGAGCGCCCGAGCCCGTCTCGCCGCGGTGCCGCTAGCCGCCTGGGAGTTGAGCCGGGTGGACGACGTTCATGTAGAGCGCTCCGAGCCCGACGATCACGATGAAGAGCAAGAAGACATAGGCCACGGGCATGAGCTTGGCGACGTCCGCGTGATAGGGGTGCCCCCTGCGGGACCGGATGCGCTCGTAGACGGCGATGGCGACGTGGCCGCCGTCGAGGGGCAGCATCGGGAACATGTTCACAATGCCGACGAACAGGTTGATAGCAGCGAGCAGATAGAGGAGCAGAGGGACGTCCTGCCTGAGGGCTTGGGCGCCTATCTGAACGGCCCCGAGAATCGAGATGAGCTGGGGGGACGAGGCCGATGTGGAAGAAGCCTTGCTGTTGGCGGCGGTGGCGACCTGGTGGGCGAAACTACCGAGGCCGTGCAGGGAGAAGATCGCAGCGAGCCCGCTGAAGCTCTGGCCGGTGATGGAGACCAGCCCCGTGCCGGCACGCCCGACGGCGAGCAACGGAGCGACGGTCTCGTCCCGTGCGTTGCTCAGCTGGACGCCGATGATGCCTGTCGCCGGGCCCGAGGGACTCGCTGCCTGCAGCTTCTCGCCACCGACCTCCTCGACGACGTGCCGGCCGTCGACAGGTGTGATCTGCAACGTCAGCTCGCGCCCGCCGCGGTCCACGACCAGGCTCAGCCGATCCCCGGGGTGCTTGTTGACGAACGAGATCAGGAAGTCCTCGCCGGGGTGCTCGTGCCCGCCCACGGCCACGATGGCGTCGCCGGGCTTGAGCCCGGCGCGCTGGGCAGGACTCATGCCCTTGGAGAACTGCGCGAGGCTGACGATCGTCGGTGCCGTAAGCGTCGGCGCTCCCGAGATGGCGTACAGCGAGAACAACAGCACGAAGGCCAGGATCACGTGCGTGGCCGATCCGGCGGACGCGACCAGCAGACGCCGCGGGAAGGAGGCCTGGCGGTAGCTGCGGGCCTCGTCAGGCGGGTCAACCTCCTCGAGCATGGTCATCCCCACGATCCGGACATAGCCTCCGGCCGGGATCGCTTTGACTCCGTACTCGGTCTCTCCCCGCCGTATGGACCACAGTCTCGGCCCGAAGCCCAGGAAGTACTCGGTCACCTTCATCCCACTCCACTTCGCCGTGGCGAAGTGGCCGAGCTCGTGGAGCATGATCATCGCCACGAGGGCGAGCACCACGACGAGCACCGGCCAGGCGTCGAACACGACGGTGAGGGCGATCCCGGCCACCACCACCACAAGCAGCCTGACCAAGGGCCCGAGCCCATCGGTCCGCGATTGAAACCCGGGCGGCGCGACAGCGCCGGAAGCGTCGTCCATCACTACAAGTCTCTCGCTTCGCGAGGCTAGCGAGTCGTCATGCGGGCCGTTGCCGCCGCTTGACGACACTTGCGGCCCGCACCCGGGCGAGGGCGTCGGCCTCGAGGACGTCGTCCACCTGCACGAGCTCGGTGGGCTCGTGAGCGGCGAGCGTCTCGGCCACGACCTCCGCGATCGCCGGCCAGGAAAGGCGTCCCTCCAGGAAGGCTGCTACGGCAACCTCGTTCGCGGCGTTCAGCCATGCCGGCGCGCTGCCCCCAGCGCGCCCGGCCTCGTAGGCGAGCTGGAGGCACGGGAAGGTCGCCAGGTCGGGAGGCTCGAACTCGAGGCGGCCGAGGGCACCGAAGTCGAGCGAGCCGTACGCATGTGCGAGCCGGTCCGGGTATCCGAGCGCGTAACCGATCGGAAGGCGCATGTCGGGCGCCGAGAGCTGGGCGATCGTCGTCCCATCGCAGAACTCGACCATCGAGTGCACCACCGACTGGGGGTGCACCACGACCTCGATCCGGTCGTAGTCGACGCCGAACAGCTCCCGAGCCTCGATCACCTCGAGTCCCTTGTTCATGAGCGTCGACGAGTCGACCGTGATCTTCGGCCCCATCTGCCAGGTCGGATGTGCGAGCGCGTCCGCCACGCTCACCGATGCGAGCTCGGCCGGCGTCCTTCCCCGAAACGGTCCCCCACTTGCCGTCAGCACGAGCCTGGACACGGCCTCCGGGCGACCGCAAGCGAGGCACTGATGTATCGCGCCGTGCTCGGAGTCGACAGGGAGCAGCTCGGCCCCCTCGACATGCCTGACACGGCGCACCACCGGCGCGCCGGCGACGAGCGACTCCTTGTTCGCAAGGGCGAGGCGACGTCCCTGGCGCAAGGCCGCGACCGTCACCCCGAGGCCGGCGAAGCCGACAACGGCGTTCAGCACGACATCACCGGTCTCGACGAGAGAACAGAGGGCGTCCGGACCGGCACGGAGCTCAATGCCAGCGGGCAGCAACTCGGAGAGCCTCGGTTCGAGCGCGCTGTCGGCGATCGCGACGACCTCAGGACGGAACTCCTCCGCTTGGGCCGCGAGGAGATCCACCGAGCGAGCCGCGCCGAGCGCGCTGACGGCGAAACGGTCCGGAGCCGATCTGAGCACGTCCAGGGTCTGGGTGCCGATCGAGCCAGTCGAACCGACGACGGCGACGCGCCGGCGGGAGTCGTCACGGCGCGTTCCAACACCGGTTCGGACCAGCCTCGGCTGGTCCACGATGCCCGTCATCCGATGTGAGCCAGGAGAACGAAGTAATAGGCGGCGGGAAGCACGAAGAGCAGGGCGTCGATCCGATCCAGCACCCCGCCGTGGCCGGGCAGCAGCGAACCCATGTCCTTCACGCCGAGATCACGTTTGATCATCGACTCGACGAGGTCGCCACATGGCGCCACGACCGCGACGATCAGGCCGAGCACGAGCGCCGTGCCGACGTGCCAGGGGTGTATCCGACTCGTGATGGCCGCGGAGGCCGCGATCGCGACCGCACAACCGCCTATGAGTCCCTCCCAGGTCTTGTTCGGGCTCACGGAGGGGGCGAGTCTGTGACGACCGAAACGGCTGCCGATCACATAGCCTCCGACGTCGTAACCGACGGCGGCAATGGCGGCACCGAGCACGAACGCGATCCCGTGACGGTCCGGGAAGATCCTTGGGTCGACGAGGAGCCCCGCGAACGCGCCCAGCACTCCCGTCCAGGCGAAGGCGAACACGGTCACAGAGAGGTTGGCCAATGGTGACCGTCGCGTGATACCGACGAGGAACCAGAGCATCGTGGTGACGAGGAAGATCACGAAGCCGAGCAGGACCGCGCCCGGCCCGCAGAAGTAGGCGGCAATGATGACCCCCGGCACGCCGAGAAGGCCTAACAGCGTCGCCGGCCTGTAACCGGCGAGGCCCAACGCGTGGAAGAACTCAGCTGCGGCGACCGTCACCCCGACGACGGCAATGGCCAGCACTGCGGGAGGACCGGCCAAGAAGCACAAGAGCAGGACAGCCGCAAGGGCCAAGCCTGTGAGGGTGGCGACGACCGGGTTGCGAGGAGAGCCCGTATCCTTGTCCCCCCGCCTGGCTGCGTCAGCCCGTGCTGGCACGGAAGCCCGTGCTGGCACGGAAGCCCCCGCCACTGCGTCAGCCCCCCCTGCTGTGGTCGGCGCCTTGGTGAGCCTCGAGCGAGCGCGGCGCGCCACGTGGCGCCGCCGCGGCCCACGAGACGGCGCCGCAACCTCGTCGTGGGGCGCCGGGCGCGTAACCGCCTGGCTCGACCCGCTCGGGCCGCTCTCGTCGGGCGGGCTGCTCGCAGGCGACTCGGTCCCGATCACCGATGCGGAGGCCTCGGCGCCCCGGCCCTCGGCCTTGTCTGGCCCGAGGCCGTCGTCGCGGGCGAGCCAGGACTCGTCGTCGAGATCGAGAAAGTCGTATGCGAACGGGTCGTCAGAAGACGACTCCTCGTAGTCGGTGACCGAGGGCCCAGTGCTGGCGAGCTGGGCGAGGACGGCGTCAGCGTCGTCCCAGTCTTCCTGGCGTTCGCGCCAGACCGGTCCGCCGGGCGGTGGCGGGGGCGGGCCGCCACGCTCGGCCGCGGCCTCCTGCTCGAGGTCGAGGAACACGCGAGGAACCTGCAAGGTGGGCGGGTCCGTCCAGTCGGGAAGGTCGTACGAAGCGATCGATCCAGCCTGTTCCTCCGAGCCCGAGACCAGCAGCGCATCTTTGGCGTTCGCCGGCCCAGAAGCACTCTCAATCGAGCCGGGTCGCGTCAGTGCTTCAGCCGACGGCACCAAGCCTGCGGCTATCCCCGCTTCGACACCGGCGATCCGGGCCCGCTCCGTGATCGTCTCGCCGGTCGCCTGGGGCCTTTGTCCCTGCTCCAAAATTCCCTCCTCGCGGGCCCCTCTGTTGCCGCCGGCACACCCCTCGGTGTCGGCGGCCTCCGAAGCCCCCGCTGGGCGGCCCGGCAGGTGCCGCGCCGCCCGTACTCAGAGCTCGAGCAGCTCCCGTTCCTTGTGACTCAGCAATTTGTCGATCTCTGCGATCTGCTCGTGGGTCAGGCTTTCCAGCTCCTTCTCTGCGCGATCGAGGTCGTCGGAGGAAATGTCGCCCTCTCGCTCGAGCGCCTCAAGCTCGTGCCGGATCGCACGACGGACGTTGCGAACGGCAACACGTCCCTCCTCGGCCCGGTGCCGCACGACCTTGACGAATTCCTTACGCCGTTCCTCGTTGAGCTCGGGGAAGACGAGCCTGAACACCTGCCCGTCGTTGGACGGGTTGATGCCGAGGTCAGAGCTCGTCAACGCCCTTTCGATGGCCTTCATCGCGCCCTTGTCGTACGGGTTGACAACGAGCACCCGGGGCTCGGGCACGCTGAAACCTGCGATTTGCTGCAACGGGACTTCGCTGCCGTAGTAGTCCACCCTGAGCTTCTCCACGAGCGCGGGTGATGCCCGGCCGGTCCGGACCATCGCGAAGTCGGACTTGGTGTGCTCCACCACCTTGTGCATGCGCTCGCTTCCGTCGGCGAGCGCGGCCTCGATGAGCGAGTCGTCAGTCACTTGATCAGCGTACCTATCCGTTCGCCCACCAAGGCGGCTCGAATGTTGCCTTCCCGCATCAGGTCGAAGACGAGGATCGGGATCTTGTTGTCCCGGCAGAAAGTGATGGCAGTGTGATCCATGACCCGGAGGTCTCGGGAGACGACGTCCATGAAGTCGATCTCCTCGTAGCGGGTGGCGCTCGCGTCGTAGCGAGGATCTGCGCTGTAGACGCCGTCCACGCCGGAATGAGTGCCCTTCAAGATCGCGTCGGCCTCGATCTCGGCCGCCCGCAGGGCGGCAGGAGTGTCCGTCGTGAAGTACGGGTTGCCCATGCCGGCCGCAAATATGACGACGCGGCCCTTTTCCAGGTGGCGGATGGCGCGACGCCGTATGTACGGCTCGCAGACCTCGGCCATGTGTATGGCCGAGAGCACCCGTGTCGGGCGGCCGACGCGCTCGAGGGCGTCCTGCAGGGCAAGGGCATTTATCACGGTGCCGAGCATGCCCATGATGTCCGAGGTCGCACGGTCCATGCCCTGCCCGGCGCCTGTTGTACCGCGCCAGATGTTGCCGCCCCCGACGACGATGGCGAGCTGAACGTCCAGCTCGTTGCAGGCGGCGCCGATCTCGCTGGCGAGGCGCCCCACCGTCGAGGCGTCAATGGTCTCGTCGGACAGAGAGCTTGCCAGTGCCTCGCCGGAAAGCTTGAGCACTACCCGGTGCCAGCGAGGCACGGTCCTGCCGTCGCCGCTGGCGGCGAGCTCGGTCACGGACGCCTCCCAGACCCGCTCACGAGCCGACGACGGCCTGAGCGAACCGAAGTACCTGGGCCGCGCCGAGCAACTGCCCGATCGTCTGCTGCTCGTCACGCACAAACGGCTGCTCGAGCAGGACACGCTCTCTGTACCAGCCTTGCAGGCGACCTTGGACAATCTTTTCCAGCGCAGCCTCGGGCTTGCCCTCGTTGTGCGCGATCGCCGCCGCCGTCCGGCGGAACTCCTCGACCTGCTCGGGGGGGACATCCTCTCGGCGCAGGTACTCCGGACGAGCGAAGGCGATGTGAAGCGCGATCTCGTGCGCGAGGGTCTCGTCGGCTCCCGTGACCTCGACGAGCACGGCATTCACGCCGCGACCGTTCTGCAGGTGCAGGTAACTGCCGAGGATGGCGCCATCGGGAGCTTCGAACCTGACGGTCCGGCCGAGGGCGACGTTCTCCTTCAAGACGACGGCGAGGTTCTCGATGCGGGCCGAGTACTGAGCCGGCGCCTCCTCGCCGTTGACCACGATCTCGTTCGCTATCTCCTCGACGAGTGAGACGAATTCGGGTGACATCGCCACGAAGTCCGTCTCGCATTCGAGCATGGCGATTGCCCCGACAGGCCTGGGGTCACTTTGCACGACGACCGCTACCGCTCCCTGGGTGCGCTCGCGACCCTGACGCTTGGCAGCGCTGATGACGCCCCGCTCCCGAAGGAGGCGCTCTGCCTCGACCTGGTCCCCAGCAGCCTCCTCGAGCGCACGCCGGCAGTCCAGGATCCCGGCCCCGGTCTTCTTCCGAAGCTCCTGCACCTCCTTTGCGGTGACCTCTGCCATCTCTTCAGTCCTCCATACGGTTCTCGGTCAGTGGGGGGGAAGCTTCCTCAGTAGTCGAGGGCGTGGCTGAGCTGCTTGCTTGTGCCTCGCCTGTCCAGTCGGCGCTTCCTGCGGCACCTGCGCTCGGCGTCTGCTCGGCTACTTGCTCCGAGGGTCGAGCGGGCTCAGCGACGGGAGCCTCAGCCGCCTCGGCGGCAGGAGCCTCGGGCTCGGCTCGCTCGGCGGCGAGCTCGGCGATCGGCGCCTCAGGCATCTGGGCCGTCGCCATCGTCGGTTCAGTCATGGCAGGTGCCGGGGGCTGTGCGGTGGCCTCCTGGCTCGCGCGACGAGCCCTGTTGACGGCATCCGCCGCCCGGCGCGAGGCGATGTAGCGTCCCTCGGCCACGGCGTCGGCAATGACGCGACACATGAGCCGGCCGGCACGAATGGCATCGTCGTTCCCAGGAATCACGTAGTCGATGACGTCAGGATCACAGTTGGTGTCGACCACAGCGACGACCGGCAGGTGAAGTTTGTTCGCCTCGGTAACCGCGATGTGCTCCTTCTTCGTGTCGATCACGAAGATCGCGTCTGGCGGACGTTCCAGCCGACGCAAGCCGCCGAGGTTCCGATCGAGCTTCTCGAGCTCGCGCTCGTGAGAGAGCGCCTCCTTCTTGGGCATCGCTGCGAAGTCGCCGGCGGCCCGCGCCGCCTCTAACTCGACGAGCTTGCGAACACGGCCCGCGACAGTCTGAAAGTTGGTCAGCATGCCTCCGAGCCAGCGTTGGTTGACATAAGGCATGCCACAGGCGGTGGCGAACTCCGCCACCGGGTCCTGGGTCTGCTTTTTCGTCCCGACGAAGAGGATCACCCCACCCCCGGCGACGAGATCTCGCACGAAGGAGTACGCAGTGTCCACGCGCTCCAAGGTCTGGTTGAGATCGATGATGTAGATGCCGTTGCGCTCTCCGAAGATGAACCGCTTCATCTTCGGGTTCCAACGGCGAGTCTGGTGGCCGAAATGGACTCCGGCCTCGAGCAGTTGCTTCATCGTGACTACGGCCACGCGATTCTCCCTCCCGACGGTTGAGCCAATCCCGGCACCGCGTCCCTAAGGACGACCGCGGGCATGCCAGGACGTACGTTGAAAGAGACCCGGACGGGCCTCGCCGCCATCGTAGCGGTTCAGCAGCCCGGCTTCACCTACGGCGACCGGGAACAGCGGCAGGGGCCCGGAACCGTCCCGGTGTGGCGTGCCTGACCGGCTGTCGCCTCAGCGAGATCCCTCTTCGTGCAGCTGGCGGTCGAGCAGCTCATCGGCGTGGTCGGGCACGAGCCCGGTGAGCTCGACGTCTGCTCCGGCCTCAGGGTGAGAGAGCGTCGCTGGGTCGGGACGGTGGGTGGCGAAGTGGTCGAAGATGACTCCCATGACCCCCACGATGGCCAGGCCGATCGCCATCTGGCCGATGAAGGTCCAATTTGCCGGCCCGGTCGGGTTGCTCCATACGAAGAAGAGGATGCCGGCGGCGACGAAGCCGAGGCACAGGACCGTCACGACCGTGGCCCCGAGCATGCCTCCAGGCACCCTGTACGGCCGGGGTGCGTCCGGGTCCTTGCGGCGCAACTTGAAGAACGCGGCCGTCATGACCAGGTAGCAGAAAAGGAAGACCACGGAACTGAACGCGAACAGGTTCCAGAACAGCGTCTCGACCCCGGAATTCTGGCCCGCGGTGGCCACGATGATGCCGGAGGCGAGGGTGAAGGCGGTGCCGACGACCGAGGTCAGCGCGGCGGCACCGACTGGGGTCCCGAAGCGCCGGTTCGTCCGGCCGAAGACGTGGGGGAGGTCGCCGCGCTGGGCGGCTTCCGCCGCCGCGCGGTTGGCACCGATCGTCCAGGGGATCAACAAGGCGAAAAAGCAGTACAGGGCGCCGAGCCCGAGCACGAACGCGACCGCGTGGCCGAGGCCCGCTGAGCCAAGCCCGGTCTTGAGGGCGTCGTACAGCCCGGTCGTGGAGGTGATCGAGGCCAGCGGTCGAAGCAGCAGCATGCCGACCACCGAGACCAGGTACATGACCCCGATGAGCAGGCCGGCGCTCAGGATCGAGCGAGGCACGTCACGTTTGGGGTCGCGCATCTCCTCGCTTGCGCTGCTCATGAGCTCGAAGCCGAGGAAGTTGTAGACGACCACCCCCAGGAATCCGATCGTCGCCCAGCTCGGCATGACGGTGTGGCTCGACCAGACGTTGGCCGATCCGTGGCGGGCCGCGAACACGGCTCCGGAGACGGCAAGCACGACCATCACGGTCACCGTGACGATGGCGGCCGCGTTCGCCACCCACTTGCTTGTGTCGAGCTTGACGACGTTGACGGCGAAGTTGACCCAGATGAGGGCGATGGCGATGATGACGCTCGGCCAGTAGCCGATGTTCCAGCCGAACAGCTGACCCATGAGCGTCGAGAACATCAGGTAGACCGATGGCAACCAGATGCCGACGTTGACCCAGTACCACCACGACACTTGGGTCCCCCAGAAGCCGCCGAAGGCGCGTGACACCCACGAGTAGATGCCTCCGGCGTCGGGGTAGGTGGACCCGAGCTCGGCGGTTATGAGGCCGTAGGGCAGGAAGAAGAGGAAGATCACCAGGATCGTCCAGAAGATGACCGACTGCCCGAGGCCGGCTGTGATCGGCACCTGCGAGAGACACAGGATCGCGGTCACGCTGAAGAGGATCATGTCGAAGCGACGCAGGGCACCGCGCTTTGCCGGAGCCCGCGGCGCTGATTGCCGGACTTCCATGCTCGTCATCTTGTTACCTCCTCAGTTTACCGGGACCGGGGGGCCGCTCTGGTCGGGCAGGTCGTCGAGAAACGCCTGGACCCGCTCTTCGTGGAGCGCTCTTGTCGCAGGAACGGGCTGGGCGAGACGCGGGTAGACGTACCAGGTGAGAAGGCCCTTCTCGGTGTGGAGCCGGTTCTCGCTCTGGGGGTAGATGATCGACTTGGGCCCGTCCATCACCTCGTCGGTGACCTCGACCCCACGAGAGGCAGGTAGGCAGTGCATGAAGCGAACGTGCTCGGGTGCCCGGGCGAGCAACTCGGTGGTGACCTGATAGCGGGGCTTGAATGCCTTGACACGGTCGGGGATCTCGTCCTCCTGGCCGAACCACCACCAAAGGTCGGTGTAGATGAAATCCGCCTCCTTGACGGCGTCCTCGACCGCATCGGTCTCGATGTAGCGCCCCCCGAAGCGCCTGATGTTGTCAGCGAGCTCGTCGACGACAGCCGGCCACTGGGCCGCGATGCTGTACCGCTCCGGGCGGGCGTGGACGAAGGTGCCGCCGAGCATGGTCACTATCAGCGCTGTCGAGGTGCAGACGTTGGTGGCATCACCGACGAACACGATGGTGAGGTCGGGCCACGTCTTCTCGGGGAGCTTGTACTCGCTCATCGTGAACACGTCGCAGAGGGCCTGGGTCGGGTGGTTGTAGTCGGTCAGCCCGTTTATCACGGGCACGGACGCGTAGGCAGCGAAAGATGTGACGGTCTCGTGCTTGAGGGCGCGGATCTCGATGGCGTCGACCATGCGTGAGAGCACCTTGGCGGTGTCCTTGATGCTCTCTTTCTGGCCGAGGTGGATCTCTCCCGGCTTCAGGTAGAGGGCGTGACCGCCGAGCTTCGTCATGGCAACCTCGAACGACACCCGCGTGCGCGTCGAAGGCTCCTCGAAGATCATGCCGAGGGAGGCGTCCCGAAGCAGCGCCGGGCACGCGCGATGACTGTCGGCCTGCTTCAGCAAGGCGATGAGGTCCATCTGCCGCCTCAGCAGATCGGGAGTCAGCTGCTGTGTGTCGATGAAGTGCTCGGCCTGACCCTGGCTAGGCATGGCGGCCATGACCTCCTCGCGCTAGTGCGTTTCCAGGGGACTGTCGGCCTGGCACGAGACGACAGCTCCCATACACTTGGACATGTGTCCAGGTTATGCATCGCCTCTGACGCTGCCTAGGGTCCAAGGTCCCGAGCGATGTCGCTGATGATCAGCCCGGGTCGCCCTGCGCGACCTCGAGGTCCCGGCTGAAGACTTCCTCGAGGGTCTCTGCTCGGCGCACGACCATGGCCTCGCCGTCGCGGACGAGGACGGTGGCCGGCCGCGGCATGCCGTTGAAGTTGCTGGCGCACACTTCTTGATAGGCCCCCGTGTCGAGAAAGGCGACGATGTCGCCCGGCACGACCTCTGGCAACACGGCATCTGGAGTGATCGTGTCGAACCCACAACTGGCGCCGACGAGGTCGGCCACTCCGATGGGCGGGTCGGAGGCCCGGTTTGCCACCACGTGAACCCAGCGGTTGTGCTCGAGGTGCAGGTCCATCAGGAAAACCTCCGAGGTGTCGAGCTCGACGAAACGAAGCGGCTGCGGCTCGGTCTCGGTCTTCAGGTTGACGACGCGGCTCAGGTGCACGCCGATGTCGGCGTAGCAGGCGCGGCCGGGCTCGATCTCGAGCGTCTTGTCCGAGCTCGACAGACCGTTTCTGTCGAGCGACTCGCTGAGGCTCGCACAGATCAACTCCGCATAGCGTTCCACCGAGGGTGCGGGGCCCCTCTCGGTTGCGAGACGCGGGATCGCCCGACCGGTCGGGTCCCGCCCGGTCGGGATGCCGCCCCCGATGTCAAGCTGGCGCGGCTGCCAGCCTCCCCATGCCGACGACAGGCGGCCGACCGCGTCACCGAAGGCCTGCATCAGGGCCGCCCAGACGTCCAGCCTGCGGCTGTGCCGGGCGAAGTGGGCATGCACGCCGACGAGGTCGACCTCGTCGGCCTGGAGTGCGCGTTCGCCGAGCGGTAGCAGCTCGTTCATCGGGATCCCCGCCTTGTACCGGCGCGCCACTTCGGTGATCGACTCGGCGTCCAAGCTGAAGTCGGAGGCGACTTCTTCCAAGGCGGAAAGATCCGGCCGGAGCCGGACCCGCACCTGCGCCCGCCGCCCGAGCTGTCGCGCGGCCGCTATGGCGAGGTCCAACTCTCGCGGCGAGTCGAGCGTGATCCGGCAACCCGCCGCGACGGCCTCCTCCACCAACGCCGCCGACTTGCCGGTGCCATTTACCGATATGAGTGCCGGCGAGACGCCGCAGGCGAGAGCGGCCCACAGCTCCGAACGACCGAAGGTGTCGCAGCCGAGCCCTTCGTCGGAGAGGATTCGTCTCAGTGCGAGCACGTTGTTGGCCTTGATCGAGGGCAGCACGTTCACCGGACCGGGCCAATGGTCTGAGAAAGCTTGGACAAGGCGATGGGCGTTCCTGCGGAGCTGGTTCTCCGAGACGACATAGAGGGGCGTGCCAAAGCGCCCAGCCAGATCGACCGCGTCGCAGCCCTCGATCCACAAATGGTCCCCGCGCACCGACAAGCAATCGTCGATTCGAGATCCTTCACCCGGGCCGGGCTCGGTCACTGCGTTGTGCTCAGCCATCTGCGCCCCTCTCGATCAGCTCAATGATTACGTTGTCCGGGTCGCGGACATAAGCGACCTTGCAGTCCTTCCACACGCCTCCCTCCGACAGGGCCACGACTTCCCCCATCGGCATGAAACCGGCGCTCGCCAGGCGGGAGAGCGCCCAGGACAAATCGCCCACCTGGAGCGAGAGATGGCAGCTCCCGACGGTGTCAGGGCCGTGGCTGCAGGACTTCGCGTTGTCGGAGTCGTACTCGAGCAGTTCGAGGACCTGGCCATCGCCTGCGTCGATGTCGGCGGCGCGCACGCGGGCTCCCGTTATGCCCACTATCGCACCGACGTCCTCGTCGTCGCTGAGCCCGAGGACGGTCATGCCGAGCAGGTCGCGATAGAAAGCGATCGACCTGTCGAGTCTTGCCACCGTTATCCCGACGTGATGAACGCGGCGCACGCCGTAAGCGTCGGGCTCGGGGCGTTCGAGCGGCGTTGGCACACGTCACCCCTTCCGTGCTGGACCCGCCCGAGAGCGGACCGACCGTTCAGCCAGGTCCGCCCACCGCAACCAGTGTGGAACGGACCTCTACCGCACAGCCACATTGGTACAAACGTACCGGATAGTCAACTTCCCCGGCGAGGGCGCGGCCAGGGACACGACGACACAGCCCTGCTAGCCGGACTGGGCCGGCGCCTGCAGCTGGCCCGCCATGAACCGGCGCAGCTGGCAAGCGAGCTTTTCCACGTCGAATGGAGATCTGGACCCGGAAAGCTGGTCGAGAAGGAGCCCGTCCATGACAGCAACCAGCAAGAGAGCGTCCGCGACCGGGTCGACCGAGCCGATCCTCTCCAGCATCCCCTGACAGAGCCGGACGTACGCCTCGGTCGAAGCGCGAGCCGCCGGTCGCAAGGAAGAATGGCGTGCCGCCTCGAGCACCAGTTCATACTGGGCGACGACGGTTGTTCGTCTGCGGCGGAGCTGGCCGGCGAGAAAATCAGCGAGTGCCTGCGCGAAGGCCTCAACTGATGCAGGCGACTTCGACATCGCACGGGCGAGGACCTCCAACTCGGCCAGGTCCGTCTGCACGGAGGCGGTGAGCGCTTCGTTGAAGAGCACCTCTTTGGAAGCGAAGTAGTAGGTCGTCGCCGCGAGCGGCACGTCAGCCTCTGCGGCCACGGCACGATGGGTCACCGATCCCGGGCCCTCACGTCCGATTATCCGGACGGTGGCATCCAGTATCCGTTTGCGGCGCTGCTGGTTTCGAACTTTGTCCATCGATCTCGGGACAACCTCCTTCGGGTAGTTCCTAAACGATCCTGCTCCTTCGGGTAGTTCCTAAACAATCCCATGCCGCCCCGGAGGAGCGCCCGGGCGATCACCTCTCTCTGTCGCAACAGCTGGCAGAGCTCCCACCACGCCGTCTGGCGCTAAGGATTCCCCAGCCCCGCCTCCCTGCGTGCCGCCTCGTGCACCCAGGCGGCCACCGTCGCCCGGCTGATGCCGCTCTGGCGGGTGACGACCTGGATGGCAAGGCCGTCGAGCAGGGCCAGCATCCGCCAGGCGGCGGCGCGAGGTTCGGGGCAGTGGAAGGTGCCGGCTCGCACGCCGTCGCGGAACGTCTCCTCGAACAGCTTCACCCAGCGCAGGTTCACGGACCGGGAGCGGACGCGGACCGACTCGTGGCGCGCGGCCGCGGCCCAGGCGTCAATCCAGAGCAGGAAAGGCCATTCGGCGTCGGGCGGTGTGAAGGCGTCGACGATCGTGATCAGGCGGTCGACCCCGCCAGAGCACGCCCGGACTGCAGCGCTGACACGGCTCAGGTCCTCATTGGCGACCTCGGCAAAAGCCTCGGCGACCAGGTCGTCTTGAGACTTGAAGTAGTGGTGGACGAGCCCCGGGCTCACCCCTGCCTCCGCGGCGACATCTCGAGTGGTGGTCTCCAAGAGCCCCTGGCGGCGCATTACCCGAATCGCAGCTGACACCAGTTCAGAGCGCCGCACCTCGCCCGGCAGGTGCTGCTGACCTACCGAGCCCGAACGGCTGGACATGAGTGCAACTCTAGGACCTACGGCTCGAAGGCGAGCCGGGGGGCAAACGCCACTTCAGACGCGGCCGTCCTCCCGCGGAGACAACTCAGGCCAACTCGTCGCGCAGGCGTTGCCTCAGGTGGAGCACGGCCTTGGTGTGGATCTGGCAGGCACGGCTCTCGGTCACTCCGAGGATCTCACCGATCTCGGCAAGGTTCAGGCCTTCGTAGTAGTAAAGCGTGAGCACCTTGCGCTCACGATCGTCCAGACGCTGGATGGCCTTGGCGAGCTGGCGCCGGGTCTCCTCGAGCTCGATCGTGGCACCTGGAGCGTCACCTTGGTCCTGGAGCGTGTCGCCCAGCGTCTGGCCCCCGCTGCCGCCCTGTCGGAACAGCACGTCGTCGAGCTGCAAGAGCCCGGCTCGCGAGGTCTGGCGCAAGATGTCGTCGAGATCGTCAGTGGTCATTTCCAGCTCGTCGGCGAGCTCCCGATCCGTCGGCGAACGTCCGAGCGTGCCCTCGAGCTTGGAGAAGGCCGAGTCGACGGCACGCGCTTTCGCGCGAACAGACCGCGGCACCCAGTCGATGGACCGGAGCTCGTCGAGTATGGCCCCCCGGACCCGGGGCACTCCGTACGTCTCGAACTTGATCGCCCTGGAAGGATCGAATTTCTCGATTGCGTCGATCAACCCGAGGATGCCGTAGCTCACCAGGTCGGCATAGTCGACGTGACTGGGCATGGCCGCGGCAACGCGTCCGGCGACGTACTTCACGAGCGGCGAATAGTGAAGGATCAGGCGATCGCGGGCGGACTGGTCCGCGGTCGCCTTGAAATCTGCCCACAGTTCCTCGACGGACTGGAGCCGGTCGGTCCCTGTCTGGCTCATCACGCTCTCGGATGGGCGCTGCGATAGGCGCTGACAAGCCGCTCGGTGGAAACGTGGGTGTATATCTCCGTCGTGCGCAGGCTCGCATGACCGAGGAGCTCCTGTACCACGCGCAGATCCGCCCCACCGTCGAGGAGGTGTGTCGCGTAGGTGTGACGGAGCGCGTGGGGATGCGTAGGTACCGGGGAGCGCCGGTCGAGGACGCGGCGCACGTCCCGAGGAGTCATCTGCCGGCCGCGCCGGTTGAGGAACAGCGAGCCCGAGGGGCTCGAAGCCTGGACGAGCCCGCCCCGCCCGGAGGCGAGGTAACGGGCCACGGTCTCGACGGCGGCGCAGCTCATAGGCACTCTGCGCTGCTTGTCCCCCTTGCCCCAGACCGTGACCGCGCGGCTCTTGAGATCGACGTCACTCAGCCCGAGCCCGCAAAGCTCTGCGACTCGCAGCCCGCTGCCGTAAAGAAGCTCGAGCAGGGCGTCGTCACGTGCGGTGACCGCAACGGGCGGAGCGCCACGTGCACCGAGGGTCGCTGGCTCGAGCAGGGCCTCCAGCTCCGCCGGCGCCAGCACCCGCGGCAGGCGGGCCTCTCCGATCGGGGCAGAAAGACGTCGGGACGGGTCGAGCGCGATCAGCTCGTGGCGTCGCAGCCAGGCGAAGTAGCACCGGAGGGCCGCGGCCTTGCGGGCGATGGTCCGACGGGAATACCGTCGGGTCGCCAGGTAGGCCAAATAGCGCCGCAGCATGAGGCGGTCGACCTTCTCCGGCTCTGACACCCCGGCCCGACCAGCCCACGCGACGAACGCCTCGACATCGCTCCGGTACGCCTGGCGAGTCGCCAGCGCGTCCGACGCAAGCGAACGGAGGAATCCTTCGAGCTCAAAGCCCATCGCTCCACGGTACCGCGAGTGGGCGCGCTGATCGTGCTGTTGCCTGTCCCGTTTTATCCGGTAGCCGGAGGCGTCCAAGTTGAGCGACAATGGATGCCATGGCCCACAGAGTGTTGCTCGTGGAAGACGACGAACGAATCCGCACCTCGATGCGTCTTTCCCTCGAAGACGAGGGTTACGAAGTCGAGGAGGCCGGCACTGGGGAGGAGGCGCTGGAGCTCCAGACCCGCGCCCTTGTGTCGAACCCGTTCGATCTGCTCGTAGTCGACATAATGCTGCCGGGAATGGACGGCTTCGAATGCTGTCGTGAACTTCGCAAGACGAGCGCGGTGCCGATCATCATGGTGACGGCCCGCACCGACACTCACGACGTGGTGGCGGGCCTGGAGGCGGGAGCCGACGACTACGTCACCAAGCCGTTCGAGCCTAAGGAGCTCGCCGCTCGAATCCGGGCCCTGCTGCGCAGGGCCCGCACCAACGAACCGGCACTCGTCCAGCTCGAGTTCGGAGATCTCGAGATCCTCCCGGAGGCGGGTGTCGTCCGCCGCAGCGGCGAAGAGGTCCACCTGACAAGAACGGAGTTCCTGCTGCTTTGCGAGCTAGCCGCCAACGCAGGCAAGGTCTTGTCGCGCGAGCAGCTGCTCGAACGGGTCTGGAGCTATGACTACTTCGGGGATGGACGCCTCGTAGACGTCCATGTTCGCAGGTTGCGCACTAAGATCGAGACGGAACCGAGTGAGCCGCGCCATGTGCTCACTGTGCGCGGGCTCGGATACAAGCTCGCTCCGTAGCAGTGGAGGCTGCCGGTGTGCCGATAGATCCGGCTTCGATCGATCCAGTCTCTGCGCAGCCCCTCGCCCCTCCGACTGATCCGGCTCCGATCGCGCACCCGCCAAGGCGCCGCCTCGGGCTACGGGCCAGGGTCACGACGGCCTTCGCGCTCGGAGCACTCGCCCTTTCGAGCGCCCTGGCGGGAATCGGCTACATCACGGTGCGCAACTCGATAGTCAACCAGCAGCTCTCCTCGATGCGACACCAGGCCTTGGCCAACGCCGTCCTGCTGCGAGGCGAGCTGCATGCGAACGCGTACATCCCCCAGGTGGTCCAGAATCTCGACGCCGGCCCGAACACCGGCTCGCTGGTCTACAGCGCCGGCTTCTGGTATCCGTCGGCCCCGACGCTGTCACCTCATCAGTTGCCGACAGCGCTGACGGCAAGAGTGCTGGGCAACTCGCCCTCGCAACAGCTCATCGAGTTCCACGGGACCTCTGAGCTCATCGTCGGCGTGCCAATCCCCCCCGCCAACGGCGACAGCAGGGGGACCACGGCCTACTTCGAGATCTTCGGCTTGGCAGATCTGACCCGGACCCTGCACACCCTTCTCGCGGCGCTCACGATCGCGGCCCTGATAACGACGGTTGCAGGTGCGATCCTGGGCCGCTGGGCGGCCGCCCGTGCGCTACGACCGTTGCACGAGACCACTCGCGCCGCGCTTGCGATTGCGGGAGGGAACCTGAACACTCGTCTCGAGAGCGCCCACTTCGCCGACCTGGCGGCACTCGCCGCCGCCTTCAATCACATGGTGGACCAGCTCCAAGAACGCATCGAACGCGAGGCTCGTTTCTCCTCCGACGTCAACCACGAGCTCCGCTCACCTCTCACGACGCTCGCCAACTCGCTCTCGGTCCTCGAGGCCAGGCGCGACGAGCTGCCGCCGAAGGCCCTCCAAGCGCTCGATCTCCTCGGGGACGAGGTGCGCAGGTTCAGGCGGCTCGTCGGCGAGCTTCTGGAGATCTCCCGTTTCGACGCGGCAGCGGGCGACCTCTCCCGCGACGAGGTGCCCATCGGCTCGCTCGTCGAGCACACCGTCCAGGCGACGGGCACCGACGTGCCGATCCAGTTCGCTCCGGGCTTGGCCTCGCAGCACATATCGGTGGACAAGCGTCGCTTCGAGCGGATCTTCGCCAACCTGTTCGAGAACGCCCAGCGCTACGCCGGTGGTGCGACGCTGCTGGCCGTCGAGGATCACGGCTCATCGGTCCGTTTCGTGGTCGAGGACGCCGGGCCTGGGATCGCGCCCGAGGAGCGGGACCGGATCTTCGAGCGGTTCTCGCGCGGCTCGACAGGGCGGCGTCGGGGGCTCGGCGACGGCACCGGCCTCGGCCTGGCGATCGTGGCCCAGCACGTGCGCCAGCACGGCGGGCGGGTGTGGGTCGAGGACCGCCCCGGGGGAGGGGCGCGTTTCATCGTCGAACTCCCGGCCCTCGAGCAGGAGGCGGCGTGAAGGCCCGCCGCGTTGTCGCGCTCGGATGCCTAATGGCGGCGATGACGTCCCTGGCCGGCTGCGGCCTACCGGTCGACGCCTCGCCGCAGCCGATCCCGCCGTCAGAGGTACCGCCCGCCCTGACCGTGACGAACACGACCGTCATCTCCACCCCGGTGGTGCACGGTTCGATACGGGAGTCGATCTACCTCATCGCCCCCGACGGCACCCAGCTCATAGAGGCCGACCGGTACCTGCGGCCACCGCCCACAGCACAAGGGGTGCTCGACGCACTCGAGGGGGGGCCGACACCGAGGGAGTTCGACGAAGGGATCGGCAACGCCATCCCGACCACGGCCAACCTCGTCGTGCAAGGGCTGAGCAACGGTGACCTGACCGTGCAGCTCGACTCCAGCTACCTCAACCTCCTGCCGGATCAAGCGCCCCTTTACTTCGCGCAGATCGTCTGGTCGGTCACGGCCCTGCCGACGATCAAGGAAGTCTTCTTCGTCTACGGTGGCCTCGCCGTGCCCCCTGAGATCGGCAACGGCTCCCAGGCGACCACTGACTACGGCGTGAACCGCTCAGACTACGACCAGTTGGCTCCGGCCCCGGGGTGAGGCGAACCCACCTGGCCGTGGCGATCGCTCAGAGCTCTACCCCGACACGCTCGCCCTCGGGCCGGGGCTGCTCCACCCGCGGCGCGTCGGCCCAGAGGCGTTCGAGGTTGTAGTAGTGGCGCGCCTCGTCCAAAAACACGTGGACGACGAATTGACCGTAGTCGAGCAGTACCCAGCGGGCGTCGTCGAGGCCCTCGACGTACCGCGGCGAACCCCCGCCCTGCGCCTTGACGCGCTTTTCGACCTCTTCGGCGATCGTGCGGACCTGGCGCACGTTGCTCCCACTCGTGATCACGAAGTGATCGGTGATTCCGAGCAGGTCCCCGACATCGAGCACAACCGTCGGGTCGACAGTCTTTGACGAAGCGGCACCGGCCGCGACGAGCACGCGATCGAGACTCAACGCGATCCGAAGACCCTTTGCTCAAGCCGGCAGAAACCTCGCGCGCCAAGACCCTGCACACGGCCGGACGCTTCTCGAGGTGGGAAACGAAGCATCCCGTGGCGGCTCATCTGGTCACAGAGTACAGGCCGTGTTGGCGGATCACGCGGATGGCTGGCATAGGAATGAGGAAGTCTAGGGGCCGTCCGGTCGCAACCCGATCGCGCAGGTCGGTGCTCGAGATCTCCAGGGCCGGAACCTCGACCATGCGGACGTCCCAACCCTCGAGCGGGCTGGCCGGGCCGGTGGCGTCAATCGTCGTGCCAGGCCGGTTGACCACCACGAGGACCACCTTGGAGCGCACCTCCTCCAGCCGCTCCCAGCCCCCGAGCCCTGCAGCGGCGTCGGCGCCGACGATCAGGTTCAGCTCGGTACCCGGCCACTGGGCTGCCAGCTCGGCCACGGTGTCGGCCGTGTAGGAGGGGCCGCCCCGGGCGATCTCGATACCGCTCGCCTCGAGCCCCTCGACCCCTTCGACGGCTGCCTCCACGAGCGCCAAGCGGTCGACGGCGGGCGTGACGGGCCGGCTCGCCACCTTCTGCCACGGCTCGTTGGCGACGACGAGAAGGACCCGGTCGAGGCTGAGCTCGTGGCGGGCGTTGACCGCTGCGACGAGGTGGCCGACGTGGACGGGGTCGAATGTCCCCCCGAGGATGCCGAGTCGCCGGGGGACGCGCACCATCGAAGCGTAGCGAGCACTCGAGCCTGGGCCGAGATGGCGCCAGGTCACGCCGCCCGGTGCGGGGGCGCGAGATCAGACCGTCCAGCCCGCGTACGCTTGTGGGGTGAGCACCACATCGGACCCGGTGAGACGGGAGCTCCTCGGCGCGGCCGCCTCGGCGTTCGCCCCGGCAGTCGCCCCAGCGCCCGATCCGGCGCCCCAGCTGGAGCGCCAGCCGGCCTGGCACCCGGCCTCCTGGCGCACGCGCCCTGCTGCCCAGCAACCTCCATGGCCCGATCTCGCCGCCTACAAGGAGGTCTTCGCTCAGCTGGCGAAGCTGCCGCCGCTCGTGTTCGCCGGCGAGGCGCGTCGCCTCACGAGAAGCCTGGGCGAGGTCGCGGCCGGTAGAGCGTTCCTGCTCCAAGCCGGCGACTGCGCCGAGTCCTTCGAGGACTTCTCGGCCGACGGCATAAGGGACAAGCTGAAGGTCATCTTGCAGATGGCGGTCGTCCTCACCTACGGCTCGGGTGTCCCGGTCGTGAAAGTCGGCCGCATCGCCGGGCAGTTCGCCAAGCCTCGTTCCGCGACGACCGAGCGCGTCGGCGACCTCGAGCTTCCCGTGTTCCGGGGTCACATCATCAACGACGACGTCAAGACCGCCGCCGGGCGTGTGCCGGATCCAACCCGGATGCTGCGCGCTTACCACCAATCGGCTTCGACGCTCAACTTGCTGCGTGCGTTCACAAAGGGCGGCTTCGCCGACCTCTCCCAGGTGCACTCGTGGAATCTCGAGTTCCTCGCGACGAGCGCCGAAGGCAGGCGCTTCGAAGCCATCGCGGAGGAGATCGACCGAGCGCTGCGCTTCATGCACGCCTGCGGCGTCGACCTCTCGGCCGACTCGACCATTCATCAGGTCGACCTGTTCACCAGCCACGAAGCCCTGCTCCTCGACTACGAGGAAGCCCTCACCCGTAAGGACTCCCTCACCGGCGACTGGTACGACTGCTCCGCCCACCTCGTTTGGATCGGGGAACGCACACGCGAGATAGACGGAGCCCACGTCGAGTTCGCGACCGGGATAGGCAACCCGGTGGAGGTCAAGCTCGGGCCGACGGCGACGCCCGAGGAGGCGACGGCGCTCTGCGAGCGGCTCAACCCCGGGCGGGCACCCGGACGGCTCACCTTCGTGACCCGCATGGGCGTCGACAAGGTCCGCACCGCTCTCCCGCCGCTCGTGCGCGCCGTCTCCGCTGCGGGCTTCCCTGTGGCCTGGGTCTGCGACCCGATGCACGGCAACACCTTCGTGAGCGAGTCCGGCCACAAGACGCGCCGTTTTGACGACGTGCTGGGGGAGATCCAGGGCTTCTTCGCCGTTCACAAGTCAGAGGGGACGTGGCCGGGAGGAGTGCACATCGAGCTCACGGGTGACGACGTCACCGAATGCCTCGGCGGGATCGGTGGGATAGTCGAAGAGGAGCTGCAGTTGCGCTACACGACCGCCTGCGACCCGCGCCTCAACGCCCGCCAGTCGACCGACCTCGCTTTTCGTATCGCCGAGCTCCTGCGGGGATAGTGTGAGACCTGTTGACCCTGTGCTCAGAGTTGGCCATGGGTCAAGAGTTCTGAGAATGTGACGATAAGTGCTCTATCGTGCACCCTAAGCGCTTGCACTCCTGGCTTGGTACTCCTGCTCGCCTGCCGGGCCGTCTCGGGACGGTCTTGGCGGTCGTCATCGCGCTCGGGGGCGCGCTGAGCACAGGCCCGCTCTTGGGCGCAGGTCAAGCCGGCGCCACGCCCCGGCTCGGCAGCCCCGCCGTGGGCTCGTCTGTGAGGACCGTCCCGACCACGACTCTCCCGCATGCGGCCCCGGCCGCGGACACGACGACCGGGACGACGCCGGCCCCGGGCACAGCGGCAGGATCGACGGTGACAGCAACGGCCGTCGCTTATGACGTTGCCGAGGCCAACGGCACGGTGACCCCGCTCGGGGGGGCCGCCTATTACGGCTCCGAGTACGGAAGAGCCCTCGTCGCCCCGATCGTCGCCTTGCTCCCCACTCCTGACCGGGCCGGCTACTGGCTGATCGGCGCCGACGGCAGCGTGTTCGCCTTCGGGGACGCCAAGCAGGCGGGTGGCGCCGGCGGGGCGGTGCGAGCGTTCCCGGTCGTGGCGGCGGCGGCGCCCGACGCCGGCGGGTACTGGCTGGTCGCCTCGAACGGTCAGGTCATGGCATTCGGCGACGCCAAGAACTACGGCTCGGTGTCCTTACCCTTCGCCGGCCTGGTCGTGGCGATCGTTGCCACCCCCGACGGGCGGGGCTACTGGATCGCCTGCAGCTCCGGCGCTGTCTTCAACTTCGGCGACGCCCAGACCTACAGCCCCGTCGGGGCGGGTCCCACCGATCAAAGCGTCGTCGCAATGGCGGCCACGCCCGACGGCGGCGGCTACTGGCTGGCCGCGGCGAACGGCACCGTGTACAGCTTCGGCGACGCGCCTCAGCTCGCAGCCGGTCCGCCGCTCAAGCTCGCATCGCCCGTGACGGGCTTCGCCGTCACCCCGGACAGCACCGGAGCGTGGCTCGCCGAGGAGGACGGCGCCGTGGTGAGCCGCGGCACGGCCATTCCTCACGGCTCGCCGGCGGGCGTGACGAGCGCGTCGCCCGTCACCTCCATCGCCTGGATGCCGATACCACCCGCAAGCACTCTCGCCTACGACCTCGCCCAGACCGACGGAGAGGTGGCTTCCCTGGGAGGGGCCGCCTACTACGGCTCCGTGTACGGAGCACGCCTGGTCGCCCCGATCGTCGCCTTGGTCCCCAGCCCTGATCGCAAGGGCTACTGGCTGGTCGGCGCCGACGCCAGCGTGTACCCGTTCGGTGACGCCCGATACGAGGGCGACGCCGGCGGCAGCGTGCGCGGGTGGCCCGTCGTGGCGGCGGCGGCGACGCCCGACGGCGACGGCTACTGGCTCGTCACCTCCGTCGGCCACGTGATGGCCTTCGGTGACGCCAAGAGCTATGGCGAGGTCGCTTCGGCGATCAAGGGGGGCGCCGTCGACATCGTCTCCACCAACGACGGCAAGGGGTACTGGATCGCCACCAGCACCGGGGCGGTCTTCAACTTCGGTGACGCTCAGCCTTTCCCCGTGGCGGGGACGAGCCCCGAGGGCGAGCGAGTCGTCGCCATGGCGGCGACGAGCGACGACGGTGGCTACTGGCTGGCCGCCGCAGACGGGGAGGTGTTCTCTTTCGGCGACGCCCCGCGCCTGGCGCTCAACCCGCCGGTCAAGCTCGCCTCGCCCGTGGTGAGCTTCATCGTCACCCCGCAGGAGACCGGCGCCTGGCTTGCCGAACAGGACGGCACCGTATTGGACCTCGGCACCGCCACTCCCCACGGCTCGCTCAGCGGCGTGACGACTCCGGTCGCATCGATCGCCGGGATCGCCCTGCCGCCTCCCAGCAGCCTCTCCTACGACCTGGCGGAGGCCAATGGCAAGGTGGCGGCCCTCGGCAAAGCCGCCTACTACGGCTCTGCCTACGGAAAGCACCTCGTCGCCCCGATCATCGCCTTGGTCCCCACACCCGATCGCAAGGGTTACTGGCTCATCGGTGCCGACGGCAGCGTGTACGCCTTCGGGGACGCCAAGTTCGAGGGCGATGCTGGTGGCAGGGTGCGCCAGGACCCGGTCGTGGCGGCTGCGAGCACCCCGGACGGCCGCGGGTACTGGCTCATCACCGGCGGCGGCCGCCTGCTGCACTTCGGTGACGCCGGGAGCTACGGCACGCTCGCCCGGCCCTTCACCGGTCGCGTCGCCGGGATCGTCGCCACCCCCGACGGCGAGGGGTACTGGATCGCCGCCAGCTCCGGCAGGGTCTACAACTTCGGCGACGCCAATTACCACGGATCGGCCGGGGCCAGGACTCTCGGTCAGACCATTGTCGCCATCGCCGCCACCCCCGACGGGGGCGGTTACTGGCTCGCCCGGGCGAACGGGAACGTGGCCCGTTTCGGCGACGCTGTGGAGCTGGTAACGCCGAGGCGGGTGAGAACCAGCTCGCCCGTCGTGGGGATGGCGGTGACCCCGGACGGGACCGGGGACTGGGTGGCCGAGGAGAACGGCACCGTCGTCAGCCTCGGCGCCGCCCCTGCCCACGGATCGCTCAGCGAGGTCCAGGGCACTGCCCCCGTCACCTCGATCGCCGCCATGCCGGTCGCCGACGTCTCGCCGCTGCAGTACCCGAGCGGCTCGTTCGGCTACGACATCAACTGGCCTCAGTGCGAAGGACCGACGTCGACTCAGACGGTCCCGCTCCCCGGGGCGCCCTCTTACCCGGCCGGGACGGCCGACTACACCATCGCCATCGTCGGAGTGGACGGCTGGGCGGTCGGGGCGCCGAACCCGTGCCTGCGGGCGGAGGTGGCGTGGGCCGCCGGCGCCAAGGACACCAATGGCGCCCCTTACGACCTTTACATGTTCCTCAACTCGCCGTCGTCGCACGACACGATCGACGCGCAGGGACCGTTCGGGGCTTGCGACGACTTCTCCGGCTCGAAACAGGCGAGCTGCCTCGCGTACAACTACGGCTACAACTCTGCTCAGGCTGCCATGGGCTACGCGGCGACCCAGGGAGCCTCGTCACCGATGTGGTGGCTCGACATCGAGAACGATCTCTGCGGGCAGTACTGGTCCTGCGACCAGGCGCTCAACTCCCTCACGATCCAGGGTGCGCTCGACTTCCTGCACTCCCAGAACGTGACGGTCGGGATCTACTCGACCGCGGTCCAGTGGCAGGGGATCACCGGCGGCTACGTGCCGTCCGGTCCGCAGGTCCCGATCTGGGTCGCAGGCGCCTATTGGACTTCGCCCCCGTACCCGCCGAATTACGGCTACTGGCCCCCGGCGACGCTGGCACCGTTCTGCAGCTCGAAGTACGCCTTTGCTGGAGGTCAGACCTGGCTCTTGCAGGAAACGCCCGGACCGAACAACTATCCCTTCGACCCTGACTACGCCTGCTGAGGCGTTGCTCCCCCCGTCCGGGCGAGGGCGGCGCGGGCGGGCGGCTCCCTCTGGACCCAGGCCGGCGCGGCTATGCGCAGGCCGGCGGGCTCATGGGGCCGGCTCGGGTCGAGGTGGGCGGCGTCGTTGTAGCGGACGAGCCACCACCGCGCCCCCGTGAAGGCCCATTCGGTCATCGAGGCGTTGTCGGGGAAGAAACGGGCCAAGCCGCCGTGCTCCGGCAACCCGAGAAAGCGGATGAGGGAAGCATCCACGACGCCCCCGTGGCCCGAGATCACGACCAGCCCCCCGGGATGCGCCTGGGCGAGGCGGTACAAGGCGCCCTCCGCCCGCTCGAGGAAATCGAGCCAGCTCTCCCCGCCCGGCGACAGCGGTTGCTCGGGATCGTCGCCGGGGAGCCGGCGTCCGTAACGCCTGTCGCACTCGGCCCAGCTCAGCCCGTCCGCCTCGCCGGGATGGCGCTCACAGAGGGCGCAGCTGGCCTCGTAGGTGACGTCGCCGAGAACGGGGAGCAGGATCTCGGCCGTCTCGACGGCGCGGCGCAGGACGCTCGAGTAGAGCGCGGTCGCCCCCTCGAGCTCGCCCGTGCGCAGGAGGCGCGCCGCGAGGGCCCGCACCTGCAGCCGGCCTCGCTCGGTGAGCCCGCTGCAGCCGAGATGTCCTGCGACGAGATCCTCGGCGTTGCTCACGGCCTCGCCGTGGCGGACGATGACGAGCCTCGTGCCGGGCGTGACCCGTCCTTGGGGCGCGCAATGCCACTCGGGCGCGATCGTCATGGCTGCAAGGATACCGGCCGCCGGCAACCGGCTACCGGCCGCCAGCAACCGCTACCGGCCCCGGCGAGCCTTTCCGGTGTGGCGATGCCCCGAGGGAAACAGGACCGTTGCGGCTCAGGCCAGGTGCGCCACGAACGCCTCGAGCTGGCGGAGATTGCGGCACTCGTAGGCGGCGTCGCAATGCTGGGCGTACTGATCGACGATCGAATCGCCGCTCCCCCAGTACGAGCGAGGCTCTGGGTTCAGCCAGAACACTCTTCTCGCCCGACGGCGAAGCTCGCGGACGACCCAAGCCTGGGCGGCGTGGTAGTTGTTCCGGCCGTCGCCGAGCAGCAAGATGCTCGCCTTCGGCCCGATCTCGTGCCCCCAACGCTCGTAGAAGGCGGTGAGCGCGTGCCCGTAGTCCGAGTGACCGTCCGCCCAGACCACGTCGGCTTCGAGGTTGACCCGCTGCACGGCCTCGGTCACGGTCTCGGACCGGTCGAAGATCCCCGTCACCTCGTCTACGCCGTCGATGAACACGAAGCTGCGCACCCTGGAGAACTGGGACGAGATCGCGTAGACGAGTTGCAAGGTGAAGCGGGCAAAGGCCGCCACCGAACCTGAGACGTCCGCGATCACCCAGATCTCCGGTTTGGCCTGATGGGGGTGCTTGAAGCGCGGCTCGACCGGCACGCCTCCGTAGGAGAGCGAACGGCGCATCGTCGCCCGGAAGTCGAGCGCTCCCCTGCGCAGGTGGCGACGTTTGCGGGCAAGGCGCGTGGCCAGCTTGCGAGTGAGGGGCTGGATGGCCTTGCGCATCGCCACGAGCTCATCGCGGGTGGCGTGCATGAACTCGATATCCTCCGGCAGCGGCTTGCGCAGGCTACGGGCGAGCGCCTCGGCTCCCCCGTCGGCCACCAGCCAGCGGCGGATCTCGGCCTCGATCTCGTTGCGCAGCTGTTCGATCCGGGCCTTGTACTCGTCTTCGAGCAGCCGCTCCTCCAAGGCTGTGAGCTGACCCGGGCGCCGGCCCCGCAGCACCGTCCCGCCGGAGCGGTCGCCGGCTTGCGGCTCCCCCGCCAGGGCGGTCCCGCCGCCCGCGCCGGCGCGCGCCTGGGCGACGAGCCGGGCGAGCACGCCCTCGAGGTCGAGATTGCGAAGAGTGCGGTACAAGTAGTACGTGCCTCCGACCGGGCGTCCCGGCTCCATGGCCGCATAACGCGCCACGGCGAGGCGGGCGATGGCGCTCAGCAGCGACTGGTCTCCGTCGCGCAGGGCCCGGAACACCAGGGCGGCGATCTCTTCGGAACTGACCGGCTCGGCGCCGCCGACCCCTTTCGATGTCGGCCCCTCGGGCACCGTACCGGCTCGCCCGTCCCACTCGGGGGCCGGCCCCTCATCCCCCACGGCAGAGAAACGATGCCCTCGCGTCGAGAAATAGACCTCGAAGGCGGTGTCGAAGGCGCGCCAGTGGTTGGCCGACTTCACCAGGGTGGCGCCGAGGGCGGACTTGACCGCCTGGCGGTCCTCGAGCGGCAGGTGCCCAAGGGCCTCGGCGGCGTCGGCCTCTTCGGACACCGACACAGGAAGGCCGGCTTGCCGCAGCTCGGCCACGAAGCCCACGAGGACGTCGAGCACAGGCGAGACCCGCTCTTGGAGGAGGCGGCGGTCAGTAACCGGACACGGCGGCGAGCTCCTTCGCCGCCACCTCGATGTCCGAGCGGTACTTGAGCAAGATGTGCAGCGTGGAGCGCGCCGTCTCGGAGTCCACCGACTCGATGCCGAGCAGCACGAGGGTCCGGGCCCAGTCGATGGTCTCTGAGATCGAGGGGTGTTTCTTGAGGTCCAGCGCCCGCAGCGACCGGACGATGCGGGCGACCTGGTCGGCGAGCTCGCCTGTGACACCGGGGACCTTGGCGAGCACGATCGCCCGCTCGCGCTCGAGCGAGGGGTAGTCGAGATGGAGGAAGAGGCAGCGGCGCTTCAAGGCTTCAGAGAGCTCCCGGGTGTTGTTGGAGGTGAGGAAGACGAGGGGGATCTGGCTGGCGCGGATGGTGCCGAGCTCGGGGATCGAGACCTGGTAGTCCGAGAGGACCTCCAACAAGAGGGCCTCGGTCTCGATCTCGAGACGATCGACCTCGTCGACGAGCAGCACGACGGGATCGGTGGCCCGGATCGCCTCCAGGAGCGGGCGTGCCAGCAGGAACTCCTCGGAGAAAAGGTTCTCCTCGAGCGACTCCCAGCCGCGCGGTCGAGCTCCTCCGGCGTCCTCGGCGCCGCGTTCGACCTGGATACGAAGCAATTGCTTCTTGTAATTCCACTCATAGAGCGCCTTTGCCTCGTCGAGGCCCTCGTAGCACTGGAGGCGTATGAGCCGAGCTCGGAGGTGACGGGCCGTCGCCTTGGCGAGCTCCGTCTTTCCGGTTCCTGCCGGTCCTTCGACGAGGACGGGCTTGGCGAGGCGGTCGGCGAGGTACACGACTCCCGCAAGGCCGTCATCGGCGAGATAGCCGACCGCGCCGAGGCCTTCTCGGACCTCCTCCAAGGAGGAAAAGCGCGCCTCGCCGCCTTCGGAGGGTCCCGTCACGCGCGGATCTGGCCCTGGCCGTAGACGACGTACTTCACACAGGTCAGCTCCCGCAATCCCATCGGCCCGCGGGCATGCAGCTTCTGCGTCGAGATGCCGACCTCGGCACCGAGGCCGAGCTCCCCGCCGTCGATGAAGCGCGTGGAGGCGTTGACGAGCACGGCGGCCGCGTCCACCTCCCGGACAAAGCGCGTCGCGGCCTCGAGGTCGGAGGTGACGATCGCCTCCGAGTGTCCAGAGCCGTACCGAGCTATATGAGCGATGGCGGCGTCGAGATCGTCCACGACGCCGACAGCGAGCTCGAGGGCCAGGAACTCGGTGGCGAAGTCCACCTCGCTGCACGGCCGCGCTCCCGGCAAAAGGGGCCTGGCCCGCTCGTCGGCGGCGAGGACGACGCCCTCCAGGGCGCGGCTCACCTGGGGCAGGAACTCGCCGGCGACGTCCTTGTGCACGAGCAGGGTCTCGGCAGCATTGCAGACGCTCGGTCGCTGCATCTTCGCGTTGACGACGATGCGCTCGGCCATGGAGAGGTCGGCGGAGACGTCGACATAGACATGGCAGTTGCCGTCCCCGTCGAGCACGTAGGGAACGGTGGCGTGCTCGAGGATCATCGAGAGCAGGGCCGGGCCTCCCCGGGGGATCAAGCAGTCGATCACTCCGCGCAGCCGGACGAACTCCACGGCCGTCTCGTGTGCCGTGTCCTCGACCAAAAGGACGGCGTCGGCCGGCAGCCCTGCCTTCTCGATCGCCTGGCTCAGTGACGAGGCGATGACACGATTGGACTCGAGCGCGCCCGCCGAACCGCGCAGCAGGGCGGCGTTGCCCGCCTTCAGGCACAAGGCGGCGGCGTCGGCTGTGACGTTCGGGCGGTTCTCGTAGATGATCCCGACGACTCCGAGCGGGACGCGCACGCGCTCTACGCGAAGCCCGTTCGGCCGCACGTAACCCTCGACGACCTCGCCCACGGGATCGGGCAGCGCCGCCACGGCCCGCAGCCCGCCCGCCATCGCCGCGACCCGCGCCTCTGAGAGGCGCAGCCGGTCGACCACCGTCGCCGACGCGCCCGCCTCGAGCGAGCGGGTGACGTCCCTCGCGTTCGCGCTCAGGATCTCGTCGCAGCGATCGGCCAGGCGATCGGCGGCCAAGGCGAGGGCCTCGTCCTTGGTCGAGGAGGGCAACGTGGCAAGCACGCGGGCGGCCGCCTTGGCACGCCGGCCGAGATCGGGCAGCGAGATGGTCGACATTGCCTCAGGCTAGCGGCGCGAGGCTCGGGCTATCCGTCCCCGAGCCGCTCCACGAGGCGTTTGGCCTGCCACGACCGCTCGGCCTCGCCTGCCTCCGGCCCTCCGAGGTCCGCGGCCGCCTGGCGGGAGCGCTCTGCCGCGTCGCGCGCCGAGACCCAGGAGGGCACGTACTTGAGTCCCCCGCCTCCGACGGCGAACCGGCCCCAAGGGGTGTCCACCTCGTCGACCTCGGCCACCCTGCGCTCCTCGAGCGCCTCGTACTTGCGGGTCTCACGATCTGCGAGGAAGGGAAGGGCGACATGGCGGACGGCCTCCACCGCGGCCAGCACGGCGTCACGTGCCGCGGCAAGCGTCTCCCAAGCGGGGTCGCTCAAGATGTCGACCCCCTGTCCCTCGGCCTGCGCCGCAGCCGTGAAGGCGGCGTCACCGATCGCCGTGCCCTCTCGCCGCAGCCGCCGGTGCGAGGCGATCCGCGAGACGAACCCGAGCCTGTGGGCGTCGGTGCCGGCGCCGGTGACGAGATACCGGCGAGCCGAGGCGATGATCTCTCCGAGCGTCCCACCGCCTGGAAGCTCCGCCTCGGCACTGCCGGGGACGATCTCCAAGAGGTGCTCGACACAGTCGAGGGCGAAGCTCGCTGCGGTCAGCTGCGACCATGACGTGCCGGCGACAAGGCGGGCCGCACCGGCATCGCCGACCGGCTCGGCGACGAAGACGCACTCGCCGAGCTGATCGAGAAGCTCACCGGCCTCGAGGACGACGGGTCTGCCGTGTTCGTCGGACTCGACGACTTCGCCCGGCTGCCATCGGTCGTCCCGGAGGACGGGCAAGGGCCACCGCCTGCGATAGCCCTCGTGATGCTGCACGCCATCGCTGTCGGTCGCCACGAATCGATCGGGCACTTAGATGACCTCCCGGTCAGCTCGACGAGGTGTTCTCACGCTAACGGGTCCCGCTCAGGCCCGCCGGAAGCGAGGCTAGAGCACTACGAGGTCATCGCGGTGAACGACCTCGTGCGGAAGGTCGTCGGCGAGCTCGCCGGTGTGCAGCCCGACCCACTCGGCGGCCCTCGCAGTCCCGAGCCGAGCGATTCCCTTGGCGAAGATAACCCGGTCCGCGGAAACGATCTCCACGGCGTCATCGGCCTCGAAGGAGCCCTCCACGGCCAGCACGCCCGCCGGCAGCAGTGACTTGCCCCGTTCCACGACGGCGCGCCGTGCTCCCTCGTCGACGACGATCCTGCCGGCCGGGCGCAACGCAAACGCGATCCACAACTTGCGCGCCCCGAGCGCCCGGCGTTGCGGCAAGAAGATCGTCCCGACGCCGGGCTGCCCGGCCACCGCCTCCGCCAGCACATCGGGGCGCCGGGCCGAGGCGATCACGACCCGGGAGCCGGACCACACGGCCATCTTGGCGGCGGCGAGCTTGGAGGACATCCCGCCCCGGCTCATCAAGCTGGCCGCGCCACCCGCCACCTGCTCGAGCTCGTGGTCGATCTCGGTGACCTCCTCGATGAGGGTCGCCTCGGCGTCGTGCCGCGGATCGGCGCTGAGCAGGCCGGCCGTGTCGGTCAAGAGCACCAGCAGGTCAGCGCGCAGGAGGTGGGCGACGAGAGCCGCCAGGCGGTCGTTGTCCCCAAAACGGATCTCGTCGTCGGCAATGGCGTCGTTCTCGTTGACGATCGGCACGACGCCCAGCTCCAAGAGGCGCGTGAAGGTGTCGCGGGCGTGCAGGTAGCGCTGGCGGTGGGCGAAGTCGAGCGGGGCGAGCAGGACCTGGCCGGCGAGCAGGCCCTCGGATCTGAGCGCGTCCTCGTAGACCCGCATGAGGCGAGGCTGGCCGATGGCCGAGAGCGCCTGCAGGGTCATCGGGTCGTTGCGGTGCTCGCCCAGCGGGGCGATGGCGGCGACTCCGGCCGTGACGGCGCCCGAGGTGACGACCACGACGGTGTGGCCGTCCCGGCGCAGGCCGGCCACCTCGGCGCAAAGCTTGCCCACCGCCGCGACGTCGACCGTGCCGTTGCTCGCGGTCACCGAGCTGGTGCCGATCTTGGCGATGACGATCACGCGCTCAGCGCTCCGACTCGTAGGTGAAGTTGAGCTCCCCGATACGCACCACGTCGCCGTCGTGCGCCCCGGCCCGGGCAAGGGCACGATCGACGCCGATGCGCTTCAGGCGGCGATGAACGTGCTCGAGGGCGTCGGGATTGGTGAGATCGGAGACCGCGACCGCCCGCGCCGCCTCCTTGCCCGCCACGACGAAGACCGATCCCTCCCGGCGCACCGTGACGCCTTCGGGCTCGGGACGGTGCACGACCGCGGCCTGGCGCGGCAGGGGCATCTCGGCACGGGCCTCCTCCACCAAAGCGGCGAGCCGGCCCAGGAGCTGGGGCAGGCCGGCACCGGTGACGGCGGAGATCTCGAGGTCGAGCCTCAGGGCACCCCGGTCCCCGCCGGCCTGGGCGAAGGCGCCGGTCCCGCTGGGGTCCACCGGGCGCCTGTCGGCCCTGGAGCCGACGATCATCCTCGGACGCTCGAGCAGCTCGGGGCGATGCAGGCCGAGCTCGTCGAGCAGGACGCGGACCTGCTCGGACGGTGCCCGGCCCTCGTCTTCGCCGAGGTCGGCGAGTACGAGCAATACCCGGGCACGCTCGACATGGCGGAGGAATTTGTGCCCGAGGCCGCGCCCTTCCGACGCCCCCTCGATCAGCCCGGGGATGTCGGCAACGACGAACTCGACGGCATCGGAGTCCCGGAGGTTCGTGCCCCCGACGCGCACGACGCCGAGATGGGGCTCGAGCGTGGTGAAGGGATAGTCGGCGATCTTCGGCTTGGCAGAGGAGATGGTCGACACGAGCGTGGACTTGCCGGCGTTGGGGAACCCGACGAGGGCGACGTCGGCCATCAGCTCGAGCTCGAGGTTCAACCAGTGCTCCTCACCAAGCTCCGCTTGCTCCGCGAAGGCGGGGGCGCGCAGACGGTTGCTCAGGAAACGGGCGTTCCCCCGCCCGCCCCGCCCGCCCGCCGCCGCCAGATAGCGGTCACCGCTCGAGGTGAGGTCCGCGAGCACGTCGCCGTTCTGGTGGTGAACGATCGTGCCGACCGGGACGGGCACCACGAGGTCGGCGCCGTTGCGACCGTGGCGCTTCTTGCCTCCCCCATGGCCGCCGTCGCCGGCTCGCCGGTGGGGATGGTCGACAAAGGAGAGCAGTGAGGCCAGGTTCGTCGTGGCCTCGAGATAGACGCTGCCTCCCTGGCCGCCGTCGCCGCCGTCAGGACCGCCTCTGGAGACGTGTGCCTCCCTGCGGAACGAGACCGCCCCGGCGCCTCCGTTGCCGCCTTTCACGTGGACCTGCGACTCGTCGACAAAAGGCGACGCCATCTCAGGCCCTCACGGCGAAGTCAGTTCGATGCCAGGTCCGTGGGATAGAGCGCGAGCACCGAGAGCCATCCACCTTGGCGACGGAGCACCCGCGCCCAGAGCCCTTCGGGATCGCCCGAGAGGACGTCTTGATAGTTGGCCGTGAGCACGTGCCAGGATCCCGAGCCGACCTCGTTGGCGAGCTGGCCCGGCCCCCAGCCTGCGTAGCCGGTGAAGACACGGACCTCGGCCAACGGCACCGGGACGTCGATCGGGTCCTCGTGCAGGTCGACCGTGCCGAGAGTGCCGTAGAGGGGCGCAAAGCCGGCCGCCTCCGCGGCATCTGGGAGCTCGGTCCGCCCGATGCAGATCGCCGCGCTCGGCTGGACCGGGCCTCCGATGAAAAGCACCGAGGGCGCCGCCGCGAGGGCTCCCCACCCGGGCACGATCTCGTCGACGGGGATCGGGCTGGGCCGGTTGAGCACGACGCCCAGCGAGCCGTCGTCGACGTCGTGGGCGAGGATGAAAACGACGCTGCGAAAGAAGTTGGGGTCGGCAAGAGTTGGCGAGGCGACGAGCAGCGAGCCCTTGGCGAGATCGCCTGCCATCTGCCCTCGGGGGTCAGTCCTCGGCGGGTACGACGTCCACGAGGCGACGTCCATGCCGCGAGCCGAACTTCACCCTGCCGTCGGCCTTGGCGAACAAAGTGTCGTCGCGGCCCCGCCCGACGTTGTGACCAGGGTGGAAGTGCGTGCCGCGCTGCCGAACGACGATCGTGCCGGCTGTTATGGCCGTGCCGTCGAACACCTTCACGCCGAGGCGTTGGGCGTTCGAGTCGCGGCCGTTGCGGGTGGACCCCCCGCCTTTGGTCTTTGACATGAGCTTTCTCCTCAGTCCTCGGGCGCCGTGGTGGCCTGGTCCTTGGAACCTGCAGGCACGGCAGCCGCGCTCGTGCCTCCGGGGAGGTCGATGGCTGTGATCTCGACAGTGCTGTAGTGCTGGCGGTGGCCGTAACGGCGCCGGCCACGAGCCTTGGCCTTGTAAGTGAAGCCGATGATCTTCGGTCCCTTCGTCAAGCCGACCACACGGCCGGTGACGCTCGAGGCTTCGAGTGGGGCGCGCTCGGTCACGACGCGATCGCCGTCGACCACGAGCTTGGGCACGAAGCTCACCTCGTCTCCCGGGGCGGAATCGAGCAGCTCGACCTCGAGCTGTTCGCCGACTTGGACGCGCGCTTGCTTGCCACCTGTGTCGATCACTGCGTACATATGCGGGTAACGATAGCGCAGGGTGTCACAGGTGCTGGTCGGGGAAGATGATCCCCCGCCCGCTGCACATGGGGCACGTCTCCGACAAAGCCTCCACCAGGCCCTCGCCCACGCGCTTTCGCGTCATCTCGACAAGGCCGAGCTCGGAGATCTCATATACCTGCGTCGGCGTCTTGTCGCGCGCCAGCGCGGCCTTGAAGGCGGCGAGGACCGCGACGCGATTCGCCTTTATCTCCATGTCGACGAAGTCGATGACGATGATCCCGCCGATGTCGCGCAGGCGGAGCTGACGGGCGATCTCCTCGGCCGCCTCCAGGTTGTTCTCGAAGACGGTCTCTTCCAGGCTGGAGCTGCCGACGTTCTTGCCTGTGTTGACGTCGATGACGGTCAGTGCCTCTGTCCGCTCGATGATCAGCGAGCCCCCCGAAGGCAGCCAGACCTTGCGGTCGAGCGCCTTGTGGAGCTGCTCGTGCACGTGGTGGCGCTCGAAGAGGGGCAGCGCCTCGGCGGACAGGTCGTAGAGCTCGACGCGCTCGGCCAGCTCCGGGTTGAACTGGGAGACGTAGTCACGAACGATCGCGAACAGCTCGGGATCGTCGATGAGCACGGACCGGTGCTCGTCGGTCAGCTCCTCGCGGATGATGCGCACGGCCATGTGCGGCTCGGAGTAGAGCAGCGCCGGCGCGGGCAGCTTGCGCGTGCGCTCGTCGATGTCCCGCCAGCGGGCGACGAGCTGTTCGACATCTCGGCGAAGATCCTCGGCGCTCGCTCCCGCGGCGGCCGTTCGCACGATGAGCCCGTGGCCCTCGGGGCGGACGTCGTCGAGGATCCGGCGCAACCGTCGACGCTCGCTGTCGTCGAGACGCCGTGAGATCCCATAGGTCGTGGACTCAGGAACGAGGACGACGAAACGGCCCGGGATCGACACCTCCTGGGTCAGCCGGGCCCCCTTCAGGCCGATGGGGTTCTTGGTGACTTGACAGACGATCGTCTGGCCTGGCCTGAGCAGGTGCTCGATCCGGTCGGCGCCGGTCTGGCGCTCGACCTCGTCCCGGTCGTAGGAGACGTCGCCCCAGTACAGCACTGCGTTCTTCGGAGTCCCGATGTCGACGAATGCCGCCTCCATGCCGGGCAGCACGTTCTTCACGCGCCCGCGGTAGATGTTCCCGACGATCTGGTTGGCGTCGTCTTGGGGACGGGCCACGAAGTGCTCGATGAGAGCCCGGCCCTCGAGCACGGCGATGTGGGTCGCCTCGCCCTCGACGTGCACGCACATGAGGTAGCGACCGACCGGCCGGCCGCGCCGCGAGACTCGCCGTTGCATGGTCGGGGCCTCGAGCTTCTCGGCCCCTTTCGCCCGGGGGGCGCGACCGCCGGAGCTGCGCCCCGGACCGGCCGGGGCGGCCGGAGCCTCGAGGGTCGCCGAAGCCTCGGCCTCGCCGGTCGCAGCGGAGACGCCAGACGAGCCCCGCGAACGGCCGCGCCCGCCACGACGCCGGCGGGAGGGGGCAGCAGCGCCCTGGGAGGCGTCGCCGTTAGAGGCGCGCTGGGGTTCTTTCTGTCTCGGGGCGGGAGGCTGGCTCCCACGCCCGTTACCAGGCGCTGGCTGTGAGGCCTCCGGCGCCTTGGACAACGGCGGCGCCGGCCTGGAGTCGCCGATCTTCGGCCTTGCGGGCCGGAGCGGCACACCCGAGCCGTCGGTGAGCGAGGTCGTCACCTCGGGATTGCGTGCACCGGCGGCCGCCTCGGGTGCACCGGCCGCGCCATCGGGCGCGTCCGGTGCGGCCGCCGGGCGGCCGGTCGTCGGATCCAACATCAGGGAGATCCCTTCTAAAGGTCGCGCCGGCAAGCGGCGCGGATGCCACCCGTCGAGCTGCGCCACCGAGAGTCGCCTCTCTGGTGCGCCCGGACGGGCCGAGATTGATATCGAGAGCACGTTCCTTGTCGTCTCGTTCGCCGACCTCCGCGAAAGATGGGGAGACGGCAGGGTCGGCGACAACGAAGAGGACGAAGCAGGCGACGACCGCGACAGCTAGCGAAACCGCAGTAGTCACCGAATTTGGCTGTGTAAAGGCCTTGGACGTCGTCATCCTGACCAGTAGTTTACTCCTCGGACACCTTCGCCCGACGATCAGGGAGCGTTCGCCGGAGGACGAAGATCCGGAGACCCGATCGGGTGGGTGCTCAGGTAAGTGAAGATGTCCCGGGCGACCGGCGCCGCCGCCGATGCTCCGTAGCCCGCCTGGTCGATGACGACGGCGACGACATAGCGGGGAACGCCCGTAGTCGGCCCGAAGGCTACGAACCAAGCCGTCGGCTGCACGCCGTTGACGGCGCTCTCGGTGGCCGTGCCGGTCTTCCCCGCGATGGGCATCCCGTTGTAGCCGAGGAAGGTGTCGTAGGCGGTCCCGAGCGGGTCGTAGACGGCCCCTTCGAGCCCTTGGAGGATCTGGTCGTAGGTGCTCGCCGGCAGCGAGACATGCCCGATCACGCGGGGCTTGAAGCGCTTCACCACCTTGCCGGTCGGGGAGATGATCGAGTTCACCAGCTGCGGCGCATAGCGCGTGCCGCCTGTGGCGAATGTGCCGTAGGCCACTGCCTCCTGCAGCGGGGTCACAAGGGTCTCGCCCTGCCCGAAGGCCATCTCGATGTTGTCGGCAACGCCGTAATAGCTACTGGGAAAGTCCGCCGGCAACTGTGAGTGCTGCGTCTGGCGCAGCTTGGGACTGTCGACCTGGCCGGAGTACTCGTTGGGAAGGTCGATCCCGGTCACCTGGCCGAAGCCGTAGTTCTCCGCCGTGCCCTGGATGGGCGTCTCGCCGTAGGTGCCACGGTCGAACCAGTAGTCGGCACCGAGGGTGTAGAAGAAGACGTCGTCGGAGACCGTGAGCGCTTTCGCGACGTCGAGCTCGCCCTGGCCCGCCTCGCTCACGCCGTTGTTGATGTTGTCGTAGTAGGTGCACTGCCCGCTGCAAGGTGGGGGGATCTGGTAGGAGCCCGGGTCGTCGATATAGCCCCCCAGGCTCGCCAGCATGCCGTCGTTGAGCGCCGCTGTCGCGGTGGCGAGCTTGAAGGTCGACCCCGGGGCCCAGCTCCCCTGGATGGCGCGGTTGATGAGAGGGTCGTGATCGGCCTGGCTCGTCAGGAGCTGGTAGTGCTGGTCGGAGATGCCGCCCACCCACCACGACGGGCTGTAGGTGGGCACCGAGGCCATGGCGAGAACGGCTCCTGTTTCTGGATCGAGGACTACGGCCGCACCGCCGTCGGCCGGCAGACCGCTCGATTGCAGGCTCGAGATCTGTTTGGTCAGAGCCGTCTCGACGGTTTGCTGGAGGCCGAGGTCCATGTTGAGCACGAGGTCGTCGCCGCTCGCGGGCGGGTTCGTCTTGGCCGTTCCGATGGCGTTCCCGAGGGCGTCGACCTTGATGACCTCCGAGCCCGGCCGGCCCCGCAGGTAAAGCTCGTAGGTCGACTCCAGACCGTTCTGTCCGATCACGTCGTTGGAGGTGTAACCGTACTTGGCGAGGGCTTTCAGCTCGGCCGCGTCGATGTCACCGGTGTAGCCGAGCACCTGGGCAGCCGTGTCGCCGTAGGGGTACGTGCGCTCGGCGGTGAAGGTGAGGGCCACCCCCGGGAACAGGTTCTGGTGCTCGGAGAGATAGACGATGGTCGATTGGGAGACACCGACCGCGATCGGCGCCGGCTGATAGGGGCTCGCCTGCGGGTTCGCGAGGGCCGCGTCGACGTCGGCGACGCTCTCTCCGAGCAGCGCCGCCAGACGCCCGATGACCACTTCAGTCGCCGCCGAGCGGCTGAGGGTGACGACCGGGAGCACCTGGTCGCCCACGAGTACCTGTCCTCCGCGGGCGAGCATCAGGCCGCGGGCGGGCGCGATGGGGACCGTCTGCTCCTCGTAGACGAGGGCGACGTTGCGGTAATGGGAGCTGTGCAGGACTTGGAGCGACCAGAGCCTGACGACCACGGCAGAGAAAGCCACGAGCACGATCAGGCCCATGATCGTGAGCCGCAGGCCGTAACGGGCGCTCTCCTGCCGGCGCTGCTGCTCGCGCTCTTCGTCCTCGATGCGCTTCAGCGGGCTCGAGCTCACGATCCGGCGATGCCGATCCGTCTCCTCGTCCGCCGGGAAGTACGGCGCCTGCACGGGCCTGCGCGGGCGAACCGGGTCGGACGGCCCGGGATCCCGGGAAAGGCCGCCATGGCTCAAGTCCCCCGGACCCCGCGGCGGCTCTCGACCTCCTCCGGCTCGGGTGCTCACCTGGCGCTCCCGCTCGCGAACGCACCTGGTTCATGATGAGCTCCCGGCGCGGCGGCCATGGTCCATTCGACGAGACGGCAAGTGAGGGGGGCGAGCAACACGCAGCCGGCGGCAACGACCACCACGACGACGGCGAGCTGGTGCCACGGCAGACTCGGCTGGCCGATGAGGGTCCCGAGACCGGCGAACAACAGCGTCCCGCCCACTCCGCCGAGGAGCGCCGCGACCAGCTCGAAGCCGAGCGTCGGCCGCCCGGGGAGCGCCCCGACGGCCAGCCCCACGGCGAAGGCCACCAGCACATAGCAGAGCGAGGACAGGCCGTAGGGGGTCTGCACGAAGACGTCGGCGACAAGGCCGAGGGCGAAGCCCATCACCGCGCCGCGCTGGGGGCCGGCCACGATTCCGGCCGAGATGGCAAGGAGGAGAAACAGGTCCGCATGGGCGCCGGCAATGGCGATCTGGTTCAGCAGACCCACCTGGACGATCACGGCTCCGAGGGCGAGGAGCCCGAGCCGAGCCCACGTCCGAAGCGTCATGGGCCGCCCCCCGTCCCGGCCAGCGGTGATCGAAGCGCGTTCGCCGGGCGGGCGCTCACGCGGGCGAGAGCCATTGGAGCACGGCGACGTACTGGAGAGCAGAGACGTTCACGAGGGGGGTCACGAGCACGTCGGAAGTGAGCGAGCCGCCTGGGTGCCTCACCGAGGACACGGTACCCACCGGGATGCCGGCGGGGTACGCGGCGACATCGAGGCCACTCGTCACCACCAGCGCCCCGGCGCTCGTGGCG
Organism: Acidimicrobiales bacterium; assembly: GCA_052146595.1. GTDB lineage: Bacteria > Actinomycetota > Acidimicrobiia > Acidimicrobiales > Bog-793 > Fen-455. Next base: position 85,511 of record JBKQMT010000051.1, read on the forward strand.
CTGGTCTCGGAGAGATCCTCCAGCTGCAGTGGACCACCTTCGCCCTGGCCCTGGGCCACGGCCACGTTGCTGGTCCCGAATCGCACCCCGACGTCGGACCTCTGGTCTGTGATCAGCTGGACCACGGAGGTGTGCTGGCCGGCAGCAATGACAGAGCCGACCAAGCCGGCCCCGGAAACGACGGGCATCCCGACCCCGACGCCATTGGAAGTGCCGTGGTCGAGCTCGATCGTGAGGTCGAAATTCGACGACGGCGAGGAGATCACCTGTGCGAGCACCTCAGGAATCCCGTCGACGAAAGGAAGGTTCTCGTCCTGTTGCAGCTGGTCGAGCTTCCCCTGGGCCTGCTGCGCCTCCATGAGCTGGCGACGGAGCTGGCCGACCTCGAGCTGAAGCCTCTGGTTCTCGCTGAGGGCGCCGCCGTAGTCGGCCATCCCGGCGAACACATTGCCCACCGGGTGCAGCACGGCCGCGATCCCGCGCTGGATGGGCGAGAAGACGTCTCCGGCGCCGTTTCGGACCGAGGTGACCGCCCGGCGTGCCTCCCCCTTGTAGGCCAGGGTGATCACCGTGATCGAGGCGAGGAGAAGGATCACCAGCGTGAGACGCTGGCTGGTATTGCGGCGCGAGCTGGCCACCGCGACCCCGAAAGGTCAGCGGTTGGTCGAGGAGATGAGGACCTGCTTCAGCGCCTCGAACTCCTCGAGGCACATGCCACTGCCTAGAGCGACGCAATTGAGAGGATCGGGGGCGACGACGATCGGCATGTGGGTCTCCGACTGCAGCCTGCTGTCCAGGCCGTGCAGCAACGCGCCGCCGCCAGTCAGCACTATGCCCTGCTCCATGATGTCCGCCGCCAGCTCGGGCGGGGTGCGGTCGAGCGTGACCTTGACCGCATCGACGATGGCCGAGACCGGCTCCTCGATGGCCTTGCGGATCTCCTCGGTCGTCGTGACCACCGTCTTCGGAAGGCCGGTCACGAGGTCCCGGCCGCGGATCTCAGCGTGGAGCTCCTCCTCGAGCTCGTAGGCCGAGCCGAGGGCGATCTTGATCTCCTCTGCCGTCCTCTCGCCGAGCGCGAGGCTGTACTCCTTCTTTACGAAGGAGATGATCGCTTCGTCGAGCTCGTCACCACCGATCCGGATGGACTGGCTGACGACGATGCCGCCGAGCGATATGACGGCGACCTCGGTCGTGCCGCCACCGATGTCGACGACCATGTTGCCGGTCGGCTCGTGGATGGGCAGTCCCGCGCCGATCGCGGCCGCCATCGGCTCCTCGATGATGTAGGCCTTGCGGGCGCCGGCGAACTCGGCGGCTTCCTGAACGGCCCTCTTCTCGACGCCTGTTATCCCCGACGGAACGCAGATCACCATCCGCGGCTTCGAGAAACGATGCGGGTGGACCCTACGGATGAAGTACCTGAGCATCATCTCGCAGATCTCGAAGTCTGCGATCACGCCGTCCTTGAGTGGCCGGATCGCCTGGATGTTGCTCGGTGTGCGGCCAATCATGCGCTTGGCCTCGACACCGACGGCGAGTGGGTGGCCGTCCTTGACGTTGATGGCGACGACCGACGGCTCGTTCAGCACGATCCCGCGACCGCGCACATAGACGAGAGTGTTGGCCGTCCCGAGGTCGACGGCCATGTCGCGACCGATGAAGGAGAACCTGTTCTCAGACATACAAGTGCTCCAGAGCTAGGCGGGGCTTGCGGCCACCAAGGCTAGGGGATGCGTCTTCGGGTCACAAGGGCGGCGTTCGCTCCTCGCCGCCGCGACAGCGTCCGGCTTGACCGCGCTGGGTTCAGTTGAGCCCGGGGAAGAAGATCTCGAT
>JBKQMT010000052.1:0-4408 GCA_052146595.1 Acidimicrobiales bacterium
CCGCGCGATGGCGTGTTGCCAGTGGCCCAGGAACGATGGGTAATTGGCGGCGAACAGTTCGAGCTCGGCGTCGGCGTCGGGGCTCAGGGACGTGAGGTCATAGATGACCGTCGCTTTCGTCCCGTTCGCGGACGGTTGGCAGTTCACGGTGACCAGCCCACAACGCTGGCCTGGTGTGGTCACCACGTACCCGATCGATTTGCCGGGATCGCGATGGAACACCGCCCAGATCGAGTGCCTCTCGCCATGATCAGTCCTAAAGACAGTCCCGGGCTCGGTTTCATCTGTACCCGGGCTGGGGAATTGAGGGTCCCAGCTGGGCGCCCACGCCCGCTCACCGGTGGGGGTGAACAGTGTGAAGGCTTGTTCCGGCGCCAAGGCGATCTCGATCGTACCGGTCAATCGGGCATGTCTGCTGGGGAGCGCGGCCACCACTATCGGTCCGTCACATCTGCCTCGCGCAACCGGTGACTGTCTGAGGCCTTCAAGTCCAACCCATAGACATCCTTGAGATTCTGGACGATGGCGACGGTGGCGTCGTCGAAGGGCAGTTTCTGCTCGAACACATGGAGAACGATGCCCTCGAGCAGGTCCCCGAGGGATACGTCAAGGAACTCGGCGAGCGCCTTCAGGACCTTCAGCAGGCGACGTTCCATCCGGACACCGGACTGGACGCGCTCGATTGTTACCATGGTAAAATGGTACCACCGTAGCGGCCGGTTCGGCGACCGTGCGCGGGGGAGACCGTGATCCGCCTCGCCGATTGCGTATTCACTTCACCACGAACCCGCAACTCGCGAGGAAAGCAGAATCGGTTCGGTCGCGACAGCTGCCGCGCAGTTGCCTACAGTGAGAGCAGCTCCTCAGCTGATCGTAGAGTCGACGACTTTCGGGTGCCCGGAGCTTTGAAAGAAAATGCCGGGGTAGGGTCTCGTCCAGAAGCCCGCGCTCGGGTTGTCGCCCAGCGTCGAGCTTTCGATGGTCAGCGTGCCCGTGTTGTCGTCACTGACGAAGAAGATGGCACCTCCGGCTTCGCGGGCGTGATTGTCGCGGATAACTGTGCCCTCGATCTCGAGCGAGTACGTGTCGCCGTCGCAGTAGATGGCACCGCCACTGCCCCCGCCGGGGGTGCCCGGCGCGGCCGGGTTTGCCCCGAAACCGATGGCATCGTTATCGGTCATGATGCTGTTGAGCACCACCCAAGAGACCCCGATGCTGCTGAGGGCGCCCCCGTTGGAGCACTGCCCGCCTTGGAAGCTGTCGCTGGTGATGTACACCGGCTTGTTGTGCCACTGGGCCAAGGCGCGGACTGCGGCGCCGCCGAGGTCCGGGCCAACGCGGTAGCAGCGGTTGTCGATGAACCGGGAGTTGACCACCTTCAGTTGGCCACCCAGGTCGAATATGGCGCCACCTCCTCCACCACCGAAGCTGGTGCTCTTGGACTGGCTGACCGTGGCATTGCCGTCCTCGAAGGTCATGTTCTGCACGACTAGCTCAGGCCATTCCTGGTCGTAGCAATCCGAGGTGGTCCACTCCTGTCTCTTGTCGCAAGTGTTCATGTAGAGGATCTGACGCTTCCCGGCGCCGCTAAGGGTGACCGTCCCGCCGCCGTCCAGGACGACCCGGTGGCTGGTGTTCACGACCTTGGCCGTGGCGGTCATTGTTATCGTCACGGGGCCCGGACCGCAGTTGAAGGTGATGACGCCACCCCTGGCGACGGCACCGACTACCCCGGCAGACGTGCAACTGGCGGGCGTGCCGGTCCCAATGACGTGGTCCGGGTGGTTGGTGTCGACAACACCGCCGGCAGGCGGCACCCGCGCATGACCGGCCGGGTTGCCGAAGTCGGGCACTGGACGCGTCGATGCAGGCACCGATACCGACGCGTTCGCTACAAGAGGAGCGACGCCACCGACTGTCAACGCGACTCCCCCCGCTAGCAATACAAAGATCTCGCCCAAGCCACCCCTGCATCGCACGACGCTTCAGGTTACCCCTGATGTCTGGTCGCGCCTTACGGCGCATGCACTTCGTCGGCCACATCGAGGTTGCCACCGGCCATCACCTCGCTCATGAACCGACGGACGACGGCCTGTTCTCCTCTGTTCCCACGCCGGCTCCAACGCCTGAGGAATGAAAGGCACGTCTGACACGACAGCGCCGCCACCCCGAACGGAGCAGCGGCGCCGGACTGCCGGGGGGGTGGCAATCTGCACGGCCCCCGTTGCCCATACGAGATAGGAAAAGGGACGTGTCGCAGTAACCGTATACCGCGGAACCAGTGGTAGGACAGCGGCTCGGCGCATCCGCGCGGGACACCTGAGCGAAGGCACGAAGAACGGCCCCGGCGCTCCCCCCTCGCACCGGGACCGTTTACCGTATCGCACACATGATACTGGCTGTCCGCTGCCACTTCAAGAACCTCAGACGGTGAGACTATCGGCGACCGGCACTCAACTCAGCGCCGGAGGGGAGGGACAGAGAGGCGTCGGCGGGCGCCGTGAGCGTCACACGCTTACCAGGTAGAAGACGCTGGAGTCATCGACTTCAAAGGACTCGAGCTCCACATCGAGGTTGGCGACAAGCGTGCGGAACTCCTCCTCCGGCACGGTCCCTGCGGTGAAGCCGTCCTTGCACACGATGACCCCGTCGCGAGTGGCGATCCGATCGATATCTCCGATGAGACCTGCCGCGGACTGACGCTCGAACCAGTCCAGGCGGTCTTCCCAGAACCGATCCGAGTAGGTGGAGAACAGGGCCACACCGCCGGGTCGCAGCACGCGGACTGTTTCTCGAAGAAGCACCCGCCGGTCGACGTGGAAGGCGGAGATCCCGTTCTGTATGCAGACGACCCGGTCGAAGGACGCCGCCGCCAACCCGAGCTGCTTCGCGTCGGCGCACAGGAGGCCGCAGTTTGCCGCCGCACCAAGTCGCGCTCGGGCCAGTCGAAGGCTGGCCAGTGAGTTGTCGGTACCGACGGTCAAACGCGATGATCCAGCGAAGGCCGGCATGGTACGTCCGTAGCCGCATCCGAGGTCCAGTACGACGTCAGCAGGACGCAACCGCGTCACCACGAACTCGACTTCGGCGCGAAGGTACTGCTTCACGCGTGCCGGCGCGAGCTGATAGCACTGCTGCAGCCGCTCGGCGGCAAGGTGCTCCTTGTAATAGGCGGCCTCTTTCATCGACCAATGATGACGCCAAACCACCTTTGGCGGGGCAGGGGCAACCTATGGTTTGTGTCGCTGAGCTGCGACTCGACGGGCCGCTCGAACCGGACGCCCATAACCACGAGACCCACGCCGAATGCTGCATGGATTGCGAGCGAGACCGCGTCTGAACCGATCGCCCAGATCACGCTGTCGAACGATCGGAGAGGTAGTTCCCGGGCCCTACAGGCGGTCACGCACCCGTAGCCGCGGAGGTTTTATGCGCATGCTACGGGCAGCCCGAGGTCCCGACACCGTCCTTAGTGTGCGCGGATGGGCCGCAGATCCGTGCCGAGTCTGGCGCAAGCTCGGCGTCCCCCGGAGGCGCATGTCGCATGTCGTTCTGTCGTGCTGAGGAAGAAGCTCGGCATTCGGCACTCACTCGGTTCGCAGCGCTAGGGCGGCGGGCGTGCGCGCAGCCATGCGCGCGGGCACCGCCGCGACGAGATTGGCGAGGAGGAGCGCGCCGACCGCGACCAGTATCAAGGAGGCGGGAACCGTAGGTTGAGGCACAGCATTGATGTTGCGGGCGAAGAGAATCCATAGTTGTCGCCCGATGGCGATGCCGACGGGCACTCCGACGACAGTGGCGATTGCGCCGATGACCGAAGCCTGCGAGGTAATCGTTGCGGCCAACTGCCGGGTGGTGAATCCGAGGGTCTTCAATAAGGCGAGGTCGCGTCTTTGTCGGCGAACCGACGCGATCAAGGCAAGAGCTAGTGCGACGATCGCACCGACGGCAAGGCCCGCGGCCAGGACGACGGGTGTTGCTCCGGTGGATTGGTAGTTGACGATCTCAGCTGGGTGTTGGACGCCTAGGACTTCGACAGTGTCGCCGGTAGCGTTCGGGTCGGTTGCGAAGACCTTGTTGGCGAGATTGGCGATGCGGTTCATATCCGCCAGTCCTGCAGCGGAGCGTACGTCGCTGTGCAGGCGTACGAAGACCAAACCCGGTCCTCTGAGGTTGGGGTCAGGGTTCTGGATGGCGTGGATGAACGCTGGACTGACGTGGTCGGAGAGCACGGCTCCCGTTCCCATCGAGGGGTGGTCGGCGAAGGTGCTGGCACCGCCGATCGCGGGCAGGGTGGCAGTGCCCACGATGACCAGCTTCGCGGGAGGCAGGTAGAGCGGGGCAGTGTTCGGGCTGCCAAAGGAGAAGACGACAGTGTCGCCAAGGTGTTTGTGCAAGAGCGAGAGCG
>JBKQMT010000053.1:0-5696 GCA_052146595.1 Acidimicrobiales bacterium
CGATTATGAGCCGTGTGCTCTTACCAACTGAGCTACGCCGCCGCGGAGCCCCCTGTCGGAATCGAACCGACGACACCAGCCTTACCATGGCTGTGCTCTGCCGACTGAGCTAAGGGGGCGGTGCCAGCCACCATCGGCTGGCTTTGCCGCGCCGGCCGATCATATCCGCGACTGGCCGGGGAACCTAGCGGAGCCGTCTTACGATGAGCCGATGAACATCCGCCGAGCAGTCATGGCCGACGCCGAGGCCATCCGGCAGATCTACAACATCGAGGTCACCGGTTCCACCGCCACCCTCGACCTCGTCCCGCGCTCGCACGAAGAGCAGGCGAGCTGGATGGTCGCCCACTCGGGCGTATACCCCGTGATCGTCGCTGACGAAGGTGGCGAGGTGGTCGGATTCGCCTGCCTGTCGCCGTACCGGCCGCGCCCGGGCTACGCGACCGCCGTTGAGGACTCGATCTACGTGGCGGCGGAGCATCGCGGCAAGGGGATCGGCCGCGAACTGCTCAATGCGGCTGTCGTCATGGCCCGGACCCACGGCTTTCATTCCGTCGTGGCCCGAGTCGGCGCTACCCAGCAGGCCTCGGTAGCGCTCCACCAGGCTTGTGGTTTCGATTTCGTCGGCGTCGAGCGCGAGATCGGTCGCAAGTTCGGCCGCTGGATCGACGTGGCCATCCTCCAGCGCCTGCTCTGAGCCGACCGGCGTCGAGCCCGCTCGCGCCCACCTAGCCCCGCGGAAGCGCAAGCACCCGCTCTGCCTCGGTCGGGTGCAGTGCCCTTCGCACTCTCAGGACGATGGGGATGGCAAGAAGGAGGATCATCGCGATCGAGGCGAGGACGATGAGGATCGGATTGGCCTCGCCGAACTGCAGGACGAGCTCTCGCGCACCAGGCAGGCCGAAGAAACAGGACACACACGACAGCATGATCACCAGCACCCTGAGGCGGTGCGCCGCGATCGTCGCCAGGACCACGACGGACCAGGCCAGGTACCACGGCTGCACCGTCGGGCCTAGGAAGACGACCGCCAGGAGCGTCAGGCCCATCGCCCGCATGGTCGCGGCGCCCTTGGCGTGCCAGAGCAGGTGCGCGGCGATGGCTGCTGCGAGCAGCAACCCGAGAGTCCTGGCGCCGTTCAGGAGCAGGCTCTGGTGGTTTCCGAGCCCGAGGGCGGCCACCAGCTTGGCTGCCCACAGGCCGACCGCCGTCGGAGGATCGATCCAGGACCTGACCGTCCCGGGATTGCCCAGCGCCGATACCCAGCCCCAGCCGAGCCCGACCATCTGTGACACGGCGGTCATGACCGCCGCCGCGAGGACCGTCGCCGAGATCGTCGGCCTGAGCCGGGACCGCCACGAGGCCCCGTCCCCTGCCCAGCCCCAGCCGATGTAGACGACGCCGATGAAGGCGGGGACCTTGATCATCGCCCCGACCGTGCACAGCAGCACACCGGGCACCGGGCGCCCGTCCCGGGCCAGCGAGAGCCCGGCCACGAGGCAGCCGATCATCAAGGCGTCGTTGTGCGCGCCCGCCACCAGGTGGAGCAGCACGAGCGGGTTCAGCGCGGCGAGCACGAATGCGACCGACGCATCGCGGCCGTACGAGCGCGCCAGGCGAGGCACGAAGACCGCGATCATCAAGACTCCCACGAGGGCGAGCAGGCGGAAGCCGACGACGGCGAAGAGTTCGTTGTGGCGCACCACGGTCGCGTTCACTCCGGCGATCCAGAGGAACACTGGCCCGTAGGGCGAGGTCACGTTGGCCCAGAGTTTGTCGACCAGCCCCGAGAAGGCGTTCACGCCGATCATTCCCGGCCCGAACAGGTACGGGTTGATGCCACGGCTCATCATCTCGCCCTGGGCGGCGTAGCTGTAGGCGTCGCGGCTGAAAAGTGGCGCTACGACGAGAAGCGGTGCCGTCCAGGCAGCAAACACAGCCGCGAAGGAACGAACGGGCAAGCCCGTGTGGCGACGAGCGACACGGACCAGCGCGATCCAGGCCTGCATCATCAAGACCATGCCGCCGTAGACGGCGACGAGGCCGATGAACAGGTTCTTGTTCGCAGGCAACGGGGCACCCGCCACCACCGGCGGCGGCGGGATCCCGAAGAACCAGGGACGGCAGGCGGTCACCGAGCCGGGAACGATGCCTGTGCAGGTCTTCCAGGTGAACGGCGAGCTCGGCAGTGAAGCGCCCCAGGTGATGGCGACGGCGCTCACGAACCCGAAGATCGCCGGAGCCGCAAGCAACCGGACGACTGGCGTCTCACCGCGCACGTACGGCCGCACTTCTCCGAGCGGCGTGCGCATCCGGGCGACAAAGCCAACTCCGCGGTCGAGTTGACCGCGGGTATCGTCGATCAGCCCGCTGAGCCGGCCGACAAGACGCCGAGTGCGCTCGAACCGGGAGCGCGCCGCCTCCCTCTCAGCCGCCAAGGTCTCCGACGCCGGAGTCGCGTCCTCTTGGTGTCCTATGCGGCGATCCTACCTAAGCGCCCCCCGCCAAGAACCTGCAGAGGGGTGAAATGCCCATGTCAGAAGGAGCGTGCGGGAATTGGCTACGGTCGGACGGTGCTTGGAACGGCGACCGCTGTGGCGGGGAGCTCGCCATCTCCCTTCTCGGCCGAGTCACGATGATCCCCCCGGTGCGCCCCCGATGGCTGGAGAAACACGACGTCATCGCCATGGGGCTGCTCGTCGCCATCCCCCTTGCCGCCTTGTCGAGCGCTGCTCTCGCCGGCTATCCCCTGCTCACCGGCGACGACGTCACGCAGAGCTACCCGCTCTCGGTGCTGTCGGGCGAGTTCCTCGCCCATGGCCACCTCCCCGTCTATGACCCTTACCTTTGGTCCGGAGCCCCCTTGCTCGCGGGTGCGAACGCCCACGCGCTGTTGCCCACCACAGTGCTGTTCGCCTTCTTGCCGCATCTGGCCGCCTGGGTCGTGTCCGAGGCGCTCACGCTCGGGGCCGGCGCCATCGGGGGGTTCCTGCTCCTGCGGCGCGACGGGTGCCGGCCTCTGGCCGCGGCGCTCGGCGGCGCGACCTTCGGTCTCGGAGGCTTCGTGTCGTCACAGATCGTCCACATCGACTTCGTGGCCGCCTCGGCGGCGCTCGTGTGGTGCCTCGTCGCCCTGGACGGCATGGTCCGGGGCGAGCCTCACCGGCGGGCGCCCTGGGCCCTGGTTCTGGCGATTGCCGTTGCCTGCGTTGGTCTCTCGGGCAGCCCGGACATCGTGATCGACACCGTCGTGGCGCTCGGCGCCTACGGGGGCCATCTGTTGATCGCCGGGCGCGGTCGCCGGCTTGCCTGCCTGGGCTGGGCCGCCGCCGGCAGCCTCGCCGGGTTGGCTGTCAGCGCCGTCCAGTGGCTCCCGGCCGCCGAGTTCGTGGCCGTCTCCGAGCGCGCCCATGCCGGCTACGCCTTCGCGGCCTCGGGCTCGGTGTCGCCGGCCGAGCTGCTCATCTCGGTCGTGCCGCACGTGCTCGGCGGCGGTCCGATCGGGCTCGAGGCTTACACCGGGCCGTACAGCCTCGCCGAGCTCGACGCCTACTGCGGCGTGCTGTCTCTGGTCGCCGTGGTGTCGCTCGTGTCGCGGTGGCGCAGCCCGCAGGCGAGACGCTGGAGGGTCTGGTACCTCATCGGCGCCGTTGGCCTGCTGTTGGCCCTCGGCTCCAACACTCCCCTCGAACACGCCCTCGTCCACCTCCCCCTCGTGGGCGAGCAGCGCCTGCCGAGCCGTGCGCTCATCCTCTTCTCGCTGGCCTCGTCGATGCTGCTCGGCCACTGGATCGAGGAGCAGCTCGCGTCCGAGCGGGGCGAGCTGAGACCGGGGGAGATCGCCGGCGGGATGGTGGCGCCCCTCGCCGTGCTCGGCCTCGTGTCCGCCACTGCCCTGACGGGCAAGCCTTATGGGGGGCTCCTCGACGCGGTTGCGGGGTCAGGCTGGTCGCTCGGGGCCACCGCCCCCTACCTGCTGGTCGCCGCCGTCATCGCCCTGGCGGCCGGCGCCATTGTTCTCCTGGGTCATTGCTGGTCCGCGCGGCGGCTCGCGGGAGCCATCGCCGCCCTCGTGATAGCCGACCTCCTCGTGTTCACGGCAGACCAATCCTCCTTGGCACCCATCTATGCGCGAGCGCTCGAAGCAGGAAGCTCGCTCGAAACCCAACTTGCCGCGAGGCTCGCCGGCGGCGGGCGCTTCGTGATCGTCGACCCGGCCCGCTCGGACGGAATCGCCCTCGACCAGGTCGGAGCCTCCGACTTCAATGTGCTCTCCAGCCTGTCCAGCGCCCAGGGCTACGGCTCGCTGACCTGGGGTCCCTATGCCTCGGCGACCGGCACCCACAGCCAGGACGATCTCGACCCGGCTGCCTTGGCGACGGGGGCCCTCGACTCGCTTGACGTCCGTGTGCTGCTCACCGTCCCAGATGAGCTGTCGCTCGCCCGGGCACAAGACGAGGCACCCGGGTCCGGCGTCGGCACGTCGCCCGGACTGGGCGCGCCCGCCGTCGCCGGCGTCGAGCCGGTCCGGTCGCGAGTCGAGCTCCGCCCCGGTCAGGTCGCGAGCCGATGGTTCGGACGGGCACTCGTCCTGCGCTCGGCGACCCTGGAGCTTTCCTCGCCGCCGGCCGCACCGGCCGCCCTGGCCGCATTCGGTCGCGACGTGCGCCTCGTGTCCGAGGTCGGCGGCCGTCGCGTCGAGACGGAGCCGAGCGGCGTCATCTCAGAGCCGGACACGGGGACGGTCGTCGTCACCTTCAAGGTGCCGCGCCTCTCCGTCGGCCTTGAGGTAGCGAACCGCCTCGAGGTCCCCGTCCGCCTCGCCTCGATCACCGTCACCGCCGTTTCCGGTGCCTCCTATCGCCTCGACGGGCCGCTTGCGGCTTACCTCACGGCCCCGCACTGGGTGGCCGCGGGGACGATCGGGCCTTTCGCGGTGTTCTCGGACACCGAGGCGCGAGGCTCGTTCTCGCCCCCGGGACGGGCCGGCGAGCAGAGCGGTGGTCTTCGAGTCCGCGTCGTCCGCTCGTCAACTTGGACACCGACCGAGACCGTGGTCGTCACCGCAACCGCGGCGACGACGATCGTGCGGTCCGTCGCGGACATTCCCGGTTGGAGCGCGAGCGGCTACCACGACGGGCGCGCCCGGGCCATCGCCTTGCACCGCGACGGCCTCGTGCAATCCTTCTCCGTGCCGGAGGGGACCACCGTCGTGACCTTCAGCTACGAAGCTCCCGGTCTCGGGGCCGGACTTCTGGCAGCCGCCTTGGGAATCGTCGCCATGCTCCTGTTCGCCCTCGCTGGTCTCGGCCGGCCCCTGCGGCGGTCCAGGCGGCGCCACCCGGTCAGAAGTGGGAAGAGCCAGGGACGCCGGAAGGCGCGACAGCGGCGCTCAGGCGCCTTCACGAGCCGATTGTGACAGCGCGGCAGTCACTCGCCAGCGCGAGCTACCGACTTGCTCGTGACGTCCCTTGACGAGTGGGCCGGGAAGGATTCGAACCTTCGAAGGCTGAGCCGGCAGATTTACAGTCTGCTCCCGTTGTCCGCTTGGGTACCGACCCGTCGGCGGACACGATAGTCGCCCGATCCCGCTCAATCCGCAAGGCGAGGTCCGGACCGGCCTTGCTAGCGTGCGTGCGTGCCAAGCTTCGATGTCACCTCCGAGGTCGATATGCAAGAAGTGCGCAATGCCGTCG
>JBKQMT010000054.1:0-16182 GCA_052146595.1 Acidimicrobiales bacterium
GCTAGCGCAAAGGGCCGGCGGCAGCTGGCGCAAAGGGCCGGCGGCAGCTGGCGCAAAGGGCCGGCGGCAGCTGGCGCAAAGGGCCGGCTGCTAGCACAAAGGGCCGGCGGCACGGGCCTTGTTTCGACACGGGGGAGCGAAGATGCCAGGACCCAGGTCAAGGGCCCCGGGCGGGGACTAGGCGGGACCGGGCCCGGCCTGGGCCGCCACGGCCGCCGCCGCCGCCGCCACCGCCGCCGGGTCGCCCAGGTAGCGTCCCTCGACGAAGTTGAGCCGGTCGTCGAGGGTGATGATCCGCGGCCATCCGGTCGGGATCTCCAGCCCGACGATGTCGTCCTCGGAGATGTGCTCCAGGAACATCGTAAAGGCGCGGATGGAGTTGCCGTGGGCGACGACGAAGGGCGTGGTCCCCCGCAAGAGCTCGGGGGCGAGGACGTCGTCCCAGTAGGGCACGACGCGGACGACGACGTCGGCCAGGCACTCGGTCGCCGGCAGGGCGCTCGGGGGCACGTCCCGGTAGCGGGGGTCGTGCACGGGGTGGCGCGGGTCGTCCAGCTCGAGCGGCGGCGGTGGAGTGGCGTAGCTGCGGCGCCAGAGCCGGACCTGCTCGGCACCGAAGGTGACCGTCGCCTCCTTCTTGTTCCCGCCCTGGAGGGCCCCGTAGTGCCGCTCGTTCAGGCGCCAGTGCCGGCGCACCGGCAGGTAGGTGAGGCCCATCTCCTCTAGCGCCAGGTTCGCCGTCCGGACCGCCCTGGTCAGCACAGAGGTGTGGACGACGTCGATGTGGACCTCGGTCTCGGTGGCGAGCAGCTTGCCGGCGGAGCGGGCCTCGTCCTCACCGGCCGGGCTCAGGTCGACGTCGGTCCAGCCTGTGAAGCGGTTCTCGGCGTTCCAGGTACTCTCGCCGTGGCGCAAAACAACGAGTGTGGGCATGACTTCGAGGCTATATCCGCCCTCCGGCGGGGCACTAATCAGCCTTGCTTGACCCGCTCCCGATGGTGGGCGTGCCTGCCGGAACCACCCGCGCCCGCCGGATGCGACGGCGCCAGGTCCTTGTCGGGCAGGGGGCTGGGCAGGCCGGAAGACCTCTGCCAGTCACGCCCGTCCCGGCTTTCGGCTCCGAAGAGCAGGGCCGCCAGGGGGAACCCGACAACCACGAGGACGACCAGCAACCAGGTCATGGCCGCAACTCCGAGCATGCTCGTGAACACTCCATGTGACCATTGTCGGACCGGGCACCGTGAAGGACAAGCGAGCAGTTGCTAACAACACTTAAGTGTGGCTTAATTGTCCTGTGATCGATGTACGGCGCCTGAAGGCCCTCCAAGCCGTCGTGGGGACCGGTTCGGTGTCGGCGGCAGCGGAGCTGCTGAACTACTCGCCGTCAGCGGTGAGCCAGCAGATGGGCGCCCTCGAGCGCGAGACCGGTGTCCGGCTCTTCGAGCGGGTGGGCCGGGGTGTGCGACCGACGGACGCCGCCCTGCTGCTCTGCGAGCACGCCACCCGGGTGCTCGCTTCCATTCAGGACGCCGAGGACGCCCTCGCCGCCCTCGCCTCCGGCCACAGCGGCCGGATCCGCCTCGGAGCGTTCCCGACGGCCGGCTCCTCGCTCGTGCCGGGCGCGCTCGCGGCCTTCCAGTCCCTGCACCCGAATGTCGCCCTCGACCTAGTCGTCATCGAGGGAGACGTGGCGATGACCACCCTGCGAAGCGGTGCCATCGACGTCCTGGTGGCGGTGGAGCCGCGGTCGCCCGGTGACGCCTTCGACGACGATCTCGCCCACCGGCACCTGCTGGCGGACCCCTTCCGGGTCGTGCTGCCCCGCTCGCACCCCCTGGCGGCGAAACGGTCGGTGGACCTGGCGCTTTTGGCCTCCGAGCGCTGGATCGGGGTCAGCTCCTTCCCGGGCTCCTGCGAGATGGTCATCGAGTCCGCCTGCCTGCAAGCCGGGTTCCGACCCGTGTACGCCATCGAGGCGGACGAGTACCCGACCGCCCAGGGCTTTGTCGCCGCAGGGCTGGGAGTGGCCTTCGTGCCCATGCTCGCCCTCGGCTCGTCTCTCCATCCCGGCGTCGCCGTCCGGCGTCTGAAAGGCGCCCAGCCGGCGCGCCAGGTGTGGGCGCTGACAAGGCGCGCCATCGCCGACCAGGTACCCGTGCTCGCCATGCTCTCCTGCTTGCAGGCCGCCGCCGACGCCTTCGTCCGTGACGTCGTCGAGGCAGCTCCCCCGAGCCTCGAGGCCCTGTTCAGCGGCACCGGCTAACGGGATCGGGCGCGACCCGGGTCGTCGCTCCCCACTTCCTGACTTGCCTGACTTCGCTTTTGCATCTCCACCGTCGTGGTGGGCACGTTTGCTTGTCTTTCTACGGCTGAGACGCCCTTCGGCGTTTAGCTTTCCACGGTCGTCACGCCAATGACGCGGTCCTTCGGAAACGCAGCCACTACGGCGTGGGCCAGGTCTTGCGTGCCGCTGTAGAACACCACCCAGTCGGCATTTGCCTTAACGCTCATGGCTTCCACCATCACATCGTTGGCGTCTTCGCGTGCCTCTGCCTGAAGTCTCACTTTGTATTTGGTCATGGCTGAGCGTACGCCCTGGTCACGGTACTTTTGGTGCAGTCGAGAGCATTTAGGTGCAGGGAGTCGTTCTGATGCAAAGCCCCTGACTTCCAGATCTTGACAACCTTACGCTCAAGTTAGCTATACTGGCTCCTGTACGAAGGACGTGCGGGTGCCGATGAGCGGCATCCTGAGAAGTGGAGGCTTTCGAAAAATGTCCAAGGCCGTCGGAATCGACCTCGGCACGACCAACTCTGTGGTCGCGTTCTTGGAGGCAGGCGAGCCCACGGTGATCCCGAACGCAGAAGGTGGGCGCACGACGCCGTCCATCGTGGGATTTGCCAAGTCCGGCGAGGTGCTGGTCGGCGAGGTCGCGAAGCGACAGGCGATCACCAACCCCGACAGGACCGTCCGCTCGGTCAAGCGCCAGATGGGTACCAGCTGGACGATCGACATCGACGGTAAGGCCTACAAGGCCCAGGAGATCTCGGCGAGGATCCTCCAGAAGTTGAAGAGGGACGCGGAGGCCTTCCTCGGCGACACCGTCAACCAGGCCGTCATCACCGTGCCCGCCTATTTCGACGACGCCCAGCGCACCGCCACGAAGGAGGCCGGCCAGATCGCCGGGCTCGAGGTGCTGCGCATCATCAACGAGCCGACGGCTGCCGCCCTCGCCTACGGACTGGACAAGGAGAAGGCCGACCAGACCGTGCTCGTGTTCGATCTCGGCGGCGGCACGTTCGACGTTTCCGTCCTCGAGATCGGAGACGGGGTCTTCGAGGTCAAGTCGACCTCGGGCAACACCCATCTCGGAGGCGACGACTGGGACCAGCGCATCATGGACTGGCTCGTCAAGACGTTCAAGGACACCGAGGGCGTCGACCTCTCCAACGACAAGATGGCCCTGCAGCGCCTCAAGGAGGCGGCCGAGAAGGCCAAGATCGAGCTGTCGGCCGTGCAGGAGACGACGATCAACCTGCCCTTCATCACCGCCACCAACGAGGGGCCGAAGCACCTCGACCTGAAGCTCACGCGGGCCAAGTTCCAAGAGCTGACCGCGGATCTCGTCGATGCCTGCAAGGGGCCCTTCGAGCAGGCCATTCAGGACTCTGGCCTGAGCGCCAAGGACATCGACCACGTCGTCCTCGTCGGAGGGTCCACCCGCATGCCGGCCATCTACGACCTCGTGGTCCAGCTCGCCGGCAAGGAGCCCCACAAGGGCGTCAACCCTGACGAGGTCGTCGCCGTCGGCGCCGCCATCCAGGCCGGCGTCCTGAAGGGCGAGGTCAAGGACATCCTCCTGCTGGACGTCACCCCGCTCAGCCTCGGCATCGAGACCAAGGGCGGGATCACCCACCGCCTCATCGAGCGCAACACGACCATCCCGACCAAGCGCTCCGAGATCTTCACCACCGCCGACGACAACCAGCCTTCGGTCGAGATCCACGTCCTCCAGGGCGAGCGCGACATGGCCATGTACAACAAGACGCTGGGCAAGTTCCAGCTCGTCGACCTGCCGCCGGCGCCAAGGGGGGTGCCTCAGATCGAGGTCGCCTTCGACATCGACGCCAACGGGATCGTGCACGTCTCGGCGAAGGACCTCGCCACCGGGCGCGAGCAGTCGATCACCATCACCGGGCAGACCTCGCTCCCCAAGGAGGACATCGAGCGCATGGTGCGCAACGCCGAGCAGCACGCGGCCGATGACCGCCAGCGCAAGGAGGAGGCCGAGACCCGCAACAACGCCGACGCTCTCGTCTACCAGACCGAGAAGCTCCTGAAGGACCAGGGCGAGAAGGTGCCCGCAGAAGAGCGTGAGCGCGTCGAGGGTGCCCTCAAGAACCTGCGCGAGTCGGTCGCCGGGACGGACGTCGAGCGGATTCGGCGCGACACCGAGGCGCTGCGCACCGCCTCACAGGCCTTCGGCCAGCGTCTTTACGAGCAGGCCGCCCAGCAGCACCAGGCAGCAGGCGGCACCGGCGGCGGCGACGGCTCGGGCAGCGCGAGCGGTTCGAGCAGTCCCTCCGATGACGAGGTCGTCGACGCCGAGATCGTCGACGACCCGGGCACGGCGGCTTCGTGAACCACGACCCAGAACATCCGGGATCTGAGGAGACCACGGACGAGACCGGGCCGGAGGCGCCGGAGGCGGGCGACGCCAGCGGCGACGACGGCGAGGCGACCGAGCAGTTGAACCTGCCCTTGGAAGCACTGCTCGACTGGGGCGCCGGTCCGGTAAGTGTCGTAGTGGAGGGGGACGAACAGCTCGAGGCCGAGGCCGCCGAGGCCCTCATCGCCGCAGAGCGCGACGAGTACCTCGACTCGCTCCGGCGGCTGCAGGCCGACTTCGACAACTTCCGCAAGCGCTCCATGCGCCAGCAGACCGAGCTGTTGGAGCACGCCACCGAAGGGCTGTGCGTGCGCCTTCTGCCCGTGCTCGACGCGCTCGACCTCGCTACGGCCCATCTGCGCGGCCAGCCCGAGTCCACCGACGCGGGCAAGGCCCTCGAGCAGATCGACTCGCTCCTTCGCGACATCCTCGCCCGCGAGGGCCTCGAGCGGATCGACGCCGTGGGCGTCCCGTTCGACCCCACGATCCATGACGCCGTCGGCCAGGTCGCGCCCGAGCCCCCGCCCGGCCCCGAGCCCGCTCCGGTCAGCGCAGCCTCCCCGGGCGCGGCCACGGTCGCGCAGGGCCAGTGGGCGCCCAGGCCGGCAAGTGCCGCCAAAGGGCCGGCACAGACCGCCAAGGCCCCGGCGCAGGCCACCGGGCCGGCACAGACCGCCAAGGCTACGGCGCAGGCCGCCGGGCCGAGGGTGGCCCAGGTCATGCGCGCCGGTTACCGGATGAGGTCCAAGGTGCTGCGCCCGGCGATGGTCCTCGTCGGGGACTGAGGAGCTCCCCATGGCCCCGCAGAGGGATTGGTACACAACCGATTACTACAAGGTGCTCGGCGTCTCCGAGACTGCGACCGACAAGGAGCTGCGCCGCGCCTATCGCAAGCTCGCCAAGCAGTACCACCCGGACTCCAACCCCGGCTCCGAGGACCGCTTCAAGGCGGTCTCGGCCGCCTACGACGTCCTCGGCGACCCCGAGAAACGCAAGGAGTACGACGAGGTCCGCCGCCTCGGCCCCCTCAGCAACCTGGGTGGCTTCGGGGGCGGTGGCGGCGGAGCAGGCAACGGCGGCTTCAACTTCCGCATCGACGACCTCTCGGACATCTTCGGGGGCCTGTTCGGCCGCGGGCGGCAAGGCTCCGCCGGCCGTGCCGCCCCCGGTTCGGGCCCCCGGCGCGGGCACGACCTCGAGGCCGAGCTCCACCTCTCCTTCCAGGAGGCAGTCGA
The DNA here is from genome assembly GCA_052146595.1 of Acidimicrobiales bacterium. GTDB lineage: Bacteria > Actinomycetota > Acidimicrobiia > Acidimicrobiales > Bog-793 > Fen-455. Next base: position 5,905 of record JBKQMT010000054.1, read on the forward strand.
CGGTGCCGTCACGACGGTCAATGTCCTGAGCGGGACGCGTTGCTCGACCTGCGGCGGGACCGGCTCGCGCCCGGGGACCGCCCCCGTCATGTGCCCGCGCTGTGGCGGGCTCGGCGTCATCAACGACAACCAGGGCATGTTCTCGCTCTCCTCGCCCTGCCCCGAATGCCAAGGCCGCGGGACCAAGATCGTCGACCCCTGCCCGACCTGCAACGGCACCGGTCTCGAGCAGAGGCAACGCCAGGTCAAGGTCCGCATCCCCGCCGGGGTGGAAGACGGCCAGCGCATCCGGGTCAAAGGTCGCGGCGAGCCCGGGGCCAACGGCGGGCCGGCCGGGGACCTCTTCGTGATCGTGCACGTGGCAGCCCACCCGCTGTTCGGGCGCAAGGGCCGCAACCTCACCATCACGGTGCCGATCACCTACCCCGAGGCGACCCTGGGGGGCGCCATCACCGTGCCCTCCCTCACCGGGCCCGTCACCTTGAAGATCCCGGCCGGGACCCGGCAGGGCCGCACCTTCAGGGTCAAGGGCCGTGGCATCACCACGGGCTCGTCGACCGGCGACCTCCTCGTGACCGTGGACGTCGTCGTCCCGGCTCACCTCAACGAGGAACAGCGCAAAGCCGTCGAGGCGCTCGCGAGGACCCTGGACGAGTCCCCTCGGCAGCACCTAGGAGTATGAAATGGTGTACAAGTCACCCGATCAAGGCATCGGCGAAGGCTCGACGAGGGCCGTCTACGTCATCTCGGTGGCAGCCGAGCTCGCCGGCGTCCACCCGCAGACGCTGCGCATCTACGAGCGCAAGGGCCTCTTGGACCCGGCCCGCACCGGTGGCGGCAACCGTCGCTACAGCGAGGCCGACATCGCCCACCTGCGCCGCATCCAAGAGCTCACCGCGGCCGGGCTCAACCTTGAAGGGGTGCGGCGCGTGATGGCCCTCGAGGGCGAGGTCGCCCGCCTGCGCGCCGAGCTCGAGACGACCCGGGCGGCCGCACGCGAAGCCATCGAGCAGACCCATCGCCACTACCGGCGCGATCTCGTGCCGGTCTCGTCGAACCGCCTGCCGGCCCGCCGTGGCTCGAGCAGGTAGCCGGCCCCGGCCACAGTCGTGGCACGTCAGTCACAGATAGACCCGAGGAAACACACGAATGACCTTTGACCCGAACCGTTGGACGCTCAAGACCCAAGAGGCCCTCCGCGACGCCATCGCCCTCGCCAAGGACTCGCACCACGCCGAGGTCGGCCCCGACCATCTCCTGTCAGCGGCACTGTCCCAAGATGGCGGCGTCGCCATCCCCATCCTCGACCGTGTCGGGATCGCCCCGCTCACGGTGCGCAACCGCCTGGCCGAGTCGCTCGCCCGGATCCCCAAGGCCTACGGCACCTCCGAGCCTTCCCTCAGCCGTGAGCTGTCGCAGGCCTTCGAGCGGGCGGACGTGGCCCGCACCGAGATGGGCGACGAGTACCTCTCGGTCGAGCACCTCCTCCTCGCCCTGTCGGACCGCCTCGGGGTCGACCGGGAGGATCTGCTGCGGGCGTTGCAGGCCGTTCGGGGCAGCCACCGCGTCACCTCGCAGAATCCCGAGGAGCAGTACCAGTCGCTGGAGCGCTACGGCCGGGACCTGACCGATCTCGCCCGCCAGGGCAAGCTCGACCCGGTGATCGGGCGCGACGACGAGATCCGCCGCGTGATCCAGGTGCTCTCGCGGCGCACGAAGAACAACCCCGTGCTCATCGGCGAGCCCGGGGTGGGCAAGACGGCGATCGTCGAGGGCCTCGCCTCTCGCATCGTCGAGGGCGACGTGCCCGAGTCGCTCAAGAACAAGCGGATCATCGGCCTCGACATGGCCTCCATGGTGGCGGGCGCCAAGTACCGGGGCGAGTTCGAGGAGCGCCTGAAGGCCGTGCTGAAGGAGATCTCGGACTCGGAGGGCGAGATCGTCACCTTCATCGACGAGCTGCACACCATCGTCGGCGCCGGCGCGGCCGAGGGCGCCATGGACGCCGGCAACATGATCAAGCCGATGCTGGCGCGCGGCGAACTTCACATGATCGGCGCCACCACCCTCGACGAGTACCGCAAGTACATCGAGAAGGACGCCGCCTTGGAGCGCCGCTTCCAGCCCGTCATCGTCGAGCAGCCCTCTGTCACCGACACGATCGCCATCTTGCGCGGCCTGAAGGAGCGCTACGAGGTCCACCACGGCGTGCGCATCCAGGACTCGGCGCTCGTGGCGGCGGCGGTGCTGTCGGACCGCTACCTGACGGGCCGTTTCCTGCCCGACAAGGCGATCGACCTCGTCGACGAGGCGGCGAGCCGGCTCCGCATCGAGATCGACTCCATGCCGACCGAGATCGACATCGTCACCCGCCGGATCCGCCAGCTCGAGATCGAGCGCGTCGCCCTGCAGAAAGAGACCGACGCCGCCTCGGTCGAGCGGCTCGCCCGCCTCGAGGCCGAGCTCGGGGACCTGCGCGAGCAGCAGACGGCGATGACGGCGCACTGGCAGTCGGAGAAGGACGCCATCGCGGCGATCAGGAACCTGAAGGGCGAGCTCGAGGCCGCCCGCCAGGAAGCGGAGCGTCACGTGCGCCAGGGCGACCTCGACCGGGCGGCCGAGATCCGCTACGGCCGCGTGCCCGAGCTCGAGAGGCGCATCCAGGCGGCGACGGACAAGCTCGCCGACCTGCAGTCCGAGCAGAAGATGCTGAAGGAAGAGGTCGACGCCGAGGACATCGCCGAGGTCGTGAGCCGCAGCACAGGCATCCCCGTGTCACGGCTCATGGAGGGCGAGGTGCGCAAGCTCGTCGAGCTCGAGGACCTGCTCCACCGGCGTGTGATCGGCCAGGACGAGGCCGTGTCGGCCGTGGCGAACGCCATCCGCCGGAGCCGGGCGGGGCTGTCGGACCCCAACCGGCCCATCGGCTCGTTCCTCTTCCTCGGGCCTACGGGCGTGGGCAAGACCGAGCTCGCAAAGGCCCTCGCCGAGGTGCTCTTCGACGACGAGCGGGCGATGGTCCGCATCGACATGGGCGAATACCAGGAGAAACACAGCGTTTCGCGCCTCGTCGGCGCCCCGCCCGGTTACGTCGGCTACGAGGAGGGCGGCCAGCTGACCGAGTCGGTCCGGCGCCGCCCGTACGCGGTCGTGCTCCTCGACGAGATCGAGAAGGCGCACCCGGACGTGTTCAACATCCTCCTCCAGGTGCTCGACGACGGGCGACTGACCGACGGCCAGGGGCGCACGGTCAATTTCACGAACACCGTGCTCATCATGACCTCCAACCTGCGCGGTGACCCCCTCAACACCTTCAAGCCGGAGTTCATCAACCGCATCGACGAGATCGTCCGTTTCCGCCCCCTGGGACGTGAGGACCTCTTCGCCATCGTCGGGATACAGCTCGCCGAGCTCCAGCGGCGGCTCGAGAGCAGGCGCCTCAGCGTCGAGGTGACCCCGGAGGCCGAGATGTGGCTCGGCGATCATGGCTACGACCCGGACTTCGGGGCCCGCCCCCTGCGCCGTGTCATCCAGCGCGAGATCGCGGACCCACTGGCGATCGCCTTGTTGGAAGGTCGCTACGCCGAGGGCGACACGGTCAAGGTCGAGGTCCAGGGCGACAGGCTCGTCCTGGTCTAGGAGACGGCCGGGCGCGGTCTTGGCCTGGCCGCCGCCGTCCGAGCCTCCGGAGGTGTTCTGAGCCTGGCGGGCGCCGTCCGAGCCCCCGGGCGCGGTCCGAGCTTCCGGGCGGGCACCGGAGGCGGGTGGCGAAGTGGTGCTGGCACCAAGCTGCCACGAAGGCTTCCTACCTTGGTCGGGCTCGGAGGTACGGCCAGACTGGACAGGCGGCAAGGGGGTCGGGCCGCAGTAGGGGGGATCTGCGCAGTGGGTGGGCAGGTTGTTGGCGTTGCCTGGTACCGCTTCCGGGCCACTTTCAGCCGTAGCTGGGGCGGCTATGTGTCGCTCGTGCTGCTGATCGCCCTGGCGGGCGGGATCGGGATGGGCTCGCTCGCCGCCGCCCGGAGAACGCAGGCCTCTTTCTCGGTCTTCTTGAGGAGCACGAACCCGTCCGACATGAGCCTGACGGGCGTCTACGGCCCCGACCTGACCAGGCCCCTGTCGAGACTGCCCGGCGTCGAGCGGGTGGAGGCCTCCTCCGCCAGCCTTGTCGGGTTCCCCCTCGACCGCAGCGGTGCCCCGCTCATCCGGGCGGCGTCCTATGCGGGCACGGTGGTCCCGCTCGGCAGCATCAACGGCGAGTACTTCGATCAGGACCGGGTGGCTGTGACCCAGGGCCGCCTGGCCGACCCGAAGCGGCCGGACGAGTGCGTCGCCACCGCGCAGGCAGAGTCGATGCTCGGCTGGCACCTGGGAGAGGTCCTGTTGATGGGCTTCTACACGATCGCCCAGAGCGACCTGCCCGAGTTCGGCACGGCAAGGGTGAAGCCGGTACTGCGCATCGAGATGAAGCTCGTCGGGACCGTCGTGTTCAACAACGAGGTCGTCCTCGACGACGTGGACCGCTATCCGACCTGGGTCCTCTTCACGCCCGCGCTCACGGACATGTTCGACGCCGGCACGCAGTACCGCAGCTACGCCCTGAAGCTGACAGACGGGGCGGCGGGCTTGTCGGCCGTCGAGAGCGAGATCATCGCCGCCCTCCCGAGAGGCACGACGTACACCTTCCACGTCACCTCCGTCGTCGAGGGCCAGGTCGACCGGGCCGTCAAGCCCGAGGCCATCGCCCTCGGCGTGTTCGGCGCCATCGCCCTCCTGGCGGCGGTGTTGATCGCCCTGCAGATGATCGCCCGCCAGATCCAGGCGAAGGAGGAGGACAACGAGGTCCTCCGCGCCCTCGGCGCCGGTCGGGCCATGGTCGTCGGCGACGGGCTCTTGGGCCTGCTCGGCGCCGTGTTCGTCGGCTCCCTGCTCGCCGCCGGGATCGCCGTCGGGCTCTCGCCCCTCTCGCCCATAGGCCCGGTCCGGGCGGTCTATCCCGATCCGGGGGTGGCGCTCGACTCGGCGGTGCTCGGTTTCGGCCTCCTCGTGCTCGTCGGCGCCATCGGAGCCGGCAGCGTCGCCCTCGCCTACCGCTCCGCCCCGGGGCGGCTTCGCGAGAAGCGGGCGACAAGAGCGGCACCTGCCTCGCTCGTCGCCCGTGTCGCGGCAAGCTCGGGCGCGCCGGTTTCGGCCGTCGCCGGTGGCCGTTTCGCCCTCGAGCCCGGCCGGGGCCGCACGGCGGTGCCGGTGCGCTCGGCCCTGTTCGGCACGGCCCTCGCCGTGGTGATCGTCGTGGCCACGCTCACCTTCGGCAGCGGGCTCGACACGCTCGTCTCCCATCCTCCCCTTTACGGCTGGAACTGGACCTACGCCCTGTCTTCGAACTACCTCGTGCCCCCACAGTCCTTCAGACCACTCGCCAAGGACCCGGACGTCGCCGCCTGGGCCGGCGTTGGCTTCGCCAACGCCCAGATCGACGGCCAGACCGTGCCCATCCTCCTCGCCGGCGTTCATGCCTACGTGACACCGCCCATCTTGTCGGGACATGCGCTGGAAGCCGACGATCAGATCGTCCTCGGGGCGGCGACGCTCGCCCAGCTGCACAAGAAGGTGGGCGACTACGTCACGGCCTCCTACGGGACCCCGAAGGACGAGCCCGTGTACGTGCCTCCCACGCAGCTTCGTATCGTCGGGACGGCGACCCTGCCCGCCGTCGGCTCGGCCGGGTCCCTTCACACCTCGATGGGCACCGGAGCCATCGTCCCGGTGGCGGTCGAGCCGCCCGAGTTCCAGAAGTTCCTCACCAGCCCCGATCCCACCTTGAACGGGCCCGTGATGGTCTTTGTCCGCTTGCGCCCCGGCGTCAGCCCGGCGGCAGGGCTGGCCAACCTGCGGCGACTTGCCGAGGCCGGGACCAAGGCCTTCCTCGCCGTCCCCGACGGTGACGGCGCCGGCGCGAGCGTGAGCGTGCTCTCGGTCCAGTACCCGGCGGAGATCGAGAACTACCGGGCCATCGGGGACACGCCCTTGATCCTCGCCGGTGGGCTCGCCCTGGCGGCGGTCGTCGCTCTCGGACTGACGCTCGTCGCCTCGGTGCGGCGGCGCCGGCGCGATCTCGCCTTGCTGAAGTCGCTCGGCTTCACAGGGCGGCAGCTCACGGCGACGGTGGTCTGGCAGGCGACGATCGTGGCCGCCATAGGCCTCGTCGTGGGGATGCCGCTCGGCATAGCTCTCGGGCGCTGGCTGTGGGTCCTGTTCGCCCACGAGATCTACGCCGTGCCCCTGGCCACGGTGCCGGTGCTGCCTCTCGTCCTGGTCGGGATCGGCGCCCTCGCCCTCGCCAACCTCGTCGCGGCCCTCCCCGGCAGGTATGCGGCCCGCACCCCGACGGCCCTCGTGCTGCGGGCGGAATGAGCGGACGAGAACACCCTCCGAGCACCTTTGCACCTGAGCACGATGCAAGACTTTCGACGTGGCCCTGTTTCTTCGCCTCTCCCGGCACCGCTGTCACCCCGCCCGACCGGGCGCAGCGACAGCGGCGACGGCAGGCGTGCTCGCCCTCGCCGCCCTGGCATGCCTGGGCGGCCCGGCGCCCGTGGCGGCCGGGGCGGCCTCCCGGTCCCGCTTCCTGATCCCGACCTCGGCGCGCCAGCTCGTCGTCGTCTCGAGCCCGAGCTATGACCCGCCGGACTACCTGGCGGGCTTCCGCAGCTTCGAGCGTGTAAATGCCACCTCGCCCTGGAAGCCCGTGTTCCCGGCCTGGCAGGCAGAGATCGGCTCGGGCGACATCGTCGATGTCCGTCACGAGGGTGACCACGCCACGCCGACCGGGGTCTACGGCTTCGGGCTCACCATGTACGGCACACGGCCGAATCCGGGCGGGCTGCACGAGGCGTACCGCCAGCTCGTCTGCGGCGACTGGTGGGACGAGGACCCCTACAGCCCTCGGTACAACCGCTTCGTGCACGTCGCCTGCGGAACGACGCCGCCCTTCGCGGCCTGGTCCGAGCCGCTGTGGACCGAGACACAGGGCGACAGGGGCTATCCCTACCTCGCCGTGATCGACTACAACGACGACCCCACCATCGCCGGCGCGAACGCGCCTGGGTCGGGGATCTTCCTGCACGCCTGGATGGACGCACCGACGGAGGGGTGCCTTGCCCTCCCTATCGCCGAGCTCCTGCAAGTGCTGCGCTGGCTCGAGCCGGCGGACCACCCGGTCATCGAGATCGGCACCGACGCCGAGGTCGGCCATGTGCCGCCGCCGGCGTGAGCATCGCCACCGCCTGAGCGCCGACGCCGGCCTGAGCGGACACCGCCCGCCGCCCCCGCCGGCTAGCTGCCCGCCGCTGGTGTTCGGCTTGCCTAGCCGGCGCTGTGGTACGGCACGCCGTCAGCGGCCGGGGCCCGAACGCGCCCGACGAGGCCCGACACGACGGCGATGGTGATGATGTAGGGCGTCATCGACAAGAACGGGGAGGGAATCCCGGGTCTGAGAATGGCGACGAAGCTCTGGATCGAGATGGCGAAGCCGAAGAGCAAGGCGGCGACCAAAGCCCCGAAGGGCCGCCACCGGCCGAAGATCATGGCGGCAAGGGCAATGTAGCCGAACCCGTCCGTCATGCCCGCGGAGAACTGGCCAACCGAGCCGATGGTGAACACCGAACCTCCGACGCCGGCGACCACCCCGCCCAGGATCACGTTCTGGTAGCGGGTCCTCATCACGTTGATCCCGACGGTCTCGGCCGCCCTCGGGAACTCGCCCACGGCCCGCACGCGCAGGCCCTTGCGAGTCTGGAACAGCCCGATGTTGACGGCGAACAGGAGCACTACCGCCAGATAGACGAAGATGTTCTGGTTGAACAGGATCGGCCCGAGGATCGGGATCTTCGAGACCAGGGGAATCGCGATCGGGGAGAACGTCGACGGGCTGTTCAGCGTCGTCTGGTTCGGCGTCAGCACCTGCTCGGTGAGGAAGTTCGTGAGACCCGTGACGAAGGCGACTATCACGATGCCGACCATGATCTGGTCGGCGCCGTAGCGCAGGGCCAAGAACGCCAGCAGCCCCCCGAAGATGGCTCCCGCGACGGCGCCGCCGAGCATGCCGAGCCAGAGGTTGCCCGAGACGCTCCCGATCAAGGCCCCCAGGAACGCGCCGGCGAGGAACTGGCCCTCGATGGCGATGTTGACGACCCCGGATCGCTCGCACAAGATGCCCGAGAGCGAGCCGTACACGAGCGGTGTCGTGGCGATCAAGGTCTCCGCGAGCATGTCGACGAAGGCAAGGGACTCGTTACGGGCGACCCAGGCGAGGAACGACCAGAGGAACAGGACGACACCGAGCGTGAAGATCAGGTAGGTGCCGCGGCTGCGGTTCCAGAACACGAGCAGGAGCCCGAGGGCCGCACAGAGCACGCCGAGCACGATGGAGACCCAGTGCACCGACATGACGAGCGGCGACACGCTGACGGCCGGGGGAGCGGTCAGGAGGAACGTCGTCTTGACATCCGCCGGCACGGCGAGACCGAACACCCAGAACGTGATGACCGCGAGCACGAGGAGGAAGATCCCCATTCCTCGCCGGCGCGCCGCAGAGATGATGCGCCCCTCGGGCGTTTTGACCTTCGCAAGAGCCGCTTTGGTCGAGGGGGCCGCACTGGTCGCGCTCATCAGCCCCAGCCTTTGGAGATCAGTTGCGTCATGCTCTTGCCGGTGTCCCTGAGGCGGTACATGTCGCGCACGAGCGCGGGCGTGGCCACCATGAAGATGATGAGCGCCTGGATGACCGTCGTGAGGTCGAGGTCAATGCCGGTCACCGCCTGCATGTTCCTGCCGCCGGTGATCAGAGCCCCGAAGAGCAGCGAACCGAAGAAGACGCCCACGGGGCGGTTCCGTCCGAGCAGGGCGACGGTGATGGCGTTGAAACCGATGCCTCCCCCATAGGCCGTCGATATGAAGAAGTCGGTCCCCGACACGCTCGCCATGCCGGCGAGGCCGGCGAGCGCTCCGGAGAGCATGAGGACGAGGACCGTCACCTTCCTCACGTCCATGCCGGCCGTCTTGCCCGCGAGCGGGTTCATCCCGATCACGCGGAAGGAGAAACCGAGCGTGCTCCTGCGCATGAACCACGAGGCCCACACCAGGACGAGGAGGGCGACGATCAGTCCGCCGTTCACGCGAAGCGTGCTCCCGAACAGGTGCGGCAGCCGCGCGCTCACGGGCATGATCCTCGAGATGGCGTTCGTCTGACCGGGCTGTTGGAAGGGCGCCGTCGTGAGCAGGTAGACCAACAGGTAGAGCATGATGTAGTTGAGCATGATGGTCACGATGACCTCGTGCGCTCCGGTTCGTGCCTTCAAGATGCCGGGGACGAACCCGACCACGGCACCGCCGACCGCCCCGGCGATGATGACGAGGGGAAGGTGGACCCAGATCGTCAGGTGGAGCTCGAATCCCACGAAGAGCGCCGCCAGCGCCCCTCCGATCAGCTGACCCTGGGCGCCGATGTTGAACACGCCGGTGCTGAAGCCGATCGCCACCCCCATGCCGGCGAGCATGAGCGGCGTGGCCGAGACGAGCGTCTCGGAGAGCGGTGAGAAGGCGGTGGTCCAGCCGTGCCCGGTCTCGATGGCGTGGCCCATGGCCGACGGGCTGAAGACCGACCCCTCGAACATCGCCGAATAGGCATTGGCGACCGTATGCCAGCTGACGGCGAAGGCATTGCCCGGAGCCGTGCCGATCCTGCTCCAGGCGTGCAGCACGGTGGGCGAGGTGACGAGGATGAGGATGGCGCCGAGCACGAGCGCGGTGAGGAACGCCAGGAAGGTCACGTTGAACAGGTTCGCCTCGCGGAGCCGTCCGAGGCCCCTCGAGCGCGGCTTGCCGCCGCCTTCGGGGGGCGGCTGGCCTCCACCTTGCGAGGGCGGCTGGCCGGCACCTTCTGGGAGGGGCTGGCCAGCACCTTCTGGGATCGTCTGGCCGGCACCTTCCGGGATCGCCTGGCCGCCAGCCGGCGTCTGCGCCGCCGCGGGAGCGGCGGTGCCCGCCTCGGGCTCGATCACGGCTGTCCCGATCCACCGACCGCAGCAGCCGACGAAGCCGGCGCCGGTGAGGTGTCGGCGACACCTGCCATCAGCAGGCCCATCTGCTCCCGCCCGACGCTCGGGTCGACGATCGCCATGATGCGACCTCGGAACATGACCGCGATGCGGTCGCCGAGGGCGAGCACCTCGTCGAGCTCGGAGGAGACGATGAGCACGGCAACGCCGCTGTCACGCG
>JBKQMT010000055.1:0-4282 GCA_052146595.1 Acidimicrobiales bacterium
TGTGACGGTCGCCCGCCCACGCCCCGGCCGGCCGCGACTATCTGCGCAACTAGGCCGTAAGCCAGGTGGGCCTCGTCTTCTTCCCCGCTTGCGCGTAGGACCTTGGCGTCACCCAGGCTGCGCCCGAACTTGGCGAGCAAACTGGACTTGCCCACCCCGGCCTCGCCCTCTATGAGGGCGACCTGGGGCTCGTTGGCGCCTGCCCGCTGGGCGAGGTCGGACAAGAGCGTCAGTTCAGCGTCCCGACCAACGAAGACCGAGGGCCTCATGCGACATGAGGGTACAGGCATGTTGGCCCGCACGAAGCTGACCTGCACTTGCGGCGCTCTCGCCCACGCTCATCGGTTCCGTCCATCTCCTCTTCACCGACCGGGGAGGCGGCGCGCCCTACGCGAAGGCGCTGCACAAGGTCGTCGCGTCTGTAATGCATGGCGTGGGGTAGCCATGACGTCATACACCGCGGCTTTCGAGTCCCTTCGCGAGCCTGAGGGAAGAACAGGGAATCGCTCCCGAGCTGACCGGCGCGTCATACCTCAGGCATTGCCGATGCTTCACTAAGAGCCATGCGCGTCCTTCGTGAGAGCAGCGAAGACGAGATGATCGCCTGCTTCCTCCAGGGCGAGCTAACGAGTCACAGGTTCGGACCGGGGCTCCGTGCGGCGTTGACCGCGACCGACCTGTCCGAGCGGCTGTTGAGGGAAGCCGATCTGACAGACGAGAACGAGAATCGCGCTCGGCGCGATCTGCTCGGCGCAACGCGTGGTTACGGCCAAAACCGTGACGTGTTCGATGAGGACTTTCCAGCAACCGTGCGCTGGATCAGAGCAGAACTGAACCAGGTTGAATTGGCGCGGGTTCGGTACATCGACTACTCGTACTGGAACGAGCTTTCCGGGGGCAGCCGTCTGCCGATCGACGCGGCCAGGCGAATTCGAGACGGCGTGCGCGTGTTCGGCGTCTCAAATCGGCGGTTCGTCGACGCGGCGCGCGCCGTCGCCCAGGGAGAGCGCTTCCCGCCGCTTATTCTCGTGGGCCCCCGGCGCGATGACCTTGTGTGCTTGGAGGGGCATCTGCGTCTGACCGGTTACGCCCTGGAGGGATTCCCGGTCGAGGTTGAATGCCTGATCGGCACCGCACCCACGATGGGGCGCTGGGCGCGGTGATGCAGCCACCGGAAGACTTGTCCGCGAGGGTCGAGGCTCGGCTCGCGCGAGAGCTTGGCGAGCCGTCCTGCTCGCCGCGGCTGCCGTCGTCGCCGTGGAGCTCCCGCGCGACGTGGGCCGTGTCGATGCCGTCACTCGGGGAGTTGGCCGTGAAGGTCAGGAAGGGGGACCGCGCATCCGAGAAGGCACGGTGGTGTGAGCTGGACCTGCCGCTCTTGGCGGCGCGCGGCTATCCGGTGCCGTCGATCGTCTGGCACGGCTCGCTGGATGAGGAGTGGCACGTTGTCGTTCAGCGTCGGCTCCCCGGACGATCGTTGCGATCATTGGCCTGGCCATTGCTCGATCAAGTCGTCGGGTTGGTCGAACTGCAGGCTATGGCTGACGCACTTCCCTACGTCGGAAGACCGCGATTTCGCCAACTACATCACATCTGCTGATTCCCACCGAGACGCCTCGGTGACATCTCAGCGGACGGTCGGACCCCTCGCCGGCAACCCAACCCCCCGACCAGCCGCACGGAACGCCGGAGAACCGTCAGGCACTTGCCACCGAGGATCCGCGGTTGCATCTGTGGCCCGGCTCGCTGTTCTGGCGCGCCCGTTGTCCCGTGCCTGACCGCCCTCCTACGCTGATGTTGGATGAAAGCCAATCCGTCCGGCGTTGGAGCTGAGGCATTGGAGAAACCAGGCAGTTTGCAGTCGTTGCTGGCGTCGGCGGTGAGTCGCAACGGCCTTGCCGGGGTGGGGGTGGCAGTTGTGACCCTTGGGGCAGGTCCCGAGACGGTCTGCTCGGGTCTGGCTAACGTCCGCGCTGGGCGACCAGTTGACCCGGACACGGTCTTTCGGATCGCATCGGTCACAAAGACGATGACTGCGATCGGGCTCATGCGGCTTTACGACGACGGCCGATTCCAACTAGATGACCCAGTCAACGACTACCTGAAGACGTTTCGCATCCAACCACCTCCGGGCGGTGTCGATGTGACGTTCCGGCACCTGCTCACGCACACCGCAGGCATCGGCCAGCTTCCGAAGTTGGCCGACGTCGTTCGACCGACCGCTTGGGGGCGGGTCAGGCCCGGCTCGCGTGGGGCGAGTCTCGCCAAGCTCTACCGCGGGGTACTCAGGCCGGAGGTGAAAGCGGGAACGAAGTGGGCGTACGCCAATCACGGTTTTGCCGTTGTGGGACAGCTCGTGGAAGACATCTCGGGTGTTCCCCTACCCGAGTACATGCGCGAGAACGTCTTTCGTCCCCTCGGGATGACGAGCACGGACTACCTCCGGACCCCGGAAGCCGACGCCCGCATGGCTACGGGCTATGCGATGCGGATGGGACGGCTGAAAGCGGCCCGCGACTTTGACCTTGGAAGTCTGCTCGGGGCTGGAGCGGTGCGCTCAACAGTGTCCGACATGACCCGCTACGCGGAAGGGCTGCTGAGGACTTTCACCGGAGAGGACGAGCACCTGTTGCGCAAGGAGACACTGGCGGAGATGTGGTCCACCCAGTTCACCCCTGACCCTCGTATTCCGGGAATGGGACTCGCGTTCTTCCTGCACACGTTCGACGACCACCGAGTGGTCGGCCATGACGGGAACGAGCCGGGCTTCGCGTCATCTCTTATGATCGCTCCCGAGGATCGCACCGCCGTCGTCGTGTTGACGAACACCACGACGACGTTCGGAGCACCCATCCTGGCCGAGGCGATCCTCCGGGATCAGCTGGACCTGCCCGACGCGAACTCTTGCCTGCCTCGTCCGGACGTTCCCGAGCAGCCGGCGCTCTGGAACGATCTGATCGGCTACTACGCCCCTCAGCCAGGATTGCTTACCAACGTTCGAACATGGATGCTGCTCGCAGGCGAGGCACACGTGCTGATCAAGCACGGCCACCTCATTGTCCGTGCCCTGTCGCCCCTTCCTGAATTGCGCACGGGCGTTCAGCTCTATCCGGTCGATCGCCAGGATCCAACTCTGTTTGCCGTGAACGCCGGCGGCATGTTGGTACCGGTGGCCTTCAATCGACCCACAAGAGACCAAGTCGGCGCAATGTGCATTGGCCATCCGTTGCTGTCAGCCCTTCAAAGACGGCCGTGGTGGAGGAGCTCGAACGTACAGCTTCGGGTGGGTATCGCTATCGCCGTAGCCAGTGCCTGGTTCCGCTCGGAGAAGCACCCGTGCAGCTCCCAACTCGCCGCGCGTAGTAGCACGAGTGCCGACCTGGGGCCGCGAGGATGGGGGCGGTCAGGGCACTCATAAAGGGTACTGCCACGCGACCGGATGACAATCTGGCAGCCGGCCGACGAAGTCCTCGTTTCCATCGCCCTTCACCGTCATGAGAGTCATCGTGACTCCTCTCTATTCGGTGTCCAAGGATTCCGGGTGCGATGGAGGGGAGGCAATCCCCACGTCGTGCCGCAGAGAGGTTCAGCGGGGTGTCTGGTTCAGTTCTCAGGTGCCGTGCGGGTAGTCGACGGCGATCAGCTTCCGGCAAGTCATGAGCCTCGAGCGGTGATCGCACAAGACGGCCGACGTTCAGCCTTCGTACACCGAGCTCGAGGTCTGTTCACTCGATGGGTTGCCGCGCGAGCATGGACGGCTGGCGACCGGCGAGCAACCAGCCAGCCGCAGCCGCCAGGAGGGGCAGGCCAAGGGGGATCACCAACAGATTCGCCACGGGCACGTTTCCAAGCGCGGCGATGCCTCCGTTCAGGGATTGCCCTCGCAACCAACCGATGACGCCGACGTAGCCGGCGAACGTGCCGAGGACCGCCCCGCGCAGCCCGAATGCTCCGGTGGTCGCGGCTCCACCGCTCGCTGAGTGCGGCTTCCCACGTGTCCCACGCGCCGGGGTACCCCGACTGCGAGGCAGTCGGCCGCCGACGGACAGACAACGTCGAATGGTCGGCGCGTCTCGCGCTCTCGTCGTCCCATTTGTCGAGCCGGTTCTTGTCGAAGTTCACTAGCTCGGCGTCACTCAGCTCGGGCATGAGTCGATGAGGTCGATCCGCGCGACGTCGTCCTCGCGGATGCGCAGCACTGGCACGCGCGAACCAGCCCCGGTTCCTCCGGTGGTCGCGGCTCCACCGCTCGCTGAGTGCGGCTTCCCACGTGTCCCACGCG
>JBKQMT010000056.1:0-4484 GCA_052146595.1 Acidimicrobiales bacterium
GCGGCGACTCCTATACTTTCCAGATGATCTTCCATAGGCACTAAATCATCGGTGGTTCGACAGGGCTTTCCGGTCCCTTTCTCGACAGGTGTCAGTGAGGCAGATGCGACAAGATCAAGGTGTGAGCCCGGAGCTCGACAGTGGTGCCGTCTCCCCGAGTTCCCCGACCGCCCCGGCCTCCGCGGCGTCTCCGGCGGCGAATGCTCAAGCCCCGAGTGCCCAGGACTCCGGTCACCTGCCCCCATCGGGGCTGCGGCGATTCGTGGACCTGCACCTGCAGGAGCTGGTTGTCTCAGCTGTCGCCCTCGCACTGATCCTCTTCTTCACCATCGACTCCCCCTACTTCTTTACGAGCGCCAACGCCGAGGCGTTGGCCGCCTTCATTGCACCCATTGCCTTTTTCGCCCTCGCCGAGGTCCCGATCCTGATCCTCGGAGAGATCGACCTTTCGGTGGGCGAGGTCTACGTGCTCTCGCCCTTCGTCGTCGAGTACCTCTACAACCATTCCGTCCCCCTCGGGTTGGCCATCGTCCTGACGCTGGTGATATGCGCCGGGATCGGGTGGTTCAACGGTCTTGTCACCTTCAAGCTCCACGTACCGTCGTTCATCACGACCCTCGGGGTGACCTTCGCCCTCGAGGGCATAATCCTGATCTCGTCCAACGGGGCTCCGGCGAACCCCGTCGGCTCGGGGACTATCGTGCTCTGGTTGGGCGGAGCCGTTTGGGCCGAGACCTACTGGGCGCTCGCCGCCCTCTTGCTCTTGCACGTGATGCTGCGAAGGACGACCTTCGGCTTGCACACCGTCGCGGTGGGGGGTAACTCGGAGTCGTCCAGGGAGTCGGGAATCAAGGTCGACTACACCAAGATCTGGTGCTTCGTGCTGTGCGCCTTCATAGGCGGGCTCATCGGCATCCTCGACGGCTATCACATAGGAAGCATCGACCCCGACACGCCCGGGTTGACCTTCACCTTCTACGGCATCGCCGCCGCGGTCATCGGCGGGACCGCCCTCACCGGAGGGCGCGGGACCATGATCGGTGCGACCATCGGGTCGATCGTGCTGGGCATCCTCGAGGACGGCTTCCACGTCATCAGCGTCAGCTCGTTCGCCTACGACCTGATCCTCGGGATCGCCATCCTCGTCGCCATGGTCCTCAACGTCCAGATCGAAAGGGCGAGCATCAGAGGAGCCGGGCACGGGTCGTTCGCCCGTGCCCTCGAAGCGACCTTCGGCCGACGAAGAAAGGTGGAGACGCGCCAATGATGCCGGAGGTCGAGACCAAAGACCGAGCCGAGACGAGAGATCCTTCCGGCGCCGACGACGTCCTGAGGATCGAGGACATCGCCATGAGCTTCGGCCCCGTGACCGCGCTGCGGAGCGTGGACCTGCACCTGCGCCGGGGCGAGATCCTCGGCCTGGTCGGCGACAACGGTGCCGGCAAGTCCACTCTGGTCAAGATCCTCACCGGGTTCTACAAGCCGGACCACGGTCGCATCTACATTGAGGGCAAAGAGGTTCGGTTTCGCTCGGTCCAGGACGCCCGCCATCACGGCATCGAGACGGTCTTCCAGGACCTGGCGCTGGTGGACGAGCTGAGCGTCTACCACAATCTTTTTCTCAACCGGGAGTACACCGGTGGCGGCTGGTTCCGGTTCCTCAAGAACCGGTCCATGCGCGACGCCGCGCGCCAGTACCTGGACGACATCGGGGTCGACGTCCCTTCCGTCGACGTCCCGGCCGCAAAGCTGTCCGGTGGGCAGCGCCAAGCCATCGCCGTCGCCCGCGCCACCCAGGAAAAGGGCATAAAGATCCTGCTTCTCGACGAGCCGCTGGCGGCCATGGGCGCCAAGGAGACGTCGCTCATCATCCAGCTGGTCAAGTCGCTGTGCCGCCAGACGGACATCTCGGTCATCGTGATCGACCACAACTACACCCACCTGTTCGAGATCTGCGATCGCGTCAATGTGATCCAGCAAGGCCGCGTGACCCTGGACAAGAACCTGAGCGATATCACCCTCGAGGAGCTCATCGAGCTCATGGTGCAGAGCTATCGGCGCGAGATATCCCAGTCTGCGCCGGGAACTGTCACCGAGGTCTCGGTCGAAGCGAACGTCGAAGTGACCGTTGCGACGCACCGCGTGCATGACTCGGAGTGTCCCGCGACATCAACCACCACACTCAAGGAGGCCCCCGAATGACAACATTGGCGACTCGACGGCTCGGCCGGACGGGTTACGACATCAGCGTGGTCGGGGCCGGCAGCTGGGCGATAGGTGGGGGCGAGTGGAAGTACAACTGGGGCGCGCAGGACGACGCCTCCTCGGTCCGCTCACTGCGCCGGGCGATCGCGCACGGAGTGAACTGGATCGACACCGCCGCCGTCTACGGCAGGGGTCATTCCGAGGAGATGGTCGGGCGGGCGATCGCAGGTGTCTCCGAGAGCGAGCGCCCGCTCATCTTCACCAAGTGCGGCTTGCGCTGGTCCGACTCGGACATATTCGGTGAACCCCTCCGATGCCTGCGTCCCGACTCGATCCGCCAGGAGTGCGACAACTCCCTCCGGCGCCTCGGCACCGACAGGATCGACCTCTACCAATTCCACTGGCCAGACCGCGAAGGGGTGGCGGTCGAGGACTCCTGGGAAGAGATGGGTCGCCTGATCGACCAGGGCAAGGTCAGGGCCGGAGCTGTCTCCAACTTCGACATCTCCCTGCTCGAACGTTGCGAGAAGATCCGCCACGTGGACTCGCTGCAGTTGCCACTCTCCCTGATCGACCGCCGTGCCGGCGCCGAGCTCATCTCGTGGTGCGCCGAGAACGGGACGGGCGTGCTTTGCTACAGCCCGATGCAGGCCGGTCTGCTCAGCGACAGCTTCTCCTTCGAACGCTTGGAGCTCATGGACAGCCGCGACTGGCGTCGCTGGCACATCGAGTTCTCCCATTTCACCCCGCCGGCGCTGCAGCGGAACCTGGCCTTTAGGGACCGGCTTCGTCCCATAGCCGCCCGCCACGACGGCACCGTCGCCTCCGTCGCCATCGCCTGGGTGCTGAGCTGGCCCGGCGTGACCGCCGCCATCGTCGGGTCTCGTTCACCTGACCAGGTGGACGGCTGGATCGGCGCCGCCAGGCTCTCCCTCAGCGACGAGGACCTCGACGAGATCGAGGTCGCCCTCATCGAGCTGGGTGTCGGCATTGGGCCGACCAGGCCGCCGAAAGTGGGCTGACCGCTCCCTCGCCAGCTCGACGCCCGCCCACGCGTTTTCACGCCCAGCCCAGAGTTTGAGAGCACCCGACGATGCCTAGTCATCTCACGCTTCTTCTCGATTCTTCATATCGCGACCACGGTCTCGAACGAGGCATCATCGAGGAGGCGGGGGGAACCCTTTTCGTCTGCGAGTCTCCGGTGTGGGACGAGGAACATGTGCTCGATCAACCCCTGCTTCCCGAAGCCGAGGTGATCCTGGTCGAGCTCACTCCGATCACCGCCCGCGTCCTGCGGCGGGCGAGCTCGTGTCTGCTCGTGGCGCGCTACGGCGTCGGGGTGGACAACGTCGACGTCGCGGCGGCCACCGCGGCCGGCATCTGGGTTGCGAACGTACCGAGCTATGCGGCGGACACGGTGGCCGACCATACGATGCTGCTGCTGCTTGCGCTGGCGAGAGAGCTTCGGGCCTACACGCAACGGCTCGAGGCCGACGGGTGGCGCACCGCCGACGACCCGTTTGTCCCAGTCGCCCTGCAGGGTCGAGTGCTCGGACTCGTAGGCTGGGGCAACATCGGCAAAGCTGTCGGGCGCCGGGCCCAGGCAATGGGTCTCGAGGTGTGGGCGAACGACCCGTACATCGCCTCGGAAGAGATGGAGGCGGCCGGCATCGTGAGAAGCGACTTGCTCCCCCTGCTGGAAAGATGCGACTTCCTGTCTCTGCACTGTCCTCTCACTACCGAGACACGGCACATCATCTGCAAAGAGACCCTCGCAACAATGCGAGACGGCGTCATCATCGTCAACACTGCGCGGGGCGATTTGATAGATCTTGTCGAACTGGTGCGTGCCATTGATGCCGGCCATGTACGTGGTGCCGGACTGGATGTCTTCGATCAGGAACCACTGCCTCCGGGCCACGTGCTACGCACGCACCCGTCGGTGATTGCCACCCCGCACATGGCCTACCTCGCGGACAGTTCGGTAATAGCTCTTCGCACAGGCGTCGCGAGAAACGCTGCAGCAGTGTTACGAGGTCTGCCACCCATACATCCGGTCAACGCGCCGGCGAAGAGGCGCACCGGGACAAATAGCCCGTAATTGTCCGGTCAGAGAGCCGCGACCATTCAAGTATTGATAGGAGTCACGCACATCATGCAAACGACCGTTTTCAACCAGAGAGATGGGCACGTCGAGTTGCAGAGGTCCGAGGTTCCGCCCTGGGGAGAGACCGATGAGTTCGGCGGAGTATCGGCCGAGCTTTACCGCTCACCCAACG
>JBKQMT010000057.1:0-17840 GCA_052146595.1 Acidimicrobiales bacterium
GAGTTCCAGACTGGCCGGGTGCCCGTGGCTGGTGGGAGTGCCTCACGATGGCCGGGGCGGTGGCGGCGACCACCTCGACGGTGCGCGTGGGGACGTGGGTGATGTCGGCGCTGGAGCACAACCCGGGCGTGGTCGTCCATGCCGCCGAGACGCTCGACGAGATCTCAGGGGGGCGTTTCGTACTCGGTCTCGGCGCAGGTCATGGGACTGGGGCGTTCAAAGACTTCGGGTATCCGGCCGACAAGACGGTGTCGCGTTATCTGGAGGCGCTGGAGATCATCGTGCCTCTGTTGCGCGGTGAGTCAGGTGTGAGCTTCGACGGCGAGTTCCATCGGGCAGAGGGCGCCGAGGTACGACCGCGTGGGCCCCGACCCGGCCGGGTGCCGCTGATGATGGGCGGGCATTCGGCGCGCACGATGACCGCGGCGGCCGCTCACGGCGACATCTGGAGTGCCTATGCGGTATCGAGCAGCTTGCCGGAGGCGTTCAGTGCGATGACCGAGCAGTTGGATCGGATCTGCGAGGGGATCGGGCGGGACCCGTCCTCGATCGGCAGGTCAGTGGGCGTGTTCGTCGAGCCCGGTGACGCGAAATCGGCTGAGGCGACGGGTTTCGGAGTGGCGATAACGGGCTCGATCGACCAGATCACAGAAACGATCGCGAGCTTCGCTGAGATCGGCGTAACCAGGGTAGAGATATGGCCCTGGCCACACACAATCGACACCCTCGATCAGCTCGCGCCCGTGTTCGCCAACCTGACCTGAGTCGCGTCTCGGGACAGATTGCCGCACCGAACAACAGCTTGCCTCGATGGGCCGGAAGCGACCGAACGAGTCCTATTTGTTTGTCAAGACGCTTTTCGAGCGATCTTCCGGGTCGTCGCGGTGATTCTCGTCGATGCCTGCGCCACTTTGCTCCGGTTCGTGCGTGACGTTGTCCTAGCCTGACGGCGGGTCCGGGAGTGGCTTGTCCGAAGAGCCTGTGTCTCGGGGTGTGAGCCGGCCGCGCTGGAGACAGAGTCGTTCCCCGATTGCCCTCCCGGGCCTCGCTCGAGCAGCCGTCCGTCCCGTCTGCGTCTTCCACCATGCAGGCGTAGAGCGCGCCGCTGATGCGCCGCTTGAGGCAGCCGAGGGCTTCCCTGTGACCCTTGCCCTCGGCCACCTTGCGCTCGTAGTAGGCACGCCCTTCGCTGTGGCGGTGGCGGATCTGGGTAACCGCCGCCATGTGAAGGGCGTGGTTGAGGTGGCGGCTTGCGTTGCTCTGTATCAGTCTTGTCGTGCTCAAGCCTCGCCGGTGTCGTGCCGGTAGGCGAGGACGGCAAGCGGGATGAGCGCGGCGGTCCAGCAGGCGAGCACGATCCATGCCTCTGCCGGCCAGTCCCCGTGGAGGAGCGCGGCCGCGCCGGCATGCACGAGCCAGTAGGAGGGCAGCAGCTTGACGACGGTCAGCATCGCTCCGCTGTTGAACAAGCTCCCAAACGCGCCGCCGAAGAGGGCGAAGAAGACGACGAGCCAGCCCATGACTGGCACGAGGGCGTCCGTCGCGATCAGGTGACCCAAGATGAGGCCCATCAAGACGAACGGCACCAAGCCAACAAGAAGCAGGCCGCTCATCTCTAACCACTGCGCCACGTTGAGGCGCACCCCAAGCGTTGCGCCGGCCAGGAAGACCAATATGAGCGCGGGTAGCGTCACGAGGTAGGCGGCGAGCGTCTTCGCGAGGTAGTCGGTGCGGACCCGCAGTGGCGTGATCCGCAACTGGCGGGTCCAGCCCCGAGCGCGGTCACGCGCGAGCCGGGCACCGGGTCCGATGGCGGCGAACATCGCGCCATAGGCCGCCATCCCGGTCATGAAGTAGAGAGGAAAGGAGACACCCGCGGCGTAGACGAATGCATGACGGTTGCCCGTAGCGACCGCGTAGTAAACGACGAGTGGAAGCGCCAAAGAGAGCGCCCACATCAGGCGATTGCGCACGGTCCGGAGAAGTTCGTAGCGCACGTGTGTGGCCGCATTCATTCAGTCACCTCCTCGGGACGAGGGTCGACCGGCTCGGCTGTCAGCTCGAGGAATGCTTCTTCGAGGCTTCCGCCGCGTGCTTCGACGTCGCGCACCTCAGGGAACGTTGCCAACAGTGCCGGGAGCGCCACGTCGGCGTCCGAGCACGAAAGCACCACCGTCTCACCGTGGCGCTCGACGTTCATCACGCCGGGCAGGGCGCGAAGTGACGAGATGTCGACCACCGGCAGCGTCGCCCGGACCGTTCGAGACCCCGCCTTCGCCTTGATCTCGGTGGCCGGCCCGTTGGCGACAATGGACCCACGGGCGATGAGCACGATCCGGTCCGCGAACGCATCGGCCTCTTCGAGGTAGTGGGTAGCAAATACGACGGTCTTTCCTTCTGCAGCGACTCCGCGCATCACCTCCCAGAACTCGTGTCGACCCTCGACGTCGATGCCAGCAGTCGGCTCGTCGAGCACCAAGAGATCGGCATTGGCGACAAGGGCCGTGGCGAAGCGCACCCGCTGCGCTTGCCCGCCGGAGAGCTTCGTCGTCCAACGCCCTGCGAGGTCGCTGAGCCCCGTGCGTCGAAGCACATCCTCGACATCAAGAGGCTGCGGGTAGTACGAGGCGACGAGCGAGATCAGCTCGCGAACACGTAAGCAGTCGGGAAGCGACCCGGTCTGGAGCATCCCGCCTACAAGGCCCGACCTCACGGCGGTCGCCGGAGGGACCCCGAAGACGGAAACCGATCCGGCGTCCGGGCGGGTCAAGCCGAGCACCATGTCGATTGTCGTCGTCTTGCCCGCGCCGTTCGGGCCGAGCAGTGCGACGGTCTCGCCGGGCGCGATCACGAGGTCGATCCCGCGGACCGCCTGGACCGAGCCGTAGGACTTGGTCAAGCCGGTGGCCCTGATTCCGGCGGACTCGGCGCTGACGGTGCTCATGTAGTGATGATCGCAGGCCGGACGTCTGCGGCGCGGATTGTTCTTGCAAGAAAAGCAGCGGGGGCCGTCAAACCTCGCGGCTGACCGCGGTCCGGGCGTGCGCAGATCGCCCCACTCGGCGCTCGGCGGCATCCAACCACGTGGCGACGTCGGAACCGCCCCTATCGACGGACGGTTTCGGGTGCCGAAACGCTGGCCGCGGCGGATACCCGAAGCCGGCAGCGTCGTCGACTCGGACACACCGCTACCAGAGCGGCAGCGCGAGAATCA
The DNA here is from genome assembly GCA_052146595.1 of Acidimicrobiales bacterium. Classification (GTDB taxonomy): domain Bacteria; phylum Actinomycetota; class Acidimicrobiia; order Acidimicrobiales; family Bog-793; genus Fen-455. The sequence continues at coordinate 3,215 of JBKQMT010000057.1, forward strand.
ACAACATGACCGCACCATGGACGATCGACGAGCTGGCCCATGCCGGTCACGAGCACCTTGACCCCGCGTTCGTGTCCGGCTTCGATGACAAGCAAGGCCGCCCCGATCCCGCCGAGGACCTCGCTGTGCTCTCTGGCAGCGGTCTTGGCAAGGACTCCACCGTCGTCGATTTGGGCGCGGGGACCGGACAATTCGCGCTGCGCGCAGCTCGTGACTTCGGAAAGGTGATCGCTGTCGACGTCTCACCGGCGATGCTGAAGGCGCTGCGTAACCGGGCAAGTGAGCTGGCCCTCGACAACCTCGATTGCATCCAGGCGGGGTTCCTGAGCTACGAGCACGCCGGGCCGCCAGCGGATGCTGTGTACACAAGGAACGCCCTGCACCAGCTTCCGGACTTCTGGAAGGCGCTGGCGCTGACTCGCATCGCGGCATTCATGCGAGCCGGCGGCGTCTTGCGATTGCGCGATCTGATCTACGACTTTCAGCCGTCCCGGGCCGAAGCGGTGTTTGCGCGTTGGTTCGGCCACGCCGCCACTGATCCCACGCGGGGGTACACGCGCGAGGACTTCGCCGAGCACATCCGCACCGAGCACAGCACCTTTCGCTGGCTGTTCGAGCCGATGCTCAGCGCTGCCGGGTTTGAGATCGCGACCGTGGACTTCGATGGATCGGTGTACGGAACGTACACCTGCGTCAAGGCCTGAGGCAGCCGAGGCAATCGGATCGCAGCGGCGACCGAAGATTCCATCTGCATGCTCTTGGTCTTCGTGAAGCGGCGTGACGAACCGCGACCGAGCGACGGTTCTTGGTCGAGCACCGGGACGTGAGCGCCCTGCCGATTCCGGGTTCATCGGCGTCTGACGAGACGAGTTCGAGAAGGAACGTTCGGTGCTACAGGTGTACGGAGCCGTCATCGGCGACCGTCCAGCCGGGATTGTGCGCCACTTCCCAGACGTAGCCGTCCGGGTCAGCAAAAGCCCCAGTGAAACCACCCCAGACGGCAATGGCGGCTCGGCGGACTATCGAACCCCCGGCGCGCTCTGCTTCAAGCAGTACCTCGTTGACCTCCTCGGGCGCCCGAACGTTGTAAGCGAGCTCTATCCCCGGAGCACCGTGGCCTCCCAGGGCAGTCCACAAAGCGAAAACGATTCCACCAGCCTGAAAGAAGCAGACTTCTTCGTCCGGCTGCTGAGCACCACCCCAGCCGAGTGCCTCGTAGAAGGAGCGCGCACGGCGTAGGTCCGACACCCCCAGCGTAATGAGACTGACCCTTTGTTCCACGACGTCACATTTACCACCGCCAAGGCGGCCGGAACACCGAATCCGGCACTCAGGCCGAAAGGGGGCTCTGGGCGCGCGACGGATCGTTCTGCAGCTGGAGACGTCCTCGGAGTGACAGCCTCATGACTTGTCGTGTCGGTGCAGTGCGGGCGACCTCGACGAAGCCAGCAGCAGCGAACATTGCTTTCGTGCCTGTATAGAGGGAGGAACCGGACACGCGCTCTGCTCGAAGGCCGGCTACGTCGACCGGGTGGCCCTCTACGGCCGTTGCACCGTGAAGGTGGGCGAAGCCGACGGCGGCATGGAGTAGAGCCGAGCCGGCGCCCATGCGCCGATGCCGGCTGTCCACCGCGAAGCAGGTGATCCACCAGATGCCGGCAGGATCCCCGCTTCGTCTGCGCTGCCACCTCGCACTCATTGAGTAGGCGCGGCCGATGCAGATCGACGGGATTGTGCGCTCGACGGGATTGTGCGCTCGACGGGACGGCTCAGAAGACGGATGACGCGGTACGCCTGCGCAGGCCAAGATGTGGCCGATGGAAGCGATTCCTCCGCTACGCGAGTCATCGATCGACGTGTTCACGGCCGAGGAGCGCCCGGAACTCTGGGAGCGGGCGCGCTCCCTCTTCGAGGGCGTATGGCCTGAGTACAACAACCACGGGAACCACACCGGCAGGTATTTTGGAGCGCTAGTTCCGCGACACGCGCGTTTCCAGGTGCTCCTTTACGACACGGACATGGAGTGCATCGTCGCTCGAGGGAGAACGATCCCCTTCCGATGGGACGGTTCGCTCGAAGACCTTCCTGCAGGAATCGACGCAGTCGGGCTGCGCGCGATTGACGACCCGCGCCCACCAACCGCGCTCTCAGCCCTTGCAGCCGAGGTGACGGCGGACCAGCAAGGGCGAGGCCTGAGCCGTCTTGTCATCGAGGCGATGGCAGCCGCTGCCCGTGAGGCCGATCTCGCGCCTCTCGTGGCTCCCGTCCGCCCGAGCTGGAAGGATCGTTACCCGCTCACCCCGATCGACCGGTACGCCGCCTGGAAGCGCTCGGACGGGCTGCCACTCGACCCCTGGCTGCGGGTGCACGCTCGGTTGGGCGCGACCGTCTTGCGGTCCGAGCCACGGTCGCTCCAGATCGAGGCCCCGGTGACCGAATGGGAGGGGTGGACCGAGATGACCTTCCCGGAGGACGGAGAGTACGTGTTCCCGTCTGGGCTCGCACCCCTCCGCGTTCGCGACGGCATCGGCGCCTACTGGGAGCCGAACGTATGGATGCTCCACGAGTTGTAGCTGTCGCGGCTGACAGTCCGGCCCTCGCCATCATTCGCGGGCGTGACACCGATCATCGTGCGGAACGTCGACTCTTCGCGGCAGGGCCCGGCGAGCATACGGTCGTCTTTGTCTATGGAGGCTTCCCCGACTATCCGAGCTTTCATGCTCTCGGCCCGCCTTGTTTCGTCGCACTGGGCGTCGCCGAGAGTCGACGGAGGACGAACTCAGGCACGCTTGAGCAGCCGCCTAGGAGCTCAGATTGATCCATCTGGCTTCTCGAGACGCGTCGCGCCAGGTCCGCCGGCGAACACCGATCGACTCGGCGTCGCACCGGGTGGAGAAGGCGTGGCCTCAGATCGACGAGAGCCGAACCCAAGCCGACGTTATTTTCCGGGCGGATTCGCGAGAGTTAGCACAAGCACTCTTCAGGGGGCGCGAGGGGCACACGGCACCCGGCAACGGGCGGCACTCTTAGGGCAGAAGTAGGCGACACCATGAGTCTGCCAACCACTGCTCATAGCGTTGGGGAGACCAGCCTCTGTCGACGGTCAACATGATGTACAGCTCGGCGCTGTTCGTGGCCCACATCATGTCCGCCGCATCGTTGACGGCCAGATCGGACCGCAGACGACCTGTGCTCTTGATACTCATCACCAACCTGCGCATGTTGGCAGCACGACGTTCGCTGATCTCTCGCCAGACTTCCTCGGCTTCGGGCTCGGTCGAGGAGGCATCCCGGAGGGCGAGGTGCAACGGTGCCATCCGCGCCTGGATGTCAAGAACGGCGTGGGCATAGATCGCGAGCTTCTCGACCGGGTCAGCGGCCGCCTGCATTTCCTTCACGTACTCCCGTTCATCGGCCACAACTGCCCGATCGGTCCCCGAGATCGCCTGCTCGATCAACTCCCGAAGGATGACCGGCTTGCGCCCCACCAGTTCGTAGACGGTGTCGATGCTCACTTCCGCTTGGGCTGCGATCCCAGCAATCGTCGTGGCCCGGTATCCCCGCTCAAGGATCAAAGCCCGTGCCGCATTCAGGATCCCCTGCCGTGTCTCGGCCGAGCGCTCACGACGCTTCGTTGCGTCGTAGGAACGGCGTCTCTTGACTTCCTCGGCCATCTCTTCCAATATTAACCCGAATATGATTCGGAAGAAATGGGGGGAACCCGATGACTTACGCCTTCACACAAGATGTCCCGATTGACGCGGGCTTCTACAAGCGGATCACCGATGGCCTCGGAGACGAAGCGCCGAAGGGTCTGATCGTCCACATCGCGGTCGAGCGCCCCGAAGGAGGGCTGCGCTACATCGACGTGTGGGAGTCGGAAGACGACTGGGACCGCTTCGCAGAAGAGCGACTCCACCCTGTCGTCCACACCCTTCTGGGCGAGATATTCGGTGACCAATTGCCTCCCGAGCCCGAACGCACTCCGCTGCAAGCCATTCACACCTGGCGTGGCTAGGAGTGCCCCAGGCCGCCCGGAAGTGCCAGTGTCGACCGGGCAACGATCGGAGCAGCGAGGACGCCCGGTCACCGCGCAGTAACGACGCCCGGCGCCAGCGCATAACAACGCGCCGAAGCACACCCGCGCACAAGGCTGGGCCGCTCGACCACGACTACGGGTGCGGCGGCCGATCGGCCCTGCCGAGTCTGTGGCGATTCGATCTCCGAGTCCTGGGTGCAACGGGCGTCGTTTTGCACGCCAGATTAAGCATCAGCGAAGGTGCCGCACCAACCAGTCGTGGATGTCGCCGACCTTCTGCATCAGAGTTACGTGACCGTCGTTGTCGCTCAGATGCGCCTCGACTCCAGGGATCTGCGCCGCGAGCCACTCGCCGTGACCAAAGGGCACGAAGCGGTCCTCCCGGCCCTGCCACAGAAGGACCGGAACCTTGATGTCCGACGGCTCGAAACCCCAGGGTCGCACAAAGGCAAACGAGTCGTCGATGTAACCCCCCGGGCCGGGGGCCAGACCCGATTGCATGGCGTCGATCAGATATTCGGCTAGATCGCCAGTCGCCGCACCGGCGTCGACGTCCGAGAGGAGCGATCCCCACTGCTCGAGCAGGCCCTCGGGTGTCGCCTGAAGCAACTCGTCGCGTTCGGCACTTGCCTTGGCCTCGAAGGCCGGAGGATCGTTGATCAAAAGCTGAAAGTCCTCGACGTTGAGCTCGCCCATCCCGGAAAAGAAGTCCAATCCCGGTGCCCCGTACGGCGCGAGCGACGCCAGCGAGGCGGCGGCCACGATAAGGTCCGGGGCCAGCGCAGCGCATGCCAAGGCGTGCGGACCGCCGCCAGAGATGCCCCAGGTCAGCATCCGGTCTACGCCCAGCGCGGCAGCGATGGCTCGGGCGTCATCGACGGCGTCGGAGACGCTACGCCCGATCTGTCGGCTAGAGCCGCCGTAGCCCGGTCGGTCGTAACCGACGAGCCGGATACCTCGGGCTTCAGCGTCGACCACATGAGCGGGAAAGAGGAGCCGCGAGTTGGGCGTACCGTTGTGAACCAAGACGACCTCGCCATGGTCAGCCCCCTCCACCTCGAGATGCAGCTTTCGCCCGCCTGCCAACGAGATGATCCGCTCCATCGTTTCTCCTTGACTCGACCGATCCAGCTCCCAGCCCGGTGCTTGGCTGGACGGCCTGCTCAACATATCGCCCGCGGATCGGTCAGTGCCCTAAGTGCGTCCCAAACGTCTCGATTGGATTGACCAGGGTGACAGATCGATTCATCGGCGCCTCATTCCCCGTCGCTCGCTCTCGTCTCCCCGTCGCTCGGATCGACGTTCCTGATGCGCTGGCCTCTGAGGCGTCCGCTTTGGACGTCCGGCTTTGGAAACGGACTCCGCATGTTTCGAGTTGGTGCGGCGCTAGCTCTCCTACTGTCTGGGCGGATCCGCGCAGAGCGTTGGCCCCGAGGAAGAAGGGGCATATTTGACGAATCATCCCTTGTTTCGGCAGAACAGCGTCAACACTCGACCGTTGTGCGCAGTGAGGAGCTGTGAAATGATTGCTGGTCACGGCACGTATCGGGGCAAGGGCACAGGCCCTTGATGGGGGTGGCGCTGTGCGCAAGAGCCGGCTGGTCATTGTTTGTTCCTTCCTTGCCTTGGGGGCGATCTCCCTGCCACTCATGGCGAGCACGGCCCTGAGCGCTCCGCCCGCTGCAGCCGCGCGCACCTCGATAGAGCGGAAGGCTGCCGGCCCCGCGCCTGGGACGATCTTCGTGGCCAACGGCGGGTCAAGTAACGCGGCTGGGGGACATGGGAAGGGCTCCGTCACCGCCTACCGGCCGGGCGCGACCGGTGATGCACGCCCGGAACTCGTGATCACTGCTGGGATCGACAACCCTGGCAGCGTCGCCTTTGACCGCTACGGCGACCTCTGGGTGGCGAACACTTCCAGCAACACGGTGACCGAGTACAGCCAGGCCGATCTTGCCAAGGGTTCCCCGGTCCCCACCGTCACGATCTCGGTTGTCGCCCCGGATGGCGACGCCTTTTCCCCCTCGGGCGACCTGTGGGTAGGCGGCAACAACACGGTGGTCGAGTTCAGCAAGGCCCAGCTGGCCCAATCGGGCTCCTTGAAGCCCGTGGTCACCCTCGGCGCCAACAAGTGCAGCATCGCATTTGACCCCTCCGGCAACCTGTGGGACGGCAGCCCGTCCGTCTTCGTGTACGAGTGGACCAAGGCACAGCTCGCCAGGTCGGGATCGCCGGCCCCACGGGTCACCATCGCCTCGGAGAACCTGTACGGGCCGTGCCGGCCCACCTTTGACTCCGCCGGGAACATGTGGACCGCCAATTACGGCGGAACCACAGTCGTCGAGTTCGCCAAAGCCCAGCTCGCCAAATCTGGGTTCCCGACGCCACGGGTCACGATCGACCCAAGACCGACCCGGTCAGATCCATACGGGTTGCTAAATCCAGGCGACCTAGCCCTCGACAGCACGGGTGACCTGTGGGTGCCTAACGCGGGTGCCGATGAGGTAGTCGAGTTGACAAAGGCGCAGTTGACCAGGTCGGGCTCACCGGTGCCAGCCAGGACCATCACCGGGCCCGCTACCGGGCTGAACTGGCCGTGGTCCCTCGCGGTTGAGCCATAGGCGCCAGAAGGTTGAGCAAGCTACAGGCGTGACCGGCGCGACGGGGCCCTACGACGTGATCCGCGTGGCTTAAGCGGCTGGGCGCGAGGATCGAGGCGCCGTGCAGCACCAGGGAGTCCACTACGACACGGGAACCGTGTTCCGCGGCCCGGGCTATGCCATCTCGACGCGCCCGACGGCACTCGACATGTCGGTGGTGCGGCGCGAACTCGAGATCGTCCGGGACGACCTGCACGCCAACGCCGTGCGGATCGTGGGCAGCGACGTCGGACCGATGACGGTTGTCGCTGGGATCGCGCTCGGACTCGGGCTCGAGGTGTGGTTCTCCCCGGCCTTCTTCGAGTACTCGCTGGAGGAGACCGCGGCCCGACTGGTCGCAGCGGCCGAGGCGGCAACACCGCTGTACACGGACCATCCGGGGCGTGTGGTCTTCGTCGCCGGCAGCGAGCTCACGCTCTTCGGACCCGGGCTGGTTGCTGGCAAAAGCGTGACCGAGCGTCTGCAACGCCTCAAGGGAGACCCGGCGCTGCTCAACAACGGGAAGCTCGATGAGTACCTGGCTGTCCTGGTGCCCAGATTGCGCGCCGTGTTCGATGGCCCGCTCACCTACGCCTCGCTCACCTTCGAGCAGGTGGACTGGGGGCCTTTCGACTACGTGGGCGTCGATCACTACCGCGGGGCCCGGACCAAGGACCGCTACGTAGAGATGCTCCAACCCTTCCTGTCAACGGGCAAGCCTGTGATCGTCACCGAGTTCGGGATGCGCACCTACCGTGGTGCCGAGAGCTCCGGCACCCTGGGGTTCGGGGTCATCGACACCACCCGGCTGTGGCTCCACACGCGACCGCTGATCGGGCGTTTCGTCCGGCCCCGCCTGAAGGGGGTGTTCCAGCGTGACGAAGCCATGCAGGCCCGCGAGCTCGCCGATACCCTCGACGAGCTCGAACGCTCAGGGGTGGCCGGTGCCCTCCTGTCGACCTTCGTGACTCCCGGGGCCTACACCGACGACGATCCTCGCTACGACCTCGACATGGACTCCATGTCACTCGTGAAGTCCTTGCCCGAAGGGCGCCACGGGATCGTCTACCCGGACATGGCCTGGGAGCCCAAGGAGGCGTTCGCCGCCGTGGCGCACCACTTCGCCGGTCGCTGACCGGGGGTCACGCCGACGCACCTCTCCTCGGCAAGAGGCTCGCTCACCTCTTAGGGTGTTCCACCAGCTCTCTTCACCGACGGACCATTAGGGCCAGAGCCGCTCCAGGGCGGAGCGGAACGCCGGGTTCTCCCGGGCGCGGGGCAGGACCCGCTGCACGCGGGCGAAGGCGTCGTCGCCTGAGATGCGAAGGCGGCTGGCCAGGTAGGCGGCAGCGACGGCGGGGGTGCGCCGTTCGGCTTGCACGCAGTGCACGAGGACCGTCTTGCCCGCATCCCTCCACGAGGTGATCGCCCCGGCCATGTCGGCGAGGAGAAACTCGAGGTTCGGGTTGACCTCGGGGGCATCCTCGTCGAGGAGGCGAACCTCGACGCGCTGCGGCACGTGGATCTGGTGGCGCCCGACCCGGCACAACGAGAGGGCGACATCGGCCTCGACATCGGCGGCACCGCTCCAGTTCGCCAGGACCACGCCGTCGTCGTCTTCGAGCGCCCTGGCTATAGGAGCAGCCGGGAAGGCGGCCCCGTAGTAGGCGCTCATGTCCTCGCGCGACGGCCACCCCGTGGTCGGGTTGTCCCTGCCTCGAGAGACGGCGAGCACCGCGAGCCTCACGAGATCCGCTGCACGATACGAGGGCCAGCCGTGAAGCAGCGCCTGCCAGGCGACGGGGACGGCCGTCGCGCCCCACCGGGCTCCGAGCAGGGAGCCGGCGATGGCGGCGACGGTGTCGGTGTCGTGCCCGACCCGGACCGCCGCTCGCAAGGCCTCCTGCAGGTGCCGGCACGGCTGCACGGCGGGAATGGGCGTCTGCCAGACCGACGCCAGCGCCGCCTGGAAGGCCGTCACGACGTAGCCGTTCGGGTTGAACGACGAAGGCGCCCTCGTCTCGGCCTTGGCGATGGCATCGGCCCAGAGCCCCCGTCGCTCGTCGGGGAGAAGGGCCAGCCCGTCACGCACACCGTCGAGGCGGCTTTGCCGGATCGCCCGGTCGATGCCCACGCACCAGAGCACGCAGGCGTCGCCTGCGAGGGGATCGGCGTGAGTGAGCTCGGACACGCTCCTCGCCAGCTCGCTGAGCCGCAAGTCGTCTCCGAGGCCAGCGAGCGCCACCGGTCCGGTGCGCATGAGGCTGCCGTTTCCCGCAGCTCGTTTCGGATTGGCCCGGAAGTACTCGGCAGCCTCAATGGGAAGCATCGCTGGTGAAGCGCTCCCCGAGAGCACGGCCCCGGTCTGGCTGCCGACGTCCACGGGACCGCCGTCGAACCAGTCGAGGAAACGGGAGCCGACCGCGACCGGGTCGAGCTGCCCGCTTGCGGCCTCCTCGGCGATGCAGATCGCCATCTGGGTGTCGTCGGTCCACTCGCCCGGCTCCCACCCGAAAGGGCCGCCGCCGATCATGTCGGGGTCTCGCGGGCCGGTCAGTTCGAGCTCGTAGCCGGCCCCGAGGGCATCGCCGGCGGCCGATCCCACCAGCACGCCGGCAGCCCGGTCGAGTTCGGAGTAGCTCACGTGACGCCCGTTCATCCCGACCCTTCTCGCTCGCACAATTCCGGGGAGCCGGGTCAGTGCCCGGCCCGGTCGCTCCCGCTCGAGTGGTCGAGCCCGGCGAACCAACGATCGATCGGTCGCATCCGGTCGGAGGCGTTGAGCACCTGGTGCCATACCGGATACGGCAGCGGCGTCGCCGACGCCCGATCGAGCCGTTCCCGCTCGTCGCGCTCGAGCTCCACGTCGGGCGTCGCCAAGGTGTCCCTCAGCTGGGCCTCGGTGCGGGCGCCGACGATCACCGATGTGACTCCAGGCGTGGCGAGCAAGTAGGAAAGCGCGACCTTTGCCGGTGTCGTGCCGCGCGCCTCGGCCACCGAGACGATGGCGTCGATGACGTCGTAGACGTGCTCCCAGTCGGAGATCGGAGGCTCGCCCCAGTCAGAGAGATGACGTCCCACCGGCGGTGCCGGTGCGTCCCGTCGGTACTTCCCTGTCAGCAGGCCGCCGGCGAGCGGGCTCCAAATGAGGTTGCCGAGTCCCTCCTCGACGCTGGCCGGCAAGAGCTCATGCTCGGCTTCGCGGTTGAGCACCGAGTAGTAGATCTGCTCGCTCACGAAGCGATCGAAGCCTCGGCGCTCGGCGATGCCGAGCGCCTTCATGACCTGCCAGGCGGCGTAGTTGGAGCATCCGAGATAACGCACCTTGCCCGTGCGCACGAGGCCGTCCAGCGCTTCCAAGGTCTCCTCGAGCGGCGTCATGGCGTCCCACTCGTGCACCTGGTAGAGGTCGATCCAGTCCGTGCCCAGGCGGCGCAGGCTCGCCTCGCAGCTTGTGATGATGTGGTGGCGTGACAGCCCGACGTCGTTGGGACCTGGCCCGGAGCGGAACCGGACCTTGGTGGCGATGAGCAGCTCGTCTCGCCGACCCCTGACGACCTCCCCGAGCGTGGCCTCCGAGGCGCCGCCCGAGTAGACATCGGCAGTGTCGAACAAGTTCACTCCCGCCTCGAGAGCCATGTCAACGAAGCGACGCGCCTCCGGCGTCTCGAGCTGGCCCCAGCGTGCGTCGGCGGCAGCACCCCCGAAGTTCCCCGTGCCGAGCGCCATGACCGAGACTTTGAGGCCCGATCTCCCGAGAGTCCTGTAGTCCATCGCCTTCCTCCGATCGCCCAGTCCGAAGCTGAACGGCTTGGACCGTCCCACTTGAGCTGAGCAGCGGCCATTCCTTTCCGGCAACCAGGGTATGCGGCCATGTCGAGCTCTGGAGTGGCGTGCCCGGCTGGCTCACCCTTCGCCGAAGGGCCCCGCCCAGCCGATCAGGTCGCAGAGCTGCGTCGCCCGCCGAGCTCCGGTTGCTCTCCCACCGAGCCGGCCCCCGACTCCGTGGCTCCGTGGATGTGGTGCCTGACCTCCTCGGTGATCGCCGCCATGTCTCCGCTCTGGATGATCTTGTGCAGCCTCACGTGCACCTGGGCGACCTCTCGTAGGTTGGAGAAACTGCGCAGATCGACCGCCAGGAACAGCCGCAGCTGCCACTCCCAGCTGTTCCAGAGATCCATGAGGAGCTTGTGGTCGGCTGCCTCGTAGAACATCCGGTGCAGGCCAAGATGGGCGTCGATGCAGCCGGGGACGTCCCCCTCGCTGGCGGCTCGCTTCAAGTCGCTGAGCCGGGCCTTGAACTGCGCCCGCCCAGCTGCTCCGAGCAGCCAAGGCAGCGAACGCTCGATGGCGAATGGTTCGACACGCAACCGCAGCGTGGCGATCTCTTCGACGACCTTGGGGCCGACCTCTGCCACAAATGCCCCACGGAAGGGCATCTTGACGACCAGGCCCTCCTCTTCGAGCTTGCTCAGCGCCTCTCGCAACGGCGCCCGACTGACGCCGAGCTCGGCAGCGATGTGCGCTTCCCGCAGCTGAGTGCCTGGGCCGAGGCTGCCCTCGAGAATGGCCTTTCGAAGGACGGCCGCCACCGTGTCCAGCGTGGTTCGCTGCTGGAGCTTTTCGAACGCCACACCAAGACCTTTCCACAACGGTCGACGTACGACAATGTACTGGAGCACCGCTCCCCGCCCTGCAAGCGGCGAGTTGCCATCAAGAACCGACCTCACCTGATGCTAGGCCCAAGAGCTCGACCATCGGTGACAACGTCCCGTCGGCAGCGACGTGCAGCGACCCCGGCGGCAACAGGCAGGAGCTCCGGCAGGCTACGGGCCAGTGGAGGCGCCATGAGCCTCCCGACCTTCCAAGCGGGTCGGTCGCCATCTGAGTTCACGGTTAGCCGCAGATGGAGGCCCATGCCTCAGACCGGTTGACACTCTATGGCGTCCTCCGCTCGACGCACTTGAACCCGCTCGGAAGCTGCCCGAACTCGCGTCCCATCTGCCGCCCAGAACTCGTTGCAGCCTCGGAAAGCACCCGGTCGAACAAGTACCAAGCAAGAGCGGGAGAAGACTCTGTTCCGGTTGACGCTGGTGTGGGGACACGGGTCCGCGCTTTGCGATCTGGCGCTCCCGATCTACGCTCCTCGATCTCGCCACGGGCTGCGACAGGGATGGCAGCGGGCTCCTACTTGACGCTGCCCCTCGTCGCCCTCGCTGCCCGCGCCGACCCTCTCCGTAGTGCGTTTGCTCGCCTTCCGGGCTGGTGCGCACGAGCAGGTTGGGAACGCACCATAAGACTCTCAAGCGGTCGTACAGAGGATCCCCATGGAATGACAAAGGAGTGTTGTCGTCAGGTGTCTGGTGCGTGTGGATTCGCCAGACAATGAGGCCTCCACTTGGGAGCTTCGGGGCGGCGGTGTCCTCCCAGAAACTTGCAGTCTGGTTGCCGCTTTCCAAAGCGACCGAGAAGCCGACAGCTTGACACCTCTTCCCGTACGGCTGTAGATTGTCGACCAATGTCTCGGCTTCACGGCCTGCTCGCCGCCGTCGTCACCCCGTTCACGACCGACGGCGAGGGAGTAGACGAGTCTGCACTGCGGGCGCTGGTCGGGCGGACGATTGAAGGAGGTGTGCACGGGATCGTGCCGTGCGGCTCTACGGGCGAGTTCGCCGCCCTCGGTCATGACGAGCGCCGGCTCGTCGTGGAGATCGTCGTCGACGAGACCGCAGGTCGGGTCCCGGTCGTTCCCCACACGGGTGCCATGACGACAAGAGAGGCCGTGAGCCTCTCCCGCCATGCCGAGAGCCTCGGCGCCGAGGGCATCCTGCTCGTCGCCCCCTACTATGAGCCGCTTACCCATGACGAGGTGGTCAGGTACTACCGGGAGGTGGCGCGGGCAGTCGGTCTCGACGTCATGGTCTACAACTATCCGGCCGCCACCGGTGTCAACCTTTCCCCCGCCGAGGTCGCCGACCTGGCTCGTGCCGAGCCGAACATCCGATATGTCAAGGACACGAGCGGTGACTTCGGCCAGACAGCCCTGCTGATCCACGAGTTCGGAGACGCCATCTCCACTTTCGTGGGACTCGACACCCTCTACCTCTCGTCGCTCCTCGAGGGGGCGGCAGGCTCGGTCCTGGGCACGGCCACCGTCATCCCGAACGAGCTCGTGGCGATCTACGACGCCGCCGAGAAGGGCGACTGGTCCGAGGCGAAAGGCGTGTGGGACTCGGTGTACCCGCTGATGCAATTCCTCGTGAGCTCCGGATACGTGCCCGGACTGAAGAGCGCCTCGGAGATCCTGGGGTGGCCGCTCGGTCGGCCACGACCGCCCTCGGAGCCGTTGGCCGAGCCTCGCTTGTCGGAACTGAGAGGCATCCTGTCCGGTCTGCGCAGCTCCTCGGCGCAGCCGGTCAGGACATTGTCATAATCGTTTCGTCAAGCGGGTGACCGGAAGAGGTGGTCTTCGTGCGGACGGCGGTGTCCCGATGTGACCGGTGCGAAAGGCCGCGGTCCGGGCCCCATCTCCGGCTCGAGAGACCGTGTCGGGGCGTGCCCTTGAGCCGTCGTCCTTCTCGGCCGTCCTGACCAGGCAGATAGTGTGACCCCGTGCTCTCGCGCCAAGTGATCAGCACTGTCGAGTCCCATACCGAGGGTATGGCAACCCGGGTGGTCACCGGCGGCGTTCCGGCGCTGCCCGGCGCCACGATGGAGGAGAGGAGGCAGCACCTCTCGGGCTCGTTGGACGATCTCCGCACTCTGCTCATGTTCGAACCGCGCGGGCACGCTGCCATGAGCGGAGCCATCATCCAACCCCCTCTGAGGCAAGACGCCGACTGGGGCGTCGTGTTCATAGAGACGACGGGCTGCCTTCCCATGTGCGGGCACGGCACGATCGGAGTCGCGACCGTGCTCGTCGAGACGGGAATGGTGAAGGTGAGCGAGCCGGTCACCACCCTCAGGCTCGAGGTTCCCGCCGGCCTCGTCACGGTTGAGGTCGAGGTCGAGGCGGGACGCGCCAAGTCAGTGACGCTGAAGATGGTGCCCTCTTTCGCTCTGGCGCTCGACCAGGTGGTCGAGGTTCCCGCCTACGGGCCCGTGAGCCTGGACATCGCCTACGGGGGGAACTTCTTCGCCATCCTTCCTGCCGCCAGCCTCGGCCTCTCCGTCGAGCGCGCCTTTGCCCGGGAGCTCATCGACGCCGGCCTGGCGATCATGCACGCGGTCAACCAGCAGTTCGAGCCGGTGCATCCCTTGAGCCCGACGATCCGCGGCTGTCAGCATGTCAGTCTTCTCGCCGACGATGCGACGGCGCGGCGCTCGCCGCACGCCATGGTCATTCATCCGGGATGGATAGACCGATCCCCGTGCGGGACCGGTACCTGCGCCCGAATGGCTCAATTGCACGCACGCGGCGAGCTAGGCCTCGGTGCAGATCTTGTCAGCGTGTCGCTGATCGGGAGCGAGTTCGTAGGCCGGCTTCTCGAGTCCACTCTCATCGGCGAGACCACCGCCGTCGTGCCGTCGATAACCGGCCGGGCCTGGATCACAGGAACCGCGAACTGGTTCCTCGATCCCGACGACCCGTTCCCGGCAGGCTTTCTCCTTTGAGATCACCGACGAGGACGCAGGGGGGGTCCCTGTCGGGATCACTCGCCCCGATGCCCCTGCTCGCCGGCTAGATGCCGCCTGAGGTCGGAGTCGTCGTCGTGGGTGGCGGCATCGTCGGCGTCGCCGTGGCCGTCCGGCTGGCATCTGACGGCCATGTCGTCCTCATCGTCGACAGCGGCCAGCCCCGCTTCGGCAGCTCGCTCGGCAACGCCGGCCACGTCGTCGACAGCTTCGTGCTCCCCTTCGCCCGACCGGGAATGGTCGCGTCGGGACTGGTGTCCCTTGCGCGTAGAGACGGGGCGTTCGCCCTCAACCCGCGCCACGCCGGTGTCGT
>JBKQMT010000058.1:0-7569 GCA_052146595.1 Acidimicrobiales bacterium
GCGCCACAGCGGCGCCGGAGAGGGAGTCTTCGAGGGCGGGACCGGGTCGCGGGGCGGCCCCGAGTTGGCTGAGTTGGTGAAATGGCGATTCTGCATGATCAGGACCTGTCACTTGCTCGGTGGTTTCTGTCACTTGCTCGGTGGTTTCCGGGAGCGTACGTCATGACCACGACGGCCGCGCATGACAGGCTGACGCCGTGCGGGTCTACCTGATCGATGGTACCTATGAGCTCTTCCGTCAGTACTTCGGCCGACCGTCGAGCGCGGCCCGGGACGGCACCGAGATCGGGGCGACGAGAGGTGTCGTCTGGTCGGTGGCCTCGCTCCTCTCCCAGGGGGTCACCCACCTCGGCGTCGCCACGGATCATGTCATCGAGTCGTTCCGTAACGACCTGTGGGCGGGCTACAAGACGGGGGCCGAGGTGCCACAGGAGCTGAAGTCACAGTTCCCCCTGCTGGAGGAGGCGCTCGAGTCTCTCGGTGTGCGGGTGTGGCCGATGACCGACCTCGAGGCCGACGACGCCCTGGCCTCGGCAGCTGCCGTTGCCTGCGATGACTCCGGCGTCGATCAGGTGCTCATCTGCACGCCCGACAAGGACCTGGCCCAGTGCGTCGTCGCCGAACGCGTGGTCCAGCTCGACCGGCGGACAGGGGTCGTGAGCGACGAAGGTGCCGTCCGGGAGCGTTACGGGATCGGTCCGGCCTCGATACCCGACTGGCTCGCCCTCGTCGGCGACAGCGCGGACGGGTTCCCCGGCCTTTCCGGCTGGGGTCGCCGCTCGGCCTCGGTCGTCCTCGCCCGCTACGGCCACATCGAAGCCATCCCCGACGAGGTGGCAGACTGGGACCCGGAGGTCACCCGCGCCTTGCGAGGCGCTCCGAGCCTCGCCGCAAGATTGGCCTCCGAGCGGGAATCGGCGATGTTGTTCAAGGTGCTCGCCACCCTCCGCATCGATCGGAGGCTGCTCGGTGATGTGGACGAGCTGCGCTGGCGGGGCCCCACCCCGGGATTCGGGGACATGTGCCGGTATCTACGCGACGAGTCCCTGGCCGGGCGCATGGCGGCCCTCGGCGGTTCGTAAGCCCTTCAGCTCCCGGCGCCGAAGACCCCGGCGAGCTCCTCGGGCACGGCGACCTCGAGCTGGGCGTAGGTGCACGACTCGGGCCTGCGCTCGGGCCGCCAGCGACGGAACGATGTGGCATGGCGGAACCGGTCACCTTGGAGATGGTCGTAGGCGACCTCGCACACGAGCTCGGGTGCCACGGGCTCCCAGGACAGGTCCCGGCCGGCGTTCCACCGGCTTGGTGATCCCGGCCGGCGCGTGCCGTCTGCGTCGCGGGCCATCGCCTGCCAGGGATGACCCTCGGCGTCCTCCGACCGGTACGGGGCGAGGTCGTCCACCAGGCTCTTGCGCAAGGCCACGGCAAAACCGGACGCCACCCCGACATGGTGAAGCGCCCCGTGCTCGTCGTACAGGCCGAGGAGCAAAGAGCCGACGCCCCCGGCGTCCTTGTGCCAGCGGAAGCCGCCCACGACGCAGTCGGCCGTGCGCTCGTGCTTGACCTTCAGCATCACGCGCTCGCCCTCGCGATAGCTGAGCTCGGCGGGCTTGGCCACGACGCCGTCGAGGCCGGCTCCTTCGAAGCGCGAGAACCAGTCCCGGGCGAGGGCGGGATCGGACGTGGCCGGGGTCAGGTACACCGGTGGCTTCGCCCCTGACAGCGCCTGCTCGAGTGCGGAGCGCCTCGAGGCGAAGGGCGCCGGGCGCAGGTCGTCCTCGCCCAGGGCCAGCAGGTCGAAGGCGACGAAGGACGACGGAGTCGACGAGGCGAGGAGCCTGACGCGCGAGGCGGCGGGATGGATCCGCTGCAAGAGGGCATCGAAATCGAGGCCCGAGGGGCCGGCGATCACGATCTCGCCGTCTAGGACGCAACGCTCGGGCAGGTTCGCCAGCAAAGTCTCGACGAGCTCTGGGAAGTAACGCGTGAGCGGCCGCTCGTTGCGGCTGCCGAGCTCGAGCTCGGGGCCGTCGCGGAAGACCACGCACCTGAAGCCGTCCCACTTCGGCTCGTAGACGAGGCCTTCCCCCTCGGGCATCTGCCGGCAGAGCTTCGCCAACATGGGCGACACGGGTGGCATGACCGGCAGCTGCACCGCAGAATCCTACCTGTCAGGGCGCTCGGCACGAAGGGAGCGCCGCGGGGCGTCGTGGCTCGCCGTCCACTCCAAAAGGCGGTCGGCAGGCCACGAGTTCACGACGGAGGCGGCCTCGACCCCGGCTTGGACTGCCTGCTCGCAGCCGAGCCCGAGCCATTCGAGCTGCCCGGGCGCATGGGCGTCGGTGTCGATGCTCACCCGGCAGCCGAGCTCGAGGGCGAGCCGGAGCAGCTCCTCGGGTGGATCGCGCCTTTCCGGGCGCGAGTTGATCTCGACCGCCGTCCCGGTCCGCGCGCAGGCGTCGAACACGGTGGCGGCGTCGAAGCTCGAGGGTTCGCGGCCCCTTCCTGTCACAAGCCGACCCGTGCAATGGCCGAGGATGTCGCTGTGAGGGTTCTCCACGGCCTTGACCATGCGCCTGGTCATCGCAGGCGCCTCCATCCGCAGCTTCGAGTGAACGCTCGCCACGACGACGTCGAGCTGGGCCAAGAGCGCCTCGTCCTGATCCAGCGAGCCGTCCTCCAAGATGTCGACCTCGATGCCGCTAAAGAGGCGAAACGGTGCCAATTGCTCGTTGAGCTCCGCGATCACCTCCAGCTGGTCGCGAAGGCGCTCGGCGCTCAGCCCGTGCGCGACCGTCAGGCGAGGGCTGTGATCGGTGACGGCCAGGTATTCGTGGCCGATCAGGGCAGCTGCTTCGGCCATCTCTCGAATGGGGCTGCCGCCGTCGGAGAAGTCCGAGTGGCTGTGGCAATCGCCCCTGAGCGCCCTGCGTAGCCGCGAGGCACCGGGGCTGAGCGTCGGGGCCCCGGCTGCCTCCAGCTGTTGGAGATAGGCAGGCACCTTGCCGGCCATGGCCTCGGCGATCACCCGCGCCGTGGTGTCACCGACGTTCGGGAGGCCGTTCAGGGCGCCTGAGGACACGAGCTGCGCTAAACGCTCCGGGTCCAGCTCGTCGACGGTGGCCGCCGCCCGCCTGAAGGCTCGCACCTTGTAGGTCTCGGCGCCGTCGCGCTCGAGCAGGTAGGCGATGCGGTGAAGCGCCTCGCCTGCTTCCAAAGGCCTCGCCTCCTCAGTCCTTGCGGGCCCGGCTCGGTGCCACCCGGCTGGGCTCGTCGGGCTGCTTGGGGTACTGCGGGGGCCAGGGTGCGTCGTGGAGACCCGCCGCCTTGTCCCTTGCGGCCATCTCCAAGAGCGGCCCCAGCGACTGTGGCTGACCGGGCATCGCCGCCCAGGGATCGCCGAGGCGCCGGAGCCGGCCAGGCACGGTCGCGATCGTCAGCTCGTCAGGGTCGACGGCAGCGGCGTCGTCCCAGGAGAGCGGCGTCGACACCTGGCCGTCCGTGCGCGAGCGCGCCGACCAGGCCCCGAAGACGGTCTTGTGGGGCGCGTTCTGGTTGAAGTCGACGAAGACGCGTCGGCCCCGCTCCTCCTTCCACCAGTTCGCCGTCACGAGATCGGGCCGGCGGCGCTCCAGCTCGCGGGCAAGTGCCACGGCGCCGGCGCGGACTTCGGTCGAGTCCCAGCGCGGCTCGAGGCGGGCATAGACGTGCAGCCCGCGATTGCCGCTCGTCTTCGGGAAGGCGAGGATCCCTAGCTCGTCGAGGAGTCCCCTGACGCAGGCCGCCGCCTCCCGCACCTGTTCGAAGCCGACCCCGGCCTGAGGGTCGAGATCGATACGCAACTCGTCGGCGTGCCCGGGATCCTCCACGCGAAACGGCCAGAGGTGGAACCCCAGGCAGCCCAGGTTGACCGCCCAGATGACGTGAGCCATGTCGGCAATGACGAGCGCCCTCGAGCTCGTGCCGTTCGGCGTCGACACCTCGACCGTCTGCAGCCAGTCCGGAGCGCCGGCCGGCACGCGCTTTTGGTAGAAGGACTTCCCGAGGGCGCCGTCCGGGAATCGCTGCAGCATGGCGGGCCGGTCGCCCGTCGCGCGCATGATCGGCTCGGCGACGGCAAGGTAGTAACCGACCAGATCCAGCTTGGTAGCCCCGAGGCCGGGGAAGAAGACCTTGTCCGGGTTGGAGATCTCGACGCTGTGGCCCGCCACCTCCACGCTCTGGCTGGCGGCACGGCTGTCTGGGCTCGCCATCGCGACAGGTTATCGGTGCCCTCACGAGGCTCCGCCTGGTCCCTTCGGCGGGCCGCCCCCGGCGAGCTACCGGCTCGTCAACTGGAGAGGTGGACGATGTCGGAGACGACGAGGGTCATGACGAGCACGATCACCGCGCTGTAGAGGGCGGTGATCGGCCAGCGCCAACGGTGGTTGGCCAGCCAGAAGCGCCGGATCCCCCGCACGTCGAACACCAGGGCGACGATGCCGATCGGGAGCCCGATCGCCGGGCCGGCACCGGCCGCCGCTCCGAGCATCGGCGTCAGGATGGGCAAGACGACATAGCCGAGCAGGCAGCGGAGGGCGGAGATGAGGATGGAGGCGCTGAAGATCCGATGGGCCGAAGCATCGTCGGCCGAGGGCGGCCCGTCCGGGATGCGCAGGAGGCGGCGCATGGCGAAGTCTGCGGACGAGACGGCGGGCCCGGCAGGTCCCGCGCCGGGCGCGATCGCAGATTGGCTCACTGCTCCGAGATTACGGCCTTCAGGCCCGCGTCTCCAGGCGCCCACCGCCATCGCCGCGGGGCGGCACGACGGACGTGGCCGCCTCAGGCGAGTCGAAACCTGTCCTTGGTAGCGTCGCGAGCGTCGCGATCGTCCCTGCAGCTGCCAAACTGACCGTCGTGGCATCGGGAAACGGCTCGGCAGCAGCACCGCCGCCAGGGTCCTCGGGGCAAGGACCCGGCCAGAGCCCTCAACTGGCGCGCTTGCCCGGCACCGAGCGGACGAAGCGTTTCCGCCCGAGGCTGCGCTGGGAACTGATCGGCTGCGGCCTTCACGGCCACGAGCTGGTCGGAACGGACGCGGCCGAGGTGCGCCCGGAGGACCACCTGTTGGTTCGCGAGTCGGACGGCCTGCGCTGGTACCGCTGCCTCCGATGCGACTCGTGGTTGCCGCTCACCCCGCCCGTCTCGGCACCGAACCGTTTCCCACCGGGACGCGACGAGATCACACTGCCGCTGCGGGGCAGGCCACTGCGGAACCGTTACGTGCTACGCCTGATCGCGCTCGACAGGGTGGTCCACTTCATCGTCCTCGCGGCCCTGGGCGCCGCCATCATCTTGTTCGCCGGGCACCAGAAGGACCTCCGCGGCGACTACATCCGGATCCTGAACTCGCTGCAGGCCAGCGCTGGCTTCGTCTCGAGCCACAACGGCTTTTTGAGGGAGATCAACCACCTCGTCTCGCTCCCTACCGCCAAGCTGTATCTCTACGGCTCAGCGTTCTCCGCCTATGCCGCCCTGAACGCGATCGAAGCCGTCGGGCTGTGGGGCGAGCGGCGGTGGGCCGAGTACCTCACCTTCCTCGAGGTAACCGTGCTGCTGCCTTTGGAGATCTACGAGCTCACGCTCACGATCAGCCCGCTGAAGATCACCGCACTCGTCGTCAACGTCGCCGTGATGGCCTACCTGCTCTGGGCACATCGACTGTTCGGCTTCCGTGGGGGCGGGCGCATGGACCGCATCCTGCACGAGAAGGACACCGGCTGGGGTGCTCTCGAGCGCGCGACCCCGGTCCCGAGCCAGCTGCCCACCGTGGTGAGCAAGACTTCCCCCGCACGAGTCGGGCAGGCTTCCGGCCGGCTGTACCCGAGCAGCGACCCAGCCGCGTCAGCTGGCGCAACTGCGAGCTACGAGGGAATCGCCGGACTGCCCGACATCGTCCGGCGAGCAGTGGATCTCGCCCGATCGCTCGAGTTCCCCCTCTCCCTGCGCCCTGAGCAAGGCCGTTTGCTGCAGGTGCTGGCCGAGGGATGCCACGGCGGGGTCGTGGGCGAGACAGGCACCGGCTGTGGCGTCGGGCTCGGCTGGATCTTGAGCGGGGCTGGGCCCGACACTCGTCTGTACGCCGTCGAGGCCGACAATGAGCGGGCGCAGGCCTGCCAGCGGCTCTTCGCCGAATACCCCAACGTCTCGATCGAGCAGGCGGAGTGGCATGTGCTGCTGGCCCACGGACCGTTCGACCTGCTTTTCCTCGACGGCGAGGGCGGCACCGGGACCGATCCTCCCCTCGACGTCGCCGAAGCACTCGTGCTCGGCGGCACCGTCGTGATCGACGACCTCGCCACGATCGCGGCGTGGCCGGCGGTTCATCCCGCTGAGCCCGACACGGCGCGACAGCACTGGTTGGAACATCCCGCACTCAAGGCGACACAAGTCCGTCTCGCCCCGGACCTCACGACGGTGGTGGCGACGAGGGTCCGCTAGCTCGCAGCCCCACCCCTCGAGGGTTCGAGCCCTACAAAGGAGACGACACGCCGGCCGATCCTCCGCCTGCGGTGGTCGCGGCACCGCCGGGGGCGCCCCAGCCTGCCGCCCCGCCGAAGCCCCGGAAATTGCCGGGAACAGCCGCGCTGGCGGGGCCGCCGGGCACCCCGAAACGGCCGAAGGGGAACGGTCCCGGCCCGCCCCCGCCCCCCGGGAATGCCGGCGCGGCCGAGGTGAGCGGACCCACATAGACCGTCACGGCAGCAAAGCTGTTGCCCGAACCGGGCGTGCCGAAGGCTTGCACGAAGTCACCCTTGGCCACAGAAGCGATGGTCGTCGTGCCGGTCTTGTCGCGAAAGACCGTGCCCGAATCGGTAGTCACGGTCTCGGAGGTCCCGTTGAAGCCCGTGATCGTGATCGTCGTGCCGGAGACGTCCGTAACCCGACCCGAGACCGACGGCAGGATGATCTGGACCGTCGTGGCATCGATCTGGGTGTGATCCGACGACAGCGTCCCCGTCACGGAGACGACGTCTCCGGCTTGCAGGTCGGAGGAGGGCGCCGGCTGTCCCGCCTCCTCGTAGGTCGTTGCCGGGGATGTGTTCACCGTCACGTTCAACCCGTCCTCTTGGGTCACCACAACCACGGAGCCGTTCACGCCAGGGGTCACGCTCAAGACCTTCCCCGAGACGTGGGGCAGGACGATGACCACGGCACTCACGACCGTGGAGCTGCTCGGGCTCGACGTGGCCGGGCGAGCGGCCGGGAGGAACATGACCTCTTCGCCGGTGGCCAGCGCGCTACGGTCGACCTTCTTGCCGCCTTCGCTGTAGGTGGTCGAGGAGTTGGTGGTGACCGTCACACTGGCACCGAACTCTGTCTCGACAGTGATCGTGGTCGCGCTGAAACCAGTGATCGTTCCCCCCCGGCCGAAGGCGGCGGCACCGCCCCTGCCTGCGCCGAAGTACCCGAAGCCACTCGGGCCCCCTAGGCGCGGGAGGCGTCCAGCCGGCAGGGTCGTCGAAGGCGTCGACGAGCTCGACGAGACGGGGCTCGGTGGGGGGGGGGGGGGGGCGGGCCCCGCCCCCC
>JBKQMT010000059.1:0-8026 GCA_052146595.1 Acidimicrobiales bacterium
CCTCGACTCTAAGCGGCTGTCTGTGAACCGCGCGCTGGTCTCTGTCGCCTACGAGCTGCACGAGTCACGCGGCAAGACTCGCACCGCTCGGCGGTCGATCGACCTTGATACCCGTACCGTCGAGCTCCTGGGATCGTCGCGACGCGCTGGAGCAGATGAGGACAGCTACGTCTTCTCTCACGACGACGGCTCCCCGATCCATCCCCAGGTTCTCTCCGACGCCTTCAAGAAGCTCTCGCCCGGTCCAGCCTTCCCCGGATACGCCTGCACGACCTCCGCCACACGCACGCCACGCTTTTGTTGAAGGCCGGCATCCCAATCAAGGTCGTAAGTGAACGGCTCGGCCACGCCACGCCGGCCTTCACTATGTCGACGTATCAACACGTGCTCCCAGGCATGCAAGCCGAGGCGGCGCGTACCTTTGCAGCCATCCTCGACACGTCCTCCGGTTCCCCCCGGTAGAACACCCAGTGGAACAACGGACATCGCAAATTATCCTGGCCGGGACAACGTTCTGAACAGGAACTTTGGTGGCGGGGGAAGGATTTGAACCTTCGACCTTCGGGTTATGAGCCCCATCTGAGCCGTCCAGAGGCTCCGGATGCATCCCTCCCAATCCATCTGTATCCAGTTTGACCTGCGCTTTTGTCGCTCCGACTGCTCCCGAGCAGGAGGACAATCGCGACACGGTTTTGCCTCATCCGTGGGACATCCGTGGGATCGGTTCGGGACCGTTGGCAGGCGCATCGATTCATCCGGGATCGCACATCGAGGCCCGGCCCCCAGAGCCACGCTCCGTCACGCGGCCTCCGCCGCAGCGCGGACGTGATCCAGAACCGCCACGAGGCGATCCACCTCGTCCGAGGTGAAGAGGTCGTCCGGGCCGTGTGGAGCGATGTCGGTGAACGGCGATTCGTAGAGCAGTGCTGCGCCCATGATGCCGTGCTCGGTGAGGTGGTTGATGATCAGGTCGATGAACTCGATCTGATTCCCAGAGAGGATCTTTCCTTCGAGGAAGTCGGCGAACGCCTCCTTGGCGGCCCCTCTGTCGAGTCCGATCAGTGATCTGACGAAGAGCCCGAGGCCTTGGCTCTCTTCCTTCGCTCTCGCGATGGTCTCGGCATCGCCGATGCCGTTCTCCGCCAGCATCGTCTCGAGGGCCTCTAAGTCGCTCGGAGTCAGCGGCTTGTTCATCCGGAGCCGGTGAATGGCGATGTGGTCCTGGTGATCGCGGAGGAATGCACGAGCCTTGGCCTTGAAGCGCTCCATGTCCTGCGGTGGCGTGATCCCGAGGAGGTCGAACGACGTCGCCTCGCCCATCTCGTCCTCGAAGTCCGTGTACAGCACCTTCCGGCTCCGCTTTTCGATGAACTGGACGAGGTCCCGCAGCTTCTTGCGGACCTGCTCCAGCATCACCACGGTGACGTCCTGCCACCACTCCTCGGACTGAAGTTCCTCCAGGACGACGAGCTGCTCCCTCACCATCGGGATGTTGGCCTGCTCTTCCAGCATTTCTGCGATGGCCATGACCTGGTCACGAAGTTTGGTGAAGCGCGGCTCGTGGCGGAGAACGGCAAGCTGCAGGTTGAGCATCAGGAGGTCGAAGCGTTTGGCCTCCTCTTCCTCTGCCTCAACGTCAGAGGGGAGCGGGGCGACCTCGGTTGCAAGGTCGTGGAGGTCGTCCTGCTGGAGGACAGTCCACGCCTCCGGCTGTGCGAACCGCTCGACATGCGCTCGCTTCGGACGCACAACGAAGTTGTCGAGGTTCATGGACGCCACCACACCATGCAGAAGTGAGGCCGTCTCTGCTCGGAGCTGCCCGGCCGCGTCGTCTCCGCTCGACTTCTTGCCTCGGTCGAGTTCTGCGATGAGATCGAGACGGGTCGTGAAGAGCTTGGTGCTGAGCGTCTCACCGA
The DNA here is from genome assembly GCA_052146595.1 of Acidimicrobiales bacterium. Lineage (GTDB taxonomy): Bacteria > Actinomycetota > Acidimicrobiia > Acidimicrobiales > Bog-793 > Fen-455. Next base: position 1,917 of record JBKQMT010000059.1, read on the forward strand.
GGCGACCCTCGGCGGTTGCCGGGTCCAAGCTGAAGAATTCCAGGTTGCCGCAGTAGTCGAGGATGAAGAAGCTCGTCTTGTCGTCCCCAGGGCCGAAGAGGTCCGGACGGAGCCTGGTCCCACGCCCCACCATCTGCCAGAACTTTGTCTTGGAGCGGACCTGCTTGAAGAACACAAGATTGACGACGTCCGGGACATCGATGCCGGTGTCGAGCATGTCGACCGAGACAGCGATGTGTGGCGCCTTGGCCGGATTCGAGAAGTCGTCGATCAGTGACTGTGCGTAGGTGACTCCGTGATGGATCGTGCGTGCGTAGGCGCCCTTGAACTTCGGGTAGTTCGCATCGAAGCGCTCGACGATGAAGTCTGCGTGCGCCTGGTTCTTGGCGAAGATGATGGTCTTGCCGATCCTGTCGCCGCCGGCGACCCGCTGCCCTTCGGTCATGAGGTGCGCAAGAACCTTGTCGACCGTGTCTTCGTTGAAGAGCCACGCGTTCAATGCGGATGACTCGATCTTGTCGGGTATCGGGTCGTCGTCTCCCCACTCCAGGGCATCCCACTTTTCCTGCTCCTCCGCGGAGAGGTCCTTGTAGGTGATCCCCTGACGTTGGAATTTTATCGGGACGGAGACAGCGATCGGTGGAACGAGGAAGCCATCCTTGATCGCATCGTCGAGCTGGTAAGCATCGGTCGGGACACCTCGCTCCAGCTCGAAGAGCTGGTACGTGTTGATGTCGATCTCATCCTTTGGGGTTGCCGTGAGGCCGACGAGGAGGCTGTCGAAGTAGTCGAAGATCGCCCGGTACTTCTGGTACACGGAGCGATGCGCCTCGTCGATGACGATGAGGTCGAAGTGTCCCGGCCCGAATCTGCGGCGACCCTCCTGCATCTCGTCGATCAGGCCCATCATCGTTGGGTAGGTCGAGACGTACACACGCCCGTCACCGTGACGCTCGGTGACGAGGTTCACGGGAGATGATGAGGGGAGATGGGTTTTGAAGGCTCCGACGGCCTGATTCACGAGAGCGATGCGATCCGCAAGGAAAAGGATGCGCTTCGCCCAGTTGCAGCGCATGAGAAGGTCCGAGAGAGCGATAACCGTCCGGGTCTTCCCTGCCCCCGTCGCCATCACAAGCAGAGCCTTCCGTTCGAGGTCGTTCTCGAACGCCTCTCCGATCCTCCGAATGGCTCTCGTCTGGTAGTACCGCTCGACGATCGTGTCGTTGATGTCGGCGGTCGCCAGTGATTTCCGGCTTGTCCTTCTCTGGATGAGGAGTTCCAGCTCGTCCTTCGTGTAGAAGCCCTGCACCTCGCGGGGCGGGTACATCTGGTCATCCCAAATCCAGGTCTGATAGCCATTGGAGTAGAAGATCACTGGCCGTCGGCCGAACTCCTGCTCCAGGCAGTCGGCGTAGAGCTTTGCCTGCTGCTTCCCCGCAAGAGGAGACTTGGTCGTCCGCTTTGCCTCGACGAGCCCGAGCGGCCTGCCATCGTCGCCCCAGAGGACGTAGTCGACGTATCCGGTGTTCTGCTGGTTCGGCATCCCAGAGACTTCGTACTCACGGTCACGCTCGTCGGCGAGGGGCCACCCAGCCTCGTGGAGGTACTCATCGATGATGTGCGTCCGGGTCTCTGCCTCGGAGTAGTCATGCGTATCCGCGTGCTCGGCGGATTCCTTCTTCGCCTTGGCGACCTCGGCCCGCAGACGGACCAGCTCGTCGTCGAGCGCCTCCCGGTCGACGAGAAGTGCGGTCAGCTTCTCGTCGCGCTCAGATAGCGCCGCCTCCAACTCCTGCAACTTCGCAACGGTCTGGGGTCCGGCCGTGGTGGCCGATGCCGCAGCATCCGGGTTGTAAGTGAGCCCTGGCGCAGGCTTCGCTCCACGTGCGTACGTATGGGCAAGCCAATAGCAAACATGGAACAGCTCATGCACTGCCGCAACTGACGCCGTTTCCGGGATGACCCGGTTGTCATGAACGGCGCGATTCCCGATGCGCGTGATGAGGACGGCCTTGTTGAAGACAGCCTCTCCAACTGCCTGCTTGAACGTGGGCTCGTGCAGCAGCGCACCAAGGTTGTCTTGGTACGGAAGCCGGAGCGTCGCGTCCGCCTTGTAGATCCAATGGACGACTAGCTCTGCAGCGCGGCGTGCATAGAAGCACGACGTACGCGGGTCCATGGTCGTCGATGCCTCAGCCTTGTCAGCGGCTTCCTGGATCTCCGGCCACTCATTGGCGAGGAAGCTGAAGTTGCTCACAACTCGCCTCCGAATCCTCGGGCCCGTAAGCATCCCAAAAGACCATCGATTTGGGCAGCGGAACTTTGCAGAGAGATTCGCAAATTCTCGATCGCTGCCAATCGACGTGAATAGTCGAGCTGCAGTGCTATGGGCGGGGCGGGGATAGTGAGCGGGCGTAACGTCTCAAGGTTGATGTTTGCACGAGCTGTCTCCGGGGCCTGAGCCACAAAGATTGGCCTCCAACATCGCAGGATCTGCTCCAAATATTCCGCAGTTGCCAGGTTAGGTATTGGCTGGATCCCGACTACGCTATCGGGGCAGTAGACTTCGACATCCAAGATCGCCGTCATGCCGAGCGTCGCACCCACAATGGCAATAACTACGGTGCCAGGAGGGAAACTTCGACTCACCGAGACTCCGCGCTCATTGAGCGTTTGGGTCCACGACGTTACACGCCCCCCGCTACTGCTGATGTCGCCAGTCTGAATGAAGGGATACATCCCGCCGTAATAGCTCGGATCATTTCGCGGCCTCGGCGTGAATCGCCCTCTCTCAATGGTCGCCAAATCGCGCATGGCCGCCACTGGCCAACCATTGGAGTTCGTGATTGGATTGCCAAACATGTCCATGAACAAGGCCTGTTGGAGCTTGTCCAGCTCGCTCATTGCCTGAATGCGAGTGGAGCGCAGTGCCTCGGCACGGTCGAGAACGTCTGCAATTCGTCGCTGGTCAAGCAGCGAAGGGAGGGGGATTCTTAGCTTGGCAAGCTTCTCATTCGTGATTGCTTGTTGCGTCGCACCCGTGCAGAGAAGGTCCTTCTGGTCATTGAAGCGTCGGGTGCGCAGCCAGTGAAACAAGTACCGCGAATGCAACAAGCCGGGGGTCGGTCGAAGCACCGCAAAGCCGGTTGAAAGTATGACGTCCGAGTTATCAGCACGGAACTCACAGGTCTTCTCTGTAGCCCTCATTCTTGCTAGGCAAACGTCTCCGGGTTGGACAGTCAGATCTGCCCGAGTCGGCCTTTCTCGGTACGAAACGTATTCCGGCGCGATCTGACCGGAAGCATCGATGCTTCCCGTCGCTACATATGGACGGGTACCGTCGAACGGCGAGACTCGATCGGCGACGAGCGGAGCGACTTCAAGGAGGGGCGTATCAATCAATTGAGAATTGCTCGCAGTTCCTCTAGGCCGTCCTGGATAGTGGCCTCCAGCCTTGCAAGATCGGCAATTATCTCCTGGGGAGGTCGGTGCTGGACGTCTTCGTGGATGACCTCTTTGTAGCGGTTCAAGCTGAGGTCGTACTCCTTGGCAACGATCTCGGTCTTGGGAACACAGAAGCTTTGATCGGTCCGGGCGTTGTCGGCCTCACTTCCGCTGCGGTTCGTCCACCGAGCCAAGATGTCAGGCAAGTTGTTCTTGGGGTGCTCCTCGGCGGTGAGCTGAGAGTGCGGTACAGGTCCGAGCTTGTCTTCGGATAGAAGTGGGGTTCGCTTGTCGTCAAGCGACCAACCGTCCGCATCCACGTCGTAGAACCACACGTGGTCGGTACCACCAGAGTTTGTCTTCGTGAAGAGAAGGATCGCCGTCGATACTCCTGCGTAGGGGCGAAACACGCCACTCGGGAGTGAAACGACACCATCGAGCTTCTGGTCCTCGACGAGCATCTTCCGCAGAGCCTTGTGGGCGTTGCTTGATCCAAACAGGACTCCGTCCGGAACGATGACCGCCGCTCTCCCGCCGGGCTTGAGCAAGCGGATGAACAGCGCCAAGAAGAGCAGCTCTGTCTTCTTCGTCTTGACGATGGCTTGCAGATCCTTCGCAGTGTGCTCATAGTCGAGTGAGCCAGCAAAAGGCGGATTAGCAAGGACCAGGCTGTAGCGCTCTTCCTCGCCGGCATGGTCCTGGGAGAGGGAGTCTCGATACCTGATGTCTGGATTCTCGACGCCGTGGAGGAGCATGTTCATGCTGCCGATGCGGAGCATCGTGTTGTCGAAGTCAAACCCGTGGAACATCTCCTGATGGAAGTGAGCCCGAGGCTTCTCGTCCCGGAGCATCTCAGGGTTGTGCTCGCGCAAGTACTCGCCGGCCGCGATCAGGAATCCTGCGGTGCCGCAGGCGGGGTCGCAGATGACATCCGAAGGTGTGGGCGCAACCATTTCAACCATGAGTTGGATGATGTGGCGAGGCGTCCGGAACTGACCGTTCTGCCCTGCCGTTGCGATCTTGGCGAGCATGTACTCGTAGAGATCTCCCTTGGTGTCGCGGTCCTCCATCGGGACCTCGGCAATGAGGTCGACAACCTTCGCGAGCAACTGAGGGGTGGGGATCGTGAACCGTGCATCTTTCATGTGATGCGCGTACGTCGAACCATTGCCACCGAGCGTCCGGAGGAACGGGAAGACGTGCCGGTCGACGACTGTGAACATCTCGTCAGGAGCGAAGTTGCGGAAGCGGGACCACCGCATGTCCTCGTACGAGCGTCCCAGCTCGTCCTTCCCTTCGGGGAAGATCCGGTGCTCCACCGGCTTCTTGAGTCGGGTGGCCTTGTTCTCCTCCAGAACCTGCATGTCGTCGAGACGACGCAGGAAGAGGAGGTACGTGATCTGCTCGATCACCTCTAGCGGGTTGGAGATGCCACCTGACCAGAAGGCGTCCCAGACCTTGTCGACCTGGCTCTTGATGGCACCCGTGATCATCGTTGGCGCTCCTTCTCTTTTGTCCCGTCAGAGTTGATGTCCGCAAATGTGAGGACAAGGTCGAGGCTGCGCAGCTCCTCCAGGCATGCTGTCACCGCGCGGTGGGATTGGATAGCGGTCTCGAACGCTCGGAAGCGGTCGCCGATCTCTCGCTGAATCTGTAACGGTGGAACTTGCACGATCAGGGATGCCAGATCTTTGATGGGGATCCGCTGAATTCCGAGCCCCCGGGCCAAGCGTCGGAGCTGCTCCCGGGCAGGCTCGGTTGCCGACCAAGCGCCGAGGTACCAAGGGTCGAGCCGGCTGGTGTCGGCGACTCGCAGCGTCGCAGCCTGCTGGGAGGGTACGAAGTCCTCGATGCCGGCAGGCACGACGAGGGTCTCGCCAACCGTTCCGCCTTCGATCGCTACAAGCACGTCGCCAGGCTGGCCGAGTTCCAAACCGAGGTCGGCAATGGCCTCTCGTTCGGCGAAGTGCTTCGGCAGCCCGGTGTTGCGCAGCGCGGCCACCGACATAACGCGCACGTCGCCTTCAGGCAACGCACGCTGCGTCGGGAAGCCTTTGGTGATGGTCAGGGCCGGGACGAGATCACCAAGGCGGATTTCCTCGAAGGTCGTCATCGCCGCGCCGCCAAGATCGTTTGCAACTTGGCGTCGGCGGCACGGCTTGCCTCGGTGAGCGAGACCAGCCGATCGGCGAGTTCTGATCGCGTACGAGTGGCCTTGTCAAGATCCGGTGAAGCGTGTGCCAGGGACAGATAGCGGCCCGGGTCGATCACGAAATCGTTGGCCGCAAGGTCATCGAACGTCGCAGCTGCTGCGTACTCCGCCGAAGGTTGCTGTCCCTTCACCCAGCGGCGGTACAGCTCAGCGACCTCATCGATGAGATCGCTGTCCAGTGTGCTGGAGCGGCCACCCTGCTCGGGCGTTGGTTCGGTGAGGTCGACCATGAGCGTCGGCGCCGGCTTGCCGCCGACGCTCGGCCGCCCCTTGGTGAAGACGAGCACGGCGCACGGCAGGGCCGTCCACGCGAACAGGCCCGGCGGCAGTGCGAGGACGGCGTCGAGCAGGCCCGCCTTGACGATGCGCTGTCGGATGCGGCCGGCGCGAGCGCCCTCGAATAGCGCTCCGTTGGGGAGGACGATCACCGCTCGCCCGTCGTCGGCGAGGTGGG
>JBKQMT010000060.1:0-10692 GCA_052146595.1 Acidimicrobiales bacterium
GAACGCTACGGCGACGACACGACCATTTCCGGACTGATCGGTGCCGCAGCCACCGACCCCGCGATGCTCGAGCGCCTCGACGATCTTCTCGATCGGCGTCGCGACAGTGCGACGTAGCTTCTGGCTCCTCGTCGCGGTCGCAGTTGGAGTCGAGGCGACCGCGGCGGTCTTCGCGCAACGGGTGCTCGTGCAGCTGCAGTGTTACGTGCCGGGGTGGAACACGAACGTGGCCGGCTTGTTCGCCTGCACGGAAAAGGTGCCGCTCGTAGGAAGGCGACCCTGGCTTCCGGCGCTTCCTATAGGGATCGTCGTGGTCGCGTCGGTCTGCCTTGCGTGCTACGAATGCGTCCGGCAGTTGCTTCGCCTTTATCGCCTGCAACGTTCGCTCCGCTCCTTCGGCGAGGCACCGACGGGCGAGGCGGACCGTGTCGCCCGTCTGGATCTGAGAGCGGTACAAGTCGTCGCCACCGACGAAGTCCTCTGCTTTTGCATCGGGCTCCTCCGCCCGCGCATCGTGGTCTCGACGGGGCTCCTCGCGCTGCTCGACCAACCCGAGCTCGAGGCGGTGCTCGCGCACGAAGCCTCCCACCAGCGTCGTCGGGATCCACTGCGTCTCCTGGTTGCCGGCGTCGCGATCAGAGGGCTCTTCTTCGTCCCGGCGCTCCCGGATCTAGCGAGGGCCGCGCGCGTAACGACGGAGGTCGAGGCCGACGCGGCCGCCGTGCACCGATACGGACATTCGAACCTGATCCGCGCCTTGAGGACAGTGCTCGAGACGGTCTCCCGGACACCTGCTGGCGCGAGCCCCATGGTGGCGGCCGACCTGATGAGTGAGCGGGTGCAGGCGCTCGGTGGCGACTACCCCCGCGTCGTCATCCGTCGCCGGCGCCTCGTCGCGAGCCTCGCCGCGCTGGCTGTCCTCCTCACTCTGGGCCTCGCGGTGCCGAGCGGGGCAAGAACGCCGCCGCCGCTGCCCGTTCATCGAATCGTCGTCATAACGCCGCGTAGCTAGCCGTTCTGGCCTCCCTCCGCGAAGAGCCGTTGACTTGCCGACGCCTTACGACTACAGTGCCGTAGTATCGTCGACTACAGATGCGTAGTCTTTCTCAGTACGATGAAGGGCGGGGACATGCCGCAAAGAATGATCCGTTCTGCAGTGGCCACGGTCGCGCTCGTGCTGCTTGCAAGCGCTGCCACACTCGGAACCGCGGGTCTCGCGTCCGCAAGCGTCACCAGGGCTGCTGTTGGCCCTTCCACCACGTCGCCTTCGCCGTTGGACCTAATTGCTTGTGCGGGTAACACCTGTCAGGCCATCTCGAATTCCGGCACGTACGTCAACGATTGGGCCACCAGCACCACTGCGCCGAACTCGGTCTGCACCTACGCCGAGTACTTCGAGAACGGCACGATCATCGCCGAGAGCTCTCCGACGTGTCTTTCCGCGGGAGAAGAGGCCAACGCGCTCTGGACTGACCCGGGCAACTTCCCAGCTGGCGCGCGACTCTGCACGGCCTGGAAGGGAATCGCAGGAAAGCCCTGCAACACGGTCTGACGGCTCCGCCCAGGCGACCGGCACCCAAGAGAGTTATGAAAAAGAGTCACCGAGCGTGAGCAACCAGGCGATCGCGGAAGAGACTTTGGACGCGGCGTCGCCATCCGCCGCTCCACTCGTGAGCACCGCCCCAGAGGAGCAGGGGATCTGCGAGGTGCTGGTCGCCTCACTGCGGCAGGGACCGGCCGTGCGCTCGGACGGCGTCGACGAGGACTATGCGAAGCTGCTGGCGTCTGTCGTGACGCCACTGCCTCCGATTGTCGTCGACAGCAGGACAAGGGTTGTCCTTGACGGCGTCCATCGGGTACGTGCAGCTGTCCTCCGGCAAGAGACGCACATCCGCGCGAGGTACGTGAGCGGATCGGAGTCGGAGCTGCTCATTGCGGCCATCCAAGCAAACGCCGCCCACGGCAGGCCGCTGAGTGTGGCGGACCGGAAGGACGCCGCAGGACGGTTGCTCTCGCTGGCCCCTGATATGTCGGATCGGGCGGTCGCGGGGATCTGTGGTCTCTCGCCCACGACGGTCGGCCTTCTCCGATCGTCAGTCCCGAACGCGCAGTCGAGCCCTCGACGGGGCAAAGATGGCCGTGTTCGAGGCCCTCGCAAGCTCGAGAACCAGCCTGCTGACAAGAGCGCGACTGGTTCGGCCCGATCGGAGACCAGCAGCCGGCGAGATCTCAGCGGTCCGTCTCGGTCACCAGATCGTGTTCGGCTCCCTGGCGCCCGACGAACCTCGTCGGGCGCCCCGAACCGACCAGTCGGGTCGGAGCCACTGCTGAGCGATGCCGCATTTCACGCAAGTCCCCCGCTGGAGCAGTTTGCCAGCTGGTTCGATGCCCATCGGATCACGGGACAAGAGGTCACGGTCGCCTGCGCGCTTGTCCCGAAGAGTCGACTCTACGAGGTGAGTGCCGAGGCGCGATCGCGAGCGAGTTTCTGGCAGGAGATGGCCACGCAACTGGACAGGGTCGCACGCAGTGATGCGTCCCAAGCCTAAGTGCCGGTGGCGACCCGCGAGAGTTCGGCTGACCCAGAATCGCTCCTCTCGGCGGGTGGAACCTACTCCGATGAGACAGCCTTATCCGGCAGCCTGCTCCCTTTCACTGTTGGTCGTCCCAGGTCCGGAAGTCATGTTCGACGACGTGGCCAACGTGACCGACGAGTCCTAATAGCTCGAACTTCTCACCAAAGCTGAGGGACTTGAACGAGGCACCCCCGAAGCGCAGCTGATCCCATCCGAGTTCGTCGTACCGCCGTCCGACCTCGCTTAGCGCCGTGTCAAGGTCGGCGCCTGGCGGCAGATAACCCCTGAAGTCCCTCGAGAGGAAATAGCGCATGTTGCGGTAACCCAGCGCGAAGTCGCTCTCCCGGAACTTCTGGTCGAGGAAACCGCCGAAGTGAAAGAGGAACGCTCCGGCGAGCTGGGCCGCTGGCGCCAGCTTCTCGTTGGGGTCGATCGTGGGGGAGACAACTTCCACCCTGACGGGCAGCTTGCCACCCAGTCCGGTCGCGGCCTCCAGGCAAGCATCGAGAAGTCCTTGGTAGTCAGGCGGCACTTGTGCGATCGAAGACGCCGACGTGGGCACCTGCCGTCCTTGTTGTCTGTGCAGCTCGGACCTGTCGTCTTCGATCCCGGCAGCAGCCGCTTGGAGGGCACTTGCAAGCGCTTGGCGGACCGAGCTCTGCTGAGCAGCAGTCAGACCCGCCTGGTTCAAGCCATCATCCAGACCCTGTTCGAGGGCGGCCGCGAGGGCGTCTTTCCAACGCAGGTGCGAGTTGGTCTTCTCCAATCGCTTCAGGTCGTCGTATATGGACTGGGAGCGACTGATGCTCACGGCACGCATCGCCGTTCTCAGCCAACTCGGCTGCTCGGCAGTCTCCTGCCAGATGCCTGAACGGGTCGCCGCCGCCGGATCCGCGTGGAGAAGTACGAAGAGTCGCTGCTCGTCATCACCGATCGGAGGGGCGAGATCTATTGCGCGACCCAGAGGCTCGTTGTCGATGGTCCCTCCGTCGGTGTACCAGAGCTTGTGCGAGGGCGGGAAGTTCAGAATCCCCGCGGCCAGGTAGGTCGCCTCGTCGGCTGTCCTGTCCAGAAGCTTCGGCGGGAAGCCGATGGCGTTGGAACCGGAGGCGATCGCCGCCTCGGCGTAGGTGAGGTAGGTCGCATCAGATGTGGCACCGGTGATGTCCGCCTGGTACCAGTCGACGTAGGTGCTGGCATCAACGGGCGTGTCTCGTTCCAGGCTTGCGAGCCGGTAGCTGAGACCGGAGAGGCTCGCCAGCACCATCGACAATCGCACGGGCTCGTCTTGCCGCAGGTCCTGTGGCCCGTCGCTCACCCCGTTCGGGCCCAGTACCTTCTCGGCCACAACGGTCAAGGACTGGCTGGAGAGGGGAGCAGCGGTGTCGTGAGTGACCATGTCGGACAGGGCGTCGAGCTCGACCCAGGCCCTGGTCATGAGTTCGATTGGGTCAGCACCGCGGGCCAGGGCGCGGGCCGCGAGAAGCGCCGTCATCGAGCCGGCCGAAGCCGAGGCGATCGAGTCGACGACGACGGCGCCGTCAAGGTGTTGGACGGCGACAAGCAGCGCCGCCAAGGCACCTCCCTCGTACGCTCCGAGGGACACGGCCCCGGGCAGGGTCAGAGCCAGGCGCAGACGGGACATACTTCCACCTCCTATCGCCGCACAAGATGTAGTCGAGTTGGAGCAACTCGTTCTTCCTGTTGATCAAGGGGCTGCATGGTCTCCACGGCTGCGTTCGCAGCGGCTAGACCGCGGTTACGTTGATGACGACGAGCGGTGGTCCCGAGGCTTTCGTGGACTGGTACGTCTTCACTGTAATGCTCACCGCACCGAAGTCCGCCGTGCTGGTCGCCGTAACCAGGCCGTGTGAGTTCGTGTTCAGGATCCGCCTCGTGCACCAGCTCTGCGCCGCTTGGTCGGCGAGGGCGGCGCAGGCGAGTGAGTCGTAGACGACCTGATTCTCGAGCGTCGTCTTGCTTTCCGTTTCGAGAAGGGACACCACCTGCACATCGGTGACCGACGGATAACCGTTGATCTCGACGATCGTGTACAGCGAGTTGTCGTGGCCGAGGACTCGGGGGACGCCGTTTATCTTCGACGCGGCCTTGAAGACCGTGTTCGAGCCGTCGATCTCGCGAAAGAGCGACTCAACCTGCGAGCGCGTCAGCCCGATGCTCGGCTCGAACGCCGAGTAGTTGGCGAGGGTGGTCACTGTCGGTGCGGCCGTCGTCGGGACTACGTTGCGGGCGGTGACCGGCTTCCCCGGTTGTCGGACGGCGCCGAACACCAATAGGACAGACGCCACGACCACAGCAGCGGCCAATGCCGACACGAGGAGTACGCGTGCCCGTCGAGGCGCGCCCCTCCCGCGCCCTCCCCGTCGTCCCGTCGGGACAGGTGTGACACGCGTCATGAAGATCTCACCGGCTCCCTTCGCCTTTCTGTCGAGCCGACAGGGAGGTGCGCCGTCGCGATTCGACACACCTCCCTGTCGAGCCCGTGGGTGGGCCTGCCACGACTCCGTCAGTAGTTCACCCAGGCCATGTCCCAGTAGTCGAGCGACGGCAGGGTGAAGGTCACGTACTTGCCACCGCTGTCGTTACCCGTCGAGAACGAGAGGCTCTGGGCGACGCCGCCGTTGACGTCCGGGGAGGCGACGTAGACGCTCACCGGCGCCACCGAGGAGGTGTAGTAGTACTTCACCGACACGTTTGTCTTGACCGTCGGCGCCGGCTGGTTGGCATTGGTGTCCATCCAGTTGTTGCTCGTCAGGTTCAACATGTTTATGAACTGCACCACGTCGGTGCCCGAGGTCGAGCTAGCGAAGGTCCACACCGTTCCCGCCGATCCGTTCGTGCTCGTCGTCGGCCCTCCAGGGAGGTCGATGACGTTGGAGTTCGGAGTCTCGCCGTTTCGGAGCAGATCCTCGTAAGCGGTGAGGAAATTGTAGTAGTTCACCATCGACTGTTGGAGCGAGGCCGTCATGTACAAGCTGTCGCTCACGTAGTCCGGCTCGGACAACATGTGGTCCACGTCGCCGAGTTCGATGTGGTCGCCGCCCGAGGCGAAGATCGTGGCGTCCTCGTAGAGCACACCCGGCGTGTTGAAGAACGCGGGATCGCTCGAGGTGTAGTTGTCGCCATAGGCCTGGTCCGGATAGGCGGCCAAGACCGTTGACTTCGCGCCCGAGCTCCACGTGTTGTTGTTGTTGATCGTGGTTTGCAGGTCGTCGTAGGTCGTCTGGCCGTTCGCGGGCCAGCACTCGGTGTAGAGGAACGTTAGATCGGCGTTGCTTGCCACCTGCTGTTGTCCGTACTGTCCCACGGCATTGAACACGAGCTGACCGCCGAGGGCGTTGTAAGCGTTCGTCAGGAATCCGTTGAATTCCGTCGACGGGCTAACCGATGTCCCGCTGCAGGTGTAGGTCGTCCCCTGGTTGCCGAGCTGGTCGGCCTGCCAGCCGTCGAAGTGGTAGACGTCGTTCACGTCCTGCTCCTGGCCGAAGATATAGCTCTGCCAGGAACTGTTGCCGGGGTCGAACATGTACAAGTTCGACGTCTCAAGCCCCGTGAGGGAGATATTGGCCTGGTTGGTGCAATTGTTGTTCCACCACAGCCCCCACTGATAGTTGACGCCACTCCCGTCCTGGCCGTAGCCGGCCCACGCTCCGTAGATGAGGTTGTAATCCATGGCCACCGCGGCGTCGCCGTGCACGTCGCTGATGAGCGTCTGGACCGAGTGCATGTAGTTGGTGTCCTTGTCGATGTTCACCCAGCTGGAGGCGGGCGACGAGACGGTGCCGGCGAGCGGCACGTGCTGCTTCCACTCCCAGTCGTAGAACTGGACGCCGTCGAGGTGGTAGAGGTTCAAGCGGTTGGTGATGAGCGTCTGGGTGTAGTTGTCCCCGAAGTCGGTGACGAACCCGTAGCGGGGGAACTTCGCCCAGCTCGACGACACGTCTACCGCCGTGTAGGCGTTGTCCAGGACGTGGCCGTTGACGTCGGTGAGGGTCGCCTGGACCATATAGCCCTGGTAGTTCGTAGTCGGCGGAGTCCAGCTCAAGGCGTAGTTCTCCACCTGGCCCGCGGCGAGCGACACCGGCGTCGTCTCGTTGGAACCGACGGCGACGCCGTTATGGGTGAAGGCGAGTGTCAGCGTCTCGTTGTTCTCGGCAACCGCCTGCGGATTGACGATGTCGCCGTTGATCGTCACCCCGGTGTTCGGCGAGTAGCGGGAGGCGTTCGTCGTGAGGCTCGAGATCTCGTGTCCGAGAGTGCTCCCGTACAGCCAGGCCTGGCTCGAGCTCGCGATCTCGTAGTGCAGCCCCATGATGTCGTCGTCGGACCAGACACCCGTGTTCGGGTTGTCGTAGACCATGTCGACGTCCAGGTACGACCAGGAGCCTGAAGACGCGCTTCCCGAACTCGCCATGTCCGTTATGGGTATCTCGAGCTCTATCCGTCCGGTCGCCGTGTCCCACTGCGGAGCCTGGGTGGAAAGGTTCGTGTCCCACGTCCAGCCGCCGCTCGAGTTCGCGCTGAACATCGAGTAGGTGCCGCTGTTGGACCATCGGGCATATAGATAGTTCATCGGATGGTCGAGCGTCCCCCCGTAGAACCCGGTCGTGGTCGTATGGAGCGAACCTGAGTGATTGAAGTCCTGGGCATAGATGAGGATGGCGAACTCCGGCGCCGTGTTGTACGCCGACAGCGAGCCCGAGGCGTTGTCCACCCGCAGGTAGAGGTTGCTCGAGTCGTTGCTCACATAGACCCGCTTGATGCTCGTCATGGCCGAGCCCGAGGCGCTCCCGGCGGGGTTGCCGTCATAGAAGGGGATGTTGCGCCACTGGGGCCAGTCGTTCGACGGGGTCGTCGTCTCGTTGACGGTCGCATACGCGCTCGCGTTCGCATTCGTCGGGTAGACACGCGGGTCGTACTGCGCCGTGTAGGCGAGCGAGGTCATGATGAAACTCGCCGCGGTGAACGGCTCGCTCATTGTGCTCACGATCGGCTGGTCGGTCTGCCAGGAGACAGCCTCGCCCGGGGGCATGTAACCGACGCCGGAGACGCTCGCGTACCACTGCAGAAGGCTCAAGGCGGTCGTGCTCTGGCCCGTGTAGACGTCGTAGAGACCCACGAGCATCGTCATGTTCGGCCACACGGGCTCTGCGGAGCCGGCTTCGTTGCCAGCTGGGCTGTAGGGACTGGTGTAGTAGTAGGTGTCACCCTCATAGCGGGCGATGCCGTAGGTGTCATGGGTAAGCGCCTGCTCGACGGCCGAGATCTGGTTCGCGGCCTGCTCGGTGTCCGCGTTGACGTCGCCGAGGGCGATGAGTTCGTCGCTCGAGGAGTCGATCGTCGTGTCGGGCGAACCGGAGGCGGTCACGCCCTGGTCGTAGTACCCGGTGGTGTCGTCGTACTGACCCGGCGGGTTCCAGCTGTAGGAGCGCTGCACGGCCGAGAGGATCGAGGTGGCGGCGCCGTTCCAGCTGTCCGCGTCGCTCGAGTTCCCCTCGTAGAGGGCGAGGTGCGCGGCCGCCCGCAGTCCCGCCACGTAGAACGCCTCGGTGAAGGTGTTGTACTGGTCGGTCTGTTCCCAGATGCTGAAGTCCTCCGGACCGAGACCGTTGCTGCCGACGTTGTTCGAGATGAAGTTCGCCGCCGCCTGCGCTGCAGGCCAGATATTGGCTAGAAAGCTCGTGTTGCCACTCAGCTGGTAGTCTCGGTAGGCGCCGACGAGGAACATGCCTACGCTGTCGTATTCAGGTTGGACGAAGGAGATATAGGCGCCCGTCCATAAGTTGTACGTCGTTTCCCATGTGCCGTTCGAAAGCTGGTTGGCAGCCATCCACTCCCAGTACTGCTGGGCCTCGGCGTAGTGACCGGCGGCATCGAGGGCCATGGCGTCGAATGAGGAGTCGCGCACCCAGGCCTTGTAGCCGTACGAGCCGGGGTTGGTCGCAGCCGGGAAGAGGCCGTCTCCGGGGTTCTGGGAGTTCTTGATGACGACGAGGTTGCGTAGGTAGGCGGTGTTGACGCCGGTGTCGCTCGTTGAGATCGTCTTGCCTGCGTTCAGCCAGGTCGAGTAGTCGGACGCAGTCTGGGAGTACCAGTAGCTGCCCGTCTGGGCGCCGGCGGTGGAAGCCGCGGACTGGGCCGCCGTCATCGTCGAGGCGATCCCGAGGTAGTAGTACAGGGTCTGGGTGGAGTTGGGAGCGATGGTCACCAGATTCTGGAAGCCGAGGTCCATGTTGGGTGTCGAGAGGGAACCGTTGTTGTCCAGCGTTCCGTTGGCGTCGAACTGACACCAGGCGCTGGCCGTGGAGTCGCTCGCCGTGCAGTCGGAGTCGTTGCCAACCTGGTAAGACGACGCCGTTTGCATCGCTCCGAGGAACATTACGTATTGGCCGGACGCCGTCATGTTGGCGAACAGAGCTTTTCGCGTCGAGTCGTAGCTGCCGGACACGTTGTCGCTCAAGTTGGTGTTGTTGAGATGCACCTGGTCAAGAACGTTCCAGTTGTACGACTTGGTCGCGGAGGGGTTCGTGAGCGTGTAGCGCACGACCATGAACGGCTCGTTCGGGACGAGTACGAAGTCCCGGCTCATCTGAATCGGGGTCGCGTTCCCGCTGTAGGTGCCATAGGTGCCGTTGAGCACCCCGTTCTGGTCGAGGTAGCCCGTCGTCGTGAAATTCTGCGGCGAGTCGTACTTAACGCTGTCGGTCTCGTCGATGTAGAAGCCCGTGTAGTCGACGATCTGGTTGACGCTCCAGTTGGCCGAGTAGTGCAGCTCGGCGATGCGCGGGCCGTAGGTCGGCGTCTGCTCCTGGTTGAGAGCCGGGGCCATCCAGATCGCCTGGATGTTCTCCCAGTTCGAGAGGTAGAGGCTCGCCGCCGACGTCGTGGAAGGTTGGGTATTGGTGCCCGAGGTGAGGATCGCCTTCACGATCTTCCCGGCTTTCGCGCTATGGCTAGCGCTGGTGTGGCCACGACTAGCGCCACCGCTGGTTGCCGCCAGCGTCCCGGCGAAGACCAGCATCCCCGCTACCAACGCGATCACACCTCTGTCCCACCAACAACGCCTGCGCCGCATGTCAGCCTCCCATTTCTCCCGTGGGGCTACTTAATTCAGCGATCAAAGAAAGATCTCTAAGCAGGGTACGACGGAACCCCGTCAATCACAAGGGGTCTCTCGTGTGCGGCGACGTCAGCCAGGCGACGACCACGACCTCCTCTCACGTGAAGAATCGAGTCCGCCGAGGCGAGGGACCTAGGAGCGAAGCTCCGCAGCCCATCGAGGCGGGTGGCGCCGGCAAAGCGGACTCCGTCCCGAACAGCGATCGTTCTGGGAACACGTCGGAAGACCACCCGGCTCTCGACGCGCAACTGTCCAAAATGGACAGTTGACGTTTCGACGAGGACGAGAGCCCAGACTAAGGCGCCCTCCTAGTCCCCCACCCAGCGAAAACCCTGCCACTCGTCTGCAGCGATCGTCCGTGAGACATTCGCACTCCGCCGGCGGACGGAGTCTTGACCCGTCCCTGTCGTGGTGCGAAGCTGCCGACGCCACACGTGAGTCGTGCTGGCACGGAGACATCGCCAGTTCCATCCGGGCGACAGGGGGGCAAGATCATGAGCGAATCCATCCATCTCACGTCGGCCGTTTCGCTGCCCAGTGACTTCAGATTCGGGGAAGTCCTCCCAGCACCCCGAACGACCGGTGCGCCCACTGCGCCCCCAAGTCTTGGGCCACTGGCCGCCTTTGCCGGCAACTGGGCTGGCAGCGGGTTCAACACGATCTTCCGGCCCGATAACCCCACGACGCCAACGCCACTTCCCATTCCCGTGTCTCCGGACAACGACAACATCCTTGAGCTGAATCTCACCTCCGAGAGCCTGTCCTTCTCACCAAGTCTCGGCACCGTCCCCAACCGAGGCAGGGTGCAGGGTGACATCTTCCTGAACGGCGTGCCCTACCTCCAAGCCATCAGCGATGTCACTATCGCGGGCCAGAAGATCGGCATTCACCTTGAGCCAGGACTGTGGGTGACAGTACCCTCAACGACCGATCCGTCCGAAGGACAGACGCTCGTACGCATGGCGTCCATCCCGC
>JBKQMT010000061.1:0-3059 GCA_052146595.1 Acidimicrobiales bacterium
CGTCTTAGAGTCCTGATGTCCGAAAATCAAGATACTGGTTGGAGACGCCGGAACGTCCGGAAAACCAGACACCCGTGTCCCTTTCCCCGAGGCTCGGACACTGGCTGACGGCCGCTCGCACGTACGCCGCGGTCGTCAGGCGGCCGCCGGCATATGAGCATCGCCATCACCACCATCGAAATCCATCCCTACTTTTGCCCTACTTTTGCCTCGCGAGCCGCTAATTGAACGTTCCTGCCCTCTCGTGGTGCCGCGGAGAAAGCCCAGGTAGAGCGATAATTCAAGCCGACTGGAGCCGACTCGAACAGGCCCCAGAGAAGCCCTCATAACCCGAAGGTCGAAGGTTCAAATCCTTCCCCCGCCACCAAAATCCCTGATCAGAGCGTTGCTCCGGCCGGGATAGTTCGTGGCGTCCGTTGTTCCACCGGGTGTTCTACCGGGGGGAACCGGTGGACATATCGAGGATGGCTGCAAAGGTACGAGCCGGCTCGGCTTGCATGCCCGGGAGGATGTGTTGATATGTCGCCATCGTGACTCTGCCGGGTTTCGGACGATCAGCCCGCGGCGGAGTGCATCGCTCAGCGCCAGGCGTAGCACCATATGGACCTCCAGCACTGTCTTGGCATCGAGCCCGCCTTTACCGTTCATCCGACCGGTTTCCAGGAGCTTGGCGTAGAGCCGCTCGAGGTGCTCGGCGCGGACATGACGCAACAGGATCCGGCCGAGCTCGGGCAGGACGTGGTGTTCGGTGTTGCGTCGATACGAGTCCCAGGTGCTCGGTCGAAGTGTCAGCTTCTTGGTTGGCAGCCATTGTCTGGTTAGGTAAGCACTGAACGTCGGCCCGACGCGGCGCCCGAGGTTCTCACCTTGTTCAGCGGCGAGCCGAGAGGGGAGGTCGAGTGCACGGTCACGATCGGTGCCCGCAGGATGCCAGCTGCGTCGTTCACGACCAGTGATCGGGTCGATCCCTTCGTAGATGACCGCGTAGAACCGGTCCTTCCTCTTTACTACATAGCCGCGCATCGCGCCGTTCCTCCTGCTGGACGAGCCGTATCTTCCGGTTTAACGTATCGGTGGAACTTCAACATTCGGGCAGCTCGCAAGGCCTTGCGGCCGGGTTGACCAACTCGAAGTTCGGCCAGTACTGGCGACCACCTTGACTGCGGTGCTGGCCGTCAGCGCGCGCTTCTCATTGACACTCCAGGGGACACCGTCACTAAGAGGAGCTGCCCCGAGTCCTCTGTCGGAAGCTCGCCGTAGAGAGCGATGATCCGCGATCCGGGCTGATCGCGGATCATCAGTAGAAAAGACTCGATCCCATCCCCTCAAATCGCCGTGCACCCGTCGGACGATCGCCGTCGTTTGCATGGGCTACGTAAGGCTCCCTCTGGTTCCTTGCGTAACTCCAAACCGTACGCCAGGATGGATCTTACGAAAGGATCTGTAGTTTCTTTTCGTAGTTGCCGTCCGAGCGAAAGGATCATCGTGCCAGAGCTTGTCAATTGTCTGTGGGAGGGGGGTGGCTACGGCGCCCGGAAGGACCGCCGAGCCTTCCGGTTCAAGGCGTACGTGCCCGATCCGATCGCCGAGTGGGATAACCCGCTTGCTGCTCGCGCCGCCGATGCTGTGGCACAGGCCACAGCGGTCGTAGCGCGACTCCAGGTAACTGGTATCGGTCAAGATCTCGAAGCAATCGCCGGACCGCTGCTTCGTGCTGAAGCCCTCGGCTCGTCGTTCATCGAAGGGCTCCGCGCCTCCAACAAGCGCGTGGCACTCGCCGTCTACGAACCCCTTGCCGCCGATGGCACTGCTCGAGCCGTCGCGAACAACGTCAAAGCGATGGAACGAGCAATCAGCCACGGGGTCGAAGGAGCTGACTTCGATGTGGACCAGCTGCTCGACATTCACCGGGTCTTGCTGGAGGGCACGAGCGAGGCCCGCTTCGCCGGCGTCATCCGGACCGATCAGAACTGGATCGGCGGAAGAGGTACAAGTCCCGCCGACGCAGCGTTCGTGCCGCCGCCGCCGGACCGGGTGCCAGGCCTGCTCGATGACCTCGTGCGGTTCGTGAACCGAGACGACTTACCGGCAGTTGCGCAGGCCGCCATAGGCCACGCCCAGTTCGAGACCATCCATCCCTTCGGGGACGGCAACGGCCGTACTGGCCGCTGTCTTGTCCACGTCATCCTCCGCCGCCGCGCTCTGACGCCGTTGTTCGTGCCGCCCGTCAGCGTGGTCCTGGCGGCCTCGGCGCGCTCGTACATTGCCGGATTGACCGACTTTAGAGAGGGCCGCGTCGACGACTGGATCGGGGCGTTCGCCGATGCGGTGTCAGCTTCGGCCGACGTGGCACGATCGCTCTCCGAGCACATCGACGCTTTGCTCGCCGAGCTGATTCGGCGGGCAGGCAATCCCCGAGCCGACTCCGTCGCCCGCAGGATCATCGCAGGACTGCCAGCCCAGCCAATCGTGAGCGCCGAGATCGCAGCTGACCGCTACCACGTCACGCCCACCGCGGCTCGGGTAGCGCTCAACCGGTTGCAAGAGCATGCCGTGCTTGTTCCTACCCGGGTCGAGCGCCGGCGGGGCCGGGAGTGGATAAGCGACGAGCTTTTCCAGCTTCTCGACGCCTTCGAGTACGACATCGCGCGGACAGAAGATGGACGTCGCCGTCGGGCGCCGTTACCGACTCGTCCGCCCCGAAACACGGCTGTACCCAAGCCCGGTTAGGCGGGAGACGTGAATGGGCCCGCATAGCTACCGAACAGACTGAGCGAATAGGCAGGCCTGACGGGGCGCCCCTTTCCCCCGAAGAATGTCCCGCCTTACGGGCATCGGTCGGAGCGCCGCCAGGGAAGGGGTCGGGGAGGAAAGGCATCACCTAGTGCTCGACCGGAGGGCCGGCTGCAGCTTCGCGAGGTGAGTCTGGAGCCTGGTCCGGCCGTGCCGCCTTCCCTGACCCGTTGTCCCGCTCGCACCGGTGACGGGGTCCTGTCGGCTGTTACAGCCCTCCTCTACCATCGCTTTGTGGCCGAAGCGAAGTTGGGGCGCGCCTGGCT
>JBKQMT010000062.1:0-6807 GCA_052146595.1 Acidimicrobiales bacterium
GTTGCGGCGATCACCACGGTCGCTTCCGCGTTCGGGGCGCTCCTGCTGAAGCGAGGCCACGGAGGATCGGAGATGGTTATTCCCTTCTGATCATCGGTTTCAGCCTGAGTTCGCGCGACATGAGCGCTTTCCTCCACGAGTCAAGCTCGTCGGCCCACCAGAGGTGTCAGCGATTTGGGCGCAGCTGCGAGGTGCCACCCAGCCGGAACGGCGCTAACCGCTGGATGGTTGTGAGAAATCGCGACGTCGAGTGCGCAGGTAAACCGATCGGCTTGATTCTTCGGATCAAGATCCGGCGGCCCTGGAACCCGTCACGAGGCGCTCCCTGTCCATCATCTTCGAGACAATGCGTAAAGCACGCACGTCGATCGCCAGCAGGACGACGGCAAAGATGAGTGCGACCGCGAACGTCGGATGGATAACCCCCACGGCCAGCAGGAGGATCAGCCCCACCGGCGGGAGGCTCGCGAGCATGCTCAGTTGTTGGGCGACGCGGACCTCACTCGCCCTGACCGACACGGCCATCCCAACCACGATCGCCCAGCCTGCAAGCAGCGGCGTCAGGAGGAAGAGGGCGAGCAGCACCGGGACTTGGTAAAACACGGCCGAGGCGATGACCGATTTGGCGAACAGCGCCACGGCGGCGAGGAACAGCCCGAACACGGTGTAGGAGAGCACCATCGTCGGGATCATGACAGCCGCTGCCTTGCCCAGGATGAACTCCTGCTGGGTGATCGGCGTGGTGAGCAATGGCTCTAACGTCCCTTGTTCGCGCTCGCCGACAACCGAGTAGGCCGCCAGGGTGCTGGGCATGACGCTGGGGATCAGGAGCAGGTAGAGAAGCGGGAGGATGACGTAGGTGTCCGGGCCGGAGATCGTCGTCGTGGTCGGGACGAGGAAGATGGTGACGACGGGCTCAATGAGGAAGAGGAACGGAAGGATCGCCATGGTCACGACGATCGACCGTTTGCGCCTGTAGTCCCGCATCTCCTTGTCCATGACAGCGCGGACGCGTGCAGTATCGAGGCCCGTCATTGCCTGCGGGCCTCTACGTCGTCGTCGATCAACTCAAGGTACACGTCCTCGAGTGTGTGTTGAGCTTCGCTTATGGAAAGGACATCGGCACCGGCGCTGACGAGGTGCCGGGTCACCTCCGGTGCGGCAAGTCGCGGATCGGACACAGAGAGTACGTACGAGCCCGGGTCATCGGAGCTCCAACTCTCGACCGTCACGATGCCGTTGAACACCTGGTCAGGTTCGCTCAGCGGCACGAGGGTCCTGACGACCAGCGCGCTCTCGAAGAGTTGTGCCCGTAGCTCCGCGGGCCGGCCGACGGTTCGCAGAGTCGTGTTCAAGATAGCGACCCGGTCGCAGAGTTTCTCGGCCTCCTCGAGCCGGTGGGTGGTGAGGAAGATGGTCACCCCCTTCTGCCGGAGATCGCTGATCAATTCGTGCACCTCGCGTGCGGCCACCGGGTCCAGGCCCGACGTCGGCTCGTCGAGGAACATGATGACCGGGTCGCTCAGCAGCGTGCGTGCCAGCGCCACCCGCTGGCGGAGCCCCTTGGACAGCCCGCCGCAAAGATCTCCAGCTCGATCGCCAAGGTGGACGGCCTCGAGGGCATCCATGATCCGCGCCCCGGGCTGACGCAAGCCGTAGAGGCCGGCGAAGTACTCCAGGTTCTCAGTCACGGTCAGCCGCAGATAGAGCCCAGGAGCCTCGGGCATGATTGAGATGCGTCGGCGGATCTCCATCCCGTTCTCGGAGCTAAGCGGGATGCCCGCCACGATGGCAGCTCCCGAGGTCGGGGCGATCAGTGTGCCGAGTGCGCGAACGGTGGTGGTCTTGCCTGCTCCGTTGGGACCCAGGAATCCGAAGACCTCGCCATGAGCGACTTCGAACGACACCTCGGAGAAGGCGATCCTCTCACCGAAGCACTTGGTCAGCTGATTGACAACGAGGGCAGGTGGGCTCTTCGAATCAGAAGGGATTCGCCGCGATGCCTCCTCGATCCTCAGCCGGGGCTTGGAATCGTCGACCATGCCTGATGGTATCGACCTGAATCCAAGAGGGCGCTAGTCGAACTCGAGGTGCTCGCCGTCTCGGCAGGCCTGCGCGACGACGGCGACAGCCGCGAGGTCGACACTCGTCAGAGTCCGCAAGCTGGTGGCCGCCGTCGACGCTCCGCCGCGCATCCACCGGGTAGCCGGGCTCGCGCAGGCGCTCGACGTCGCGGCGAAGGGTCCGCTCAGCAGCCTCGAGGCGTGCGGCGAGATCCGCACCACCCCAATGACGCCGCGTCTGCAGGAGCGAGGGCAAACGAAGCAGTCGGGCACTCGTCTGTGCCATCCTGAGAGCTTCTCATTATTGAGGACAAAAACTGACCGCTATTGGACCTACTCTGACTGAAGAGCGGAGAACACCGACGGAAGGAGCAACCGGACGATGAGCACGTTGCAGACCACGACCGAGCGCGAGGACCTCCTGGAGACGCTCGCCAAGCACCGTCACTTCCTCCGTTACACCGTCCGCGACCTCACGGACGAGCAGGCGACTCAGCGAACGACTGCGAGCGAGCTAACCCTGGCTGGGCTTATCAAGCACGTTGCCGCGGCGGAGGCGAACTGGGCGACGTTCATCCTTGAGGGACCGCCGCAACAGATCCCGAAACTCGACGACTCGGCGCAGGTCGCCGAGTGGCTGGCGGGCTTCCAGATGCTGCCGGGAGAATCACTTGCCGGACTGCTGGAGAACTATGCCGCGGCCGCCCGCCGGACCGAGGAGATCGTGGCGAGCATCCCGAGCCTCGATGACTCCCACGCGCTCCCAGCCGCTCCGTGGTTCGAGCCGGGCGCGCGCTGGTCGGCACGGCGCACGCTGCTCCACATCATCGCCGAGACAGCGCAGCATGCCGGTCACGCCGACATCATCCGCGAGTCGCTCGACGGTGCCAAGACGATGGGGTAGCTGGGTTCGGTCCACCCGGAAGCTCCTACGCAGCTCGCGTTCCGAGGTCTCGCCGAATACCGACACCCGCGTCACTGTCCCCAGCAATGGGATTGCAGTAACCGGATTTCGCTTGGTGCCGCCCCCGATGTGCCGGTGGGAGACACGAAGAAGCGGCACACCGAACACCGGCGCCTGCGGTCCGACTATCGCGCCTTCAAAGGGCGCTGAGTCACTCAGCTGAAAGTACCAGCGCTGTCGGAGTGCGCGCTGCGAGCTGGCCTGGGAGAGTAGCGACGACGTTGGCGAAGACAAGCGCGCCGACGCCGACGATGATCATCGCGACCACCGGCACGGTGGGGTCGGGGACGGCGTCGATGTTGCGGGCGAAGAGGGTCCACAGTTCGCGTCCGAGGACGATCCCGACCGGGATCCCCACGATGACGCCGACCACCGCAGTCACCGTCGACTGCCACGCGACCACGCCCCTGAGCTGTCCGGGCGTGAAGCCGAGCGCCTTTAAGAGGGCGAGATCGCGTCTGCGGTGGCGGACCGAGGCGATGAGCGCGAGCGCGAGCGCTACGATCGCCCCGAGGGCGAGTCCTCCAGCAAGGATGACCGGGGTCGCGCCGATGCTGCGGTAGTTGACGATCTGGGCGGGACGTTGCACACCGATGACGGCAACGCTGTTGTCGACGGCACCAGGATCGTGGGCGAAGATCGTGTTCGCCGTGGCGGCGACCCGTTCCAAGTTGGCTCGGCCCGCGGCGGCGTTGATGCCGCTCCGGAGCCGCACGAAGACCAGCTCCGGGCCGTTCAGGTTCGGGTCGTTGGTCCCGACTGCTCGTCTGAAGCTCGTTGGGAAGACCCCTTCGGAGAACAGCGCCCCGGTCCCCATCGAGGTGTGATCGGCGACGAAGCTCGCGTACCCCACCGCGGGGAACGTGGCGGTCCCGACGATCTGAAGGCGCGTCGGCGGGAGGTAGATCGGAGCATCGGTGGGGGTCTCGTAGCTCAGCTCCACCGTGTCGCCGATGTGCTTGTGGAGCTCGGCGAGCGTGGCCGACCCGATGACGATCTGGTTGTTGGCGTCGAGGCCGTGTCCCGACAGGATCGGCGGGGCCACCGCGGCACCTGGTCGGCCGAATAGCACCGGGACGGACTGTCCGTCGATCTCGAAGTTGTTGTAGTCGACGCCAGTCCATGCGGCGACGTCGGGGTCACGGTTGAGCCGCGTTAGCGCGCCAGGTGGGACGTCGTTGCTTGGATTGAGCGCGTAGGTCCAGTTCCAGCCGTAGAGCGCGGGCGTCGACACCAGCGTGTTGAGGCCGCTCGCAAACGTGAGGGTGGCGACCAGTACGACGACCGCCGTGGCGGTGCCGAAGAGCACCGAGCGCACCGGCACCGCGGTGCGACCCCGACCCGGTTCGAGGGCGAAGCGGACGCCCACCACGCCCGCCACCGGCATCCCCGCGGCTTCGGCGCCGCGGGTGATGCTCGACGGTCGAGTGGCGGTCCGGACCCGGGACGCTCGTGCGGGCGCCCCCCGGACCCCGCCCACTGCCGCGACGGCCCCGAGGCCGACGACGAGCACCGCGAACCCGATGCCGAGCACCGTCGCGTCGAAGGCGATCCCGCGGTCGGGGTAGACGGGGCGTACGGGCCCGATAGGAAAGAACGGGGAGAGCCCGACCGCCACACCGACCGCCACGACTGAGCCAACGATCACCGCGACGAGGTTGCCAATGAGCCCGTCACCAGCCGTGATCACGGAGTCGGCTCCGATGGCGCGCAGCACCCTGCGGTCGTCGTCGCCGGCGCGCAGCTGGCGGGAGATGGCCTGCGCGCCGAGGACCAAGGCGACCGCGAACGCAAGAGCCCCGAAGCCGCCCAGCGCGACCGACTCCGGCTTGACGGCGAGCTCAACCTCTGTGACGACCCGCGAGGTCACGTGGAACTCATAGGTGAAGCCCCGCGGGATGAGACCGATGATTGCTTTTTCCACTGGCGCGACGCCGCTCGCACCGTGGTCGAGCTGGAGCGTATAGAGCACCGGCGCAGCCGCGGCGGGCGACGCCGCGATCGTCGCTCTGAGGAAGGCCGGGGTCAACACCGCGACGCCGTAGACGCGGTCGATGTCGTCTTCGACGACTTCAGTATTCGGAACGACGATCCCCACCACCTTGACATCGAACCGGAGGCGGGGCCTCACCGACGGCGTGCCGAAGCCCCCCGAGGAGGTCTGGGCGTTGGTATAGAACCCCATCGGCACGACCTGGCCGACCCGCACGCCGAGGATGTCCGCGGCGCGCTGGTCCATCACCATCTCGTCCGCGCGGTTGGGGTTCGCCATCCGACCCGCGACGACGGTTAATCGGTCCTGGTCGGAGAAGCCGCCGTCGATGCTGCCGCCGGGCTCCAGATCACTCAGCGTGTCGAGCTCGGGGGCGCCGCTCTTGGCAAGGGGCACGACCGCGGGCCCGAGCAGCACCCGGACCCGTTTCACGCCGGCCAGATGGGCGATCTTGGTCGTCAAGTTCGGTCCAGGCCCGCCGTTGGGGCTGAACACCGCCACGTTCATGTCTGACGGGTTGGTACTGGCGAGGAACGTCGGATACGACGATTGGGTACGCCGGGCGCCGGCGATCGAGCCCATAGCCAAACCGCCGACCGCGCCGACGAGGACAATGATGGCGAGATACCCGCCCCACCGGCGCGCGAAGGTGGCGCGGAACCGGTACCAGGTGACGTGGAGCACCTGACTTATGTCACCGAGTTTCCTCCGAGCACGCATAGGCCGCAGTCGAAGTCTGATTTCTCTAATAGGTGCCGTCGAGGTGGGTGGTCGCACTCGCTTGACTCGTGCTACCACCCCTTCGTCCTCCTCGAGGCCGCTGCTTGACTCTCGGCACCAAAGCAATGCCGAGAAGTGTTCCCGTCATAGCGCCCAGGTCGTACGCCTCACGAGGTGGAGGGCTTGCAGCTTGTAAACGCGGTCCGGTTCAGCGCCCTCCTTGATTGACGTTCCCTTTTGCGACGCTGATCGGTCCTCGACCCACACAGAACGCCTAATACACGGGTCCGTCGACGCTTTACAGCGATTTGCACGTCGTTATGGCGCGCCCTGAGCCGGCGTTTTGGGCGAGGGCTGCCGTCTAAAAGGCCGAACCTTATGGGGCACCCGCTATCACGACCGACGCGTTGATCCGACTCTAAGTTCGATCGTCAACGTGCCCCGGGGTCGTCGCGTGGAGGGCTGACGCGGAGCGCCCCCTCGACGAATGCGAGCACGTCGGCGGTCTCGCGTATCTGGGTGTTCGTCGGCTTGCCCGCGCCGTGGCCGGCGGAAGTCTCCACCCGGAGCAGGATCGGGGCGTCGCCTCCTTGCGCGCGTTGAAGCGCGGCCGCGAACTTGAAGGAGTGCGCCGGAACCACGCGGTCGTCGTGGTCCCCGGTGAGAAGTAGCGTCGCCGGGTACCTCACGCCTTCTCGGACGTTGTGGAGCGGCGAGTACGCGCGCAGCCACCGGTACTGCTCGGGGTCGTCGGGGTCTCCGAAGTCGGACGACCACGCCCAGCCGATCGTGAACTTGTGGAACCGCAGCATGTCGAGCACCCCCACCTTGGCGACGGCGGCACCGAACGCCTCGGGGTGCTGGGTGACTGACGCGCCCACGAGCAGGCCGCCGTTCGACCCGCCGAGGATAGCGGTCCGTTCCGGGCGCGACAGGCCCGACCGTGCGAGCTCCCGCGCGACGGCCACGAGGTCGTCGAAGACGTGCTGCTTGTGCTCGAGGCGGCCACCGTCGTGCCAGGCACGCCCGAACTCTCCCCCGCCGCGCAGGTTCGCGAGCACGTAGGC
>JBKQMT010000063.1:0-19333 GCA_052146595.1 Acidimicrobiales bacterium
CCCTGGGCCCGGCTGCCGCCGCGACGGGGCGCCTTATGCCTGGAGCCTGGCCGGGGAAGGACCGAGCCCGGGCTGACTTACACTGCGCGAGTGGTCCGACAAGCGATTCCCCGGCCGCCCTGGGCCCGGCGGGTCGAAGCTGCGGGAGACTGTCCCGCCATGGCGGGTCCGGCCACCGGGCTGAGCATGGGCGAGGTGAGGGCTACTTTTGCCACCGGGCCGGCCGCCCTCGATGCCGGAGAGGCGACCGGCGCGCCCGGGGCGGCTGTGCTCATCGTGCTCGGGCCTTTTGACGGGCTTGACGAGGGTGACGAGCCCGGCACGGCCGGCGATGGCTTGGCGTCTGTCCTGTTGATCCGCAGGGCGGCGCATCTGCGCGCGAACCCGGCTGAGATCGCCTTTCCGGGCGGGCGCATCGAGCCGGGGGAATCACCGCTCGCCGCGGCCCTGCGCGAGGCCGAAGAAGAAGTGGCCCTCCCCGCCGGGGCCGTCGACGTGCTCGGAGAACTGCCGATGGTGCTCGCTTCCCGGCGCGAGGTTCCCATCCTTCCCTTCGTCGCCATGGCGAGGGGCCTCCCGGCACTCGAGGCGAACCCCGACGAGGTCGATGGCCTCCTTGTCGTCCAGCTCCGGGAGCTCGTCGCTCCCGGCCGCTACTGGCAGGAGCGATGGGACCGAGGCGACGACCCCGCCTGGGTGATGCACTTTTTCGACCTGGGTGAGGACGTCATCTGGGGCGCGACGGCCCGGATGCTCCACGAGCTGTTTCTCCGCCTGCTCAGCCGCGGGTCCGGCGGGCGAACAGGTGGGCCGCCAGGGGCGCGAACACGACCAGCATCCCGATGGACCAGAGCAGCGTCGTGACGATCGGGTGCTGCATCGGCCAGACGTGCATGGCCGCGGAAGGGTTGGGATTGTGGAAGAGATGGCGGGCGGCGGCCGTCACGGCGCTGACCGGGTTCCAGTCGGCGACGAAACGCAGCGCCGCCGGCATGCGGGCGGTCGGGACGAGGGCGTTCGAGACGACCGCAAGCGGGAAGAGGATGACGAGCCCGACTCCCTGGGCCGACTCGGGCCCCTTGCTCACGATGCCGAGGCAGGCGCAGCCCCAGGAGACCGCATAGCTGAAGAGGAGGAAGATGGCGATGGCGCCGACGGTCGACGCCGCGCTGCCCTCGGGGCGCCAGCCGACGAGCAGGCCGGTGACGAGGACGAAGAAGGTGCACATCATCGAGGTCAAAAGGTCCGTCATCGACCGTCCCACGAGCACGGCCGGCCGCCACATCGGCAGCGAGCGGAAGCGGTCGATTATGCCCCCGTTGAGGTCGTTGCTGAGCCCGACCGCCGTGCCCATCGCCGAGGTCGTCAGGTTGAGGGCGAGCATGCCGGCGATGGCGAAGCTGGCGTAGGTGCCTCCGCCGGGCAGGACCATCCCGGCGCCGAAGACGTAGACGAACAAGGCGGTGAAGAGCACGGGCTGGATCGTGACGTCGGAGAGCTGCAGCGGTTCGCGCGAGATGTGGACCAGGTTGCGCCCCGTGAGGACGGCGACATTGCTGACCTGGCGGAGTATCCGGTCCGTCCAGGATGCAGGCGGCGCGAGGCGGATCGATGCGGTGGTCATCTGAAGGCGACCTCCTTGTCGGACCCCGGCGGCTCGTCGGACCCCGGCGGCTCGTCGGAGCCGGACAGCCCGTCGTCGACGCTTTCGTCCTCGGTCGCCTCCGCCGCCGGATGCCCGGTGAGGGCGAAGAACACGTCGTCGAGGGAGGGCTGGTGGAGGGCCACGTCGTCGACGGCTATCCCGGCTTCGTCGAGAGCGCGCACGATGGTCGTGGCGAGCCCGTCGCCGCTGCGGACCGGTGCCCGAAGCCGCCGGCCGTCGTGACTGACATGGATCTCGCCGGCGACAAAGGGTGCGAGGGCTCCAATCGCAGCCGCGTCGGCGACGTTCAGCGTCACCTCGAGGCGCCCACCTCCGACCTTCATCTTCAACTCGGGAGGGGTGCCGCCGGCGATGACGGTGCCGTGGTCGACGACCACGATCCGGTCGGCGAGCTCGTCGGCCTCGTCGAGGTACTGAGTCGTGAGAAGAAGCGTGACCCCGTCCGCCACGAGGGCGCGGATGATGCCCCACATGCGCATCCGGCTCGTCGGGTCGAGTCCCGTGGTCGGCTCGTCCAAGAACAGCACCGGTGGGTGCGTGACGAGGCCGGCGGCGAGGTCGAGACGTCTGCGCATGCCCCCCGAATAGCCTTTCAGGACCCGGTCACCGGCATCCGCGAGGTCGAACTGGCCGAGCAGCTCGCGCGCCCTTGACCGTGCCTCGGATCGGTGCAGACCGCTGAGGCGCCCGATCATGACAAGGTTCTGCCGACCGGTCAGCATCTCGTCAAGCGTGGCGTCCTGGGCGGTGACGCCGATGTTGCGCCGGACCTGGGGAGCCTCGGTGAGAACGTCGTAGCCGGCGACCCGGGCATGGCCGCGGTCGGGGAGCGTCAAGGTGGTAAGG
Source organism: Acidimicrobiales bacterium (assembly GCA_052146595.1). Taxonomy (GTDB): domain Bacteria; phylum Actinomycetota; class Acidimicrobiia; order Acidimicrobiales; family Bog-793; genus Fen-455. Next base: position 2,513 of record JBKQMT010000063.1, read on the forward strand.
ATGCGGACGGCTGTCGTCTTGCCCGCACCGTTCGGCCCGAGCATCCCGAGGATGGAGCCGGTGGGCACATCGAGGTCGACCCCGGCCAGGGCGACGGTGTCGCCGTAGTGTTTCCTCAGGCCCTCGGCTTGGATCATGGAGTCGGTCGGCATCGTTCTGGGCCACTCCTGGTCTGGCGGGTACTAACTTGCCGTATAGTAAGTGACTTACTTACCGGTTGTCAAGTAGAATGGCAGAGATGAAAGTCAGCACTCCCCAGAACGGCGGCGAGGAATCACTCGCCGAAGTTGCCCCGCAAGCAGGCGCCGAGCAGAACAGCACGCGGGAGCGGATACTCGACATCGCCTTGGACCTGTTCACCGAGCAGGGTTACGAGAAGACCTCTCTGCGTCAGATCGCCGAACGGCTGGGCTTCTCAAAGGCGGCGATCTACTACCACTTCGCCAGCAAGGAAGACATCTTGATGGCCCTGCACATGCGCCTGCACGAGTTCGGGCTGGGCGCCCTCAGCCGGATCGACCCCGCGGAGATGACGCCGGCCGACTTCGTGAACCTCCTGGAACGGCTCACCGATCAGATACTGGGCCACAGGGCGCTCTTCGTTCTTCACGAGCGCAACCGGGCGGCCCTCGAGGAGCTTCACCGTGACCACCATGACGCGGCACACGAGGACCTCGAGCTCGTGTTCCGGCAGGTGCTGTCGAATCAGGGGCTGGCGGCGCGCGACCGTGTGCGTATGGCATGCACCGTCGGGGCGGTCATGGGCGCCCTCGTCCTGTCGGGAGACGTCTTCGCCGACATCCCCTCCGAGGAGCTGGGGGCCCTCGTCAAGGACGCGGCCTACGGCCTGATGGTGCCCACGGGCTCTGCCTGAGCCATGCCACGGGCGGGGCGCTCAGGCGAAGGCGGGGCACTCAGCCGAAGGCGGCGTGCTCAGGCGAAAGCGGGGCGCTCAGGCGAAGGCGGGGCGCTCAGCCGAAGGCGGCGACGAGGGCGGTCCCGGCGAGGCGGACGGGATCGATGTCCTGCGCGTCCGGCATGTTGAAGACCATGCCGTCGAGACCGGCCGCGAAGTACTCGGCCACCTGTTCGCAGACCGAGTCCGGGTCGCCCACGGCCATGTAGCCGCGCAGAGCCGCCGGGTCGAGGCCACGTGCCTCGGCCAGCACCGTCACCTTGCGCTCGGCCTCGGCGCCGGTCTCCGCGATGACGATGCCGCCGAGACGGGTCTTGGTGATCTCGGCCGGGTCCCGGCCGACCGCCTCGCAGTGGCGGTTCAGCACCTCGAGCTTGTGGCGGATCGTCGCCACGTCGCCGAAGAGGTTGCAGGCATCGGCGTACTTCGCCACCAGCCGCAATGTCCTCTGCTCGCCGCCGCCCCCGACGAGGATCGGGATGCCGCCCGGTCGGATCGGGCGGGGTTCGTTGAGCGCCCCGGCGATGCTGTAGTAGCTGCGGGTGAAGCTGGGCGCCTCTTCGGTGAACATCGCCCGGCAGATCTGCAGCGCCTCTTCCAGGCGCTCCATGCGCTCGGAGACGGCCGGGAATCCGAAGCCGTACCCCGCGTGCTCGTCGTCGTTCCAGGCGGCGCCGATGCCGAGGATCGCCCGGCCCGAGGATATGACGTCGAGTGTCGTCAGGATCTTCGCCAGCAGGGCGGGGTTGCGGTAAGTGACGCCGGTCACCATGGCGCCGAGGCCCGTACGTTTGGTGCGGGCGGCTACCGCTCCGAGCAGGGTGTAGGCCTCGAGCATCGGGTCCGTGCGGGGCCCGACGCCGGGGATCTGGTAGAAGTGGTCCATCACCCACACCGAGTCGAAGCCTGATTCCTCGGCCGTCACCGCTATCTGGGCCACCTTCTCGAACAGCTCGCCGTCCGCGACGCCGGGAAAGGTGAAATTCGGTATCTGCAAGCCGAAACGAGTTACCTCCATGGCGGTGACCTTTCCGCGAGGCGCCGTGCCGGCCCGCTCGGGCCGCCTGCGCTCATTCGCTGGTGTGGGCGACGTGCCGACCATACAGGCCGTGCACCGCGACCGGCACGCACCGGCCCGACCGGTACATGATGGGTGACGATGAAGGGCAGGATCTGGCTTGTCGCAGGGGTCGCGGTAGGCATCGCCCTCGGGATCGGCAAGCTGCCCTACTTTGCCGGCGCTGCCACGTCGCTATCTGAGACGGCCCTGCGCGTCGTCGGCACCGGTGGTCTCACGCTCGTCCACGACGCCGCCCGCCACGGCGCCTCACGGCGCGTCGTCGACGGGGTCACGGCCGTGCTCTCTGTACTCGTGCCAGGCGTGACGGCGCTTCTGCTCGTCTATGCCGCCCGAACGACGTTGCACCTGCGTACCGTGATCGCGGTGCTCGTCGCCGCCCTCGGCGTCGCAGCCTTTATCTACCTGCCCCACGGCACGGCCATCGGGGTGGCAGCGCTGGCTTTTGCCGCCGCCGGGATCGCCGTGGTCGCCACGGGCCCGCTCGTCGCCGCCCCCTTGGCCGCACTCGCAGCCCTGATCGCCACCGCCTTCTTGCCGAAGCTCCTCGCGAGCCACAGCACACTTCCCAACGTCCCGGTCAGCGCCCTGCACGAGGCGCTGTTCGCGAGTGCCGGCTCGCCGGCGTGGCTGCAGGTCGCCGTGCTCGTGATCGCGGCGGCACCCTTTGCCCTGGCGGCTCGCCTGATCGTGCGCTGACAGGGACGCCGCGGCCAAGCCCGCAACGGGAGCTGAGGGCGCGGCAGGTGAGCATCAGTGCTCTGCGGACGCCAAGGTCTTTTCGCCTAGGTTGGGGGCACTCGCAGGAGCGGGACGGGAGGCCGAGGGTGAGCGAAATCGAGATCGGGATCGGTAAATCCGGGCGCCAGGCCTACGGCTTCGATGACATCGCCATCGTCCCCTCGAGACGAACACGCGACCCAGAAGACGTTGACATCTCCTGGAAGATCGACGCCTACGACTTCGTGCTGCCCTTGATGGCCGCCGCCATGGACGGGGTTGTGAGCCCTGCGACCGCCATCGAGGTCGGCCGCCTGGGCGGGGTGGGTGTGCTCAACCTCGAGGGGTTGTGGACCCGCTACGAGGACCCCGAGCCCCTCCTCGCAGAGATCGCCGAGCTCCCGGCGGAGAAGGCGACCGGCCGCATGCAGCAGATCTACCTCGAGGCCGTCAAGCCGGAGCTCGTGAGCGTGCGCATCCGTGAGATCAAGGAAGCCGGCGTCATAGCCTGCGGAGCGGTCACGCCTTCGCGTGCCGCCCGGCTCGCCCCAGCGGTGCTCGGGGCCGAGCTCGACCTGCTCGTGATCCAGGGCACGGTGGTGTCCGCCGAGCATGTTTCGAAGACCAGCGAGCCGCTCAATCTCAAGCGGTTCATCCGCGAGCTCGACATCCCGGTCGTCGTCGGCGGTTGCGCCTCCTACCCGGCCGCACTGCACCTCATGCGCACCGGAGCGGCCGGGGTGCTGGCCGGCGTCGGGCCCGGCAATGCCTGCACGACCCGCGGCGTGCTCGGCATCGGCGTGCCGCAGGCGACCGCCATCGCGGACGTGGCTGGCGCGCGCTCGCGTCACCTCGAGGAAACGGGCGTCTACGTGCAGGTGATCGCCGACGGCGGCATGAGCCGCGGCGGCGACATCGCCAAGGCGATCGCCTGCGGGGCGGACGCGGTGATGATCGGCTCCCCGCTCGCGGCCGCCTACGAGGCGCCGGGCCGCGGTTACCACTGGGGCATGGCCACTTTCCACCCGACCCTGCCTCGAGGCGCGCGGGTGAAGGTGGAACGCCGCGGGTCGCTCCGCGAGATCCTCCTCGGTCCCGCCCACGAGAACGACGGACGCATGAACCTGTTCGGCGCCCTGCGCACCTCCATGGCGACGTGCGGTTACGAGACGATCCGCGAGTTCCACAAGGCCGAGGTCATGGTGGCCCCGGCCTTGCAGACCGAGGGCAAGCAGCTGCAGCGGGCGCAGTCGGTCGGCATGGGGAGCCAGTGACCAGGAGATGAACGCCGGCTACGACACCGTGCTCGTGGTCGATTTCGGAGCTCAGTACGCGCAGCTCATAGCACGGCGCGTGCGCGAGGCGCACGTCTACTCCGAGATCGTGCCCGCTTCGACGACCGCCAGCGAGATGTGCGCCCGCCGACCCCGCGGGGTGATCCTCTCCGGCGGGCCGAAGTCCGTCTACGCCCCCTCGGCCCCCTCGGTCGACCCCGGGCTGTTCGCGTCCGGCCTGCCCGTACTCGGCATCTGCTACGGCGCTCAGCTGCTCACCCAGATGCTCGGCGGGCACGTGGGGCGGACAGGGACGGCCGAGTTCGGCCGCACCCCGCTCATGTCACGGGCAGCCTCGGCGCTCATGGACGGCTGGCCCGCCACGAGCGAGGTGTGGATGAGCCATGCCGACTCGATCGTGAGCGCCCCCGACGGGTTCACGGTCACGGCGGCCACCCCCGAGGTCGCCGTCGCCGCGCTCGAGGACCCCGCCCGCGGCCTGTACGGGGTCCAGTTCCACCCCGAGGTGGTGCACACCGAGCGGGGACAGGAGCTGCTCAGGCGTTTCCTGTTCGAGGTCTGCGGGTGCCGGCCGTCGTGGACCCACGCCTCGGTGATCGAGTCGCAGGTCGAGGCCGTGCGCGCCCAGGTCGGCTCCGGCCACGTGCTCTGCGCGCTCTCGGGCGGCGTCGACTCGTCTGTCGCGGCGGCGCTCGTCCACAAGGCGGTCGGCGACCAGCTCACCGCGGTCTTCGTCGACACCGGCCTCATGCGCGCAGGAGAGGGCGAGCAGGTGGAGGCCACGTTCTTGAACCAGTTCGCCGTCGATCTCGTGCACGTCAAGGCCGCGGACCGCTTCTTTCAGTCTCTGGCCGGGCTCACGGACCCCGAGGAGAAACGAAAGGCGATCGGGCGCCTGTTCATTCGCCTCTTCGAGGAGGTCGCGCTCGAGCGGAGAGATGCCAGGTATCTCGTGCAGGGCACCTTGTACCCGGACGTGATCGAGTCGGGCACGGCCGAGGCGGCCACGATCAAGTCGCACCACAACGTGGGCGGCCTCCCCGAGGACATGGGCCTCGATCTCGTCGAACCTCTCCGGCTCTTGTTCAAAGACGAGGTCCGGGCGATCGGCGAGGAGCTCGGGCTGCCGCGAGAGATCGTGTGGCGCCAGCCGTTTCCCGGGCCGGGGCTCGCGGTGCGGGTGGTCGGGGAGGTGACCCCGGAACGCGTCGAGATCCTGCGGGCGGCCGATTCGATCGTCCTCGAGGAGATCCGGCGCCATGGGCTCGACAGCCAGCTGTGGCAGTGGTTCGCCGTTCTCCCCGCGGTTCGCTCCGTCGGCGTGATGGGCGACGAGCGGACCTACGCCTACCCGATCGTCATCCGGGCGGTCACGAGCGAGGACGCCATGACGGCGGACTGGGCCCGCTTGCCCTACGACGTGCTCGAGAGGATCTCGAGCCGCGTGATCAACGAGGTGCCGGGGGTCAACCGCGTCGCCTACGACGTGACGTCCAAGCCCCCGGGCACGATCGAGTGGGAGTGAACCCGCAGCCGGTTGGAGCGGAGTCGCGACCAGGCCTGCGGCTTCGGGCCCTTGTCGTTCACCTCAGCGTGTAGCGCGTCGGGACGTGCATGCTCACGACCCAGTTGGGTGCGTCGACGATCTCGGACACGCGGAGCTCGCCTGTGAGACTCAAGAGCAGGTATGCGTCCGCCGGGTCCGCCCCAGTGCCGGCGGCGACGAGCTCGACCGCCCGACGAGTCGCCTCGCGGGCTGCCTGGAAAAGGTCGGGACCGATCCCAGTGGTACAGGTCCAGCCCGTCTCGGTGGGCTGCAAGGAGTGTTCGTACCACGGCGCAGAGGACCCAGCGTGCGTAGCGACGCTCACGCGCAAGCGGACGGTCGCAGGGGTCTCGGCGCCGGTCCCGCACACCTCGCCGTCTCCTTGTACGGCATGGGTGTCACCGGCGGAGAGCAGGCCTCCGGCCACCTGGGCGGGAAGGTGCAGGGTGGTGCCGGCGGCCAACTGGGCGATGTCCATGTTGCCGCCAGCGAGGGTGGGCACGAGAAGAGGCGCCGCTCCCGATGACGCTGGCGCGACACCGATCGTCCCGATCATCGGGCGGGCGGGTATCTCCACTCCGCTCGGAGTGGTCACGGTGCCGTCGCGCACGGTGGAGATCCACAGGCGAGGATCGGGGAAATCCTCGCTGAGGAGACCGAATCCGGGGATGTTCGCCGTCCAGGCCCAGTCCTCGGTGGCGATCTCGAGAAACTCCACGACGAGGTCGTCACCCGCCGCCAGGCCTTCGACGAAGACCGGTCCCGTGCAGGGGTTGCTCGTGTCGAAGTCCAAGCGTCCGATCGCGGAGGCGTCGTCGCCAGGACCGATCTGGCCACCCGAGGCGTCGGCAAGATCGAGGGTCAGTTCGTCTCCGGGCCTGACGACAACAGCCGGTTCCAGGCTGTTGTCCCACGCAAGATGCAGCTGTTGGAGCGACAGGTGGAACGACGGCATGGAGCTCTCCTTCCGATACCCAGGCGTCTCCTGATGCTTGCACACGGGGCGAGTGGACCTGGCTCCTGTTCGCCGAGGACGGTTCGGACACGCTCGAGAGGAATTCCTCTTCGAGCTCGGCATAAAGCCGCGGAGAGACGTTCGAGCTCCGCCTGAGGGCGCCCGTCCGTCTCTTGCAGCGCCGGTAGTGTCGGGAGTGATGTCGTCTTTGCCCCCGCGCTCTCCTGACACCTGGGGAGACGAGGAGTGGGACCTCCTCGGGGACCTGCCCCCGCTGAGGGGGCGACCAGGGTCCGAACGGGGCGGCGCCGCCACGGAGGCGGGCGCGGACAGGGCAGGCGTCCCGGGCGCAGCCGGGGCGGGCGCAGCCGGTGGGCGCGGCGAGACGGCCGAGGCGGCCGAGTCCGCCGAGTCCGCCGAGGATCTGATCGAGGCGCTCGTCGCCGACCTGAACCCGCCCCAGCGAGAGGCCGTCTTGTACGACGACGGCCCCCTTGTCGTGGTGGCCGGTGCCGGCTCGGGCAAGACCCGCGTGCTGACGCGCCGTATCGCCCGCCTCGTCGCCTCGGGTGTGGCGCCCTGGCGCATCCTCGCCATCACCTTCACCAACAAGGCAGCGGACGAGATGCGTCGCCGGGTCACAGAGCTCGTCGGGTCCGCGGCCGAGCGGATGTGGGTGTCCACGTTCCACGCCGCCTGCGTGCGGATGCTGCGCCGCAACGTCGAGAAGATCGGCTACAGGCCCGGCTTCAGCATCTACGACGACGGCGACAGCCGCCGGCTCGTCGAGCACGTCCTCGACCACCTCGGCATCGACCAGCGACGCTTCCCGCCACGCGCCGTCCTCGGTGTCATCAGCTCGGCCAAGTCGGACCTGGTCGATGCGGCGGGGTACGCCGAGCGGGCCGGGACGATCTACGAGCGCCGCATCGCAGAGGCGTATGCCGAGTACGAGCGGCGCCTCGTGGCGGCAAACGCCATGGACTTCGACGACCTGCTGGTCCGCACCGTGCGCCTTTTCCGCGAGCATCCCGACGTGCTCGAGCAGTACTCACAACGCTTCGAGCACGTGCTCGTGGACGAGTACCAGGACACCAACGTCGCCCAGAACCAGCTCGTGATCCTGCTCGGGGAGGCCGGCAGCAGCGTCTGCGTCGTCGGCGACACCGACCAGAGCATCTACCGGTTCCGAGGCGCCGAGATGCGCAACCTGCTCGAGTTCGAGCGGGCGTTCCCCGGCGCCCGGACGATCGTGCTGGATCAGAACTACCGCTCCAGCCAGACGATTCTCGATGCCGCCAACGCCGTCATCGGCAACAACCTGTTCCGACAGGAGAAACGGCTCTGGAGCGCCCTCGGGCAAGGTGACCGGATCCGCCGCTACCGCGCCGGCGACGACCGAGACGAGGCCTCGTTCGTCACCGGTGAGATCGCCGCCCTCCATCGCGACGAGGGCATCAGCTACGGCGACATCGCCGTTTTCTACCGCACGAACGCCCAAAGCCGCGCTCTCGAGACGGCGCTGGCCGATCGTGGGATCGCCTACACGGTGATCGGGGGGACCCGTTTCTTCGACCGGCGCGAGATCCGCGACGTGCTCGCCTATCTCCGCGCCGTCGCCAACCCCGGTGACGAGGTGTCGTTGCGCCGCGTCATCAACGTGCCTCGCCGCGGCATCGGCGAGACGACCGTGGGGCGCCTGGTCGCTTTCGGGACCGACCATGGGATCGGTTTCGGGGGAGCGCTGGAGCGCGCCGGGGAGGCGGGCGTCTCAGGCAGGGCCTTGGCCGGTGTCGAGGGTTTCCTCAGCCTGCTCGCGGAGCTCCGCAGCGGAGATCTCCTCGACTCCCCGCCGGACAAGCTGATCGAGGTCCTCCTCGAGCGCACCGGCTACAGGGACCTGCTCGAGGCCGAGATCGCCATCGGGAGCAGCCGGGCCATCGAAGCCGAGGGCCGTGTCGAGAACCTGGCCGAGCTCATGAACACCGCCTCGGAGCATCCCGACCTGGAGTCGTTCCTCGAGTCGACGGCGCTCGTCGCCGCTAGCGACGTCGTCGACGACGGGGAGAGCGTGTCGCTGATGACGCTGCACTCTGCCAAGGGCCTCGAGTTCCGGGTCGTGTTCCTCACCGGGATGGAAGAGGGGATCTTCCCGCACTCGCAGAGCCTGGGCGAGCCCGACGAGCTCGAGGAGGAACGGCGGCTTTGTTACGTGGGCGTGACCCGCGCCCGCGAGCGGCTCTACGTCACCCATTCGTGGAGCCGGCTGCTGTTCGGCAGCATCCAGCAGAGCTTCCCGAGCCGGTTCCTCAAGGAGATCCCGGACGAGCTCGTCGAAGACGTCGGGACCGGAGTCGTGATCGGCGCCGGCCGCTGGGTGCCGGGCGGCCAGGGGCGGGGCGCCGTGACGGGCGGAGCACGGGATGTCGCGGTCGTTGGGGGAGGCGTCAGCGGCCGCGGCTCAGCTCAAGCGGGGCAGTACTCCGCCACGACCACCGGTGCCGAGCAGCTCGGGCTGGTGCCCGGCGATGCCGTGGTTCACTCCCGTTTCGGTCAGGGAGTCGTGGTCGAGGTGGAAGGCGAGGGCGGCGACGCCCGGGCGACGATCTGCTTCCCGGACCACGGCGAGAAGCGCTTCATCCTGGCGCTCAGCCCGCTCGAGCGGCCATGACGAAAAGTGCGTTGGAGCCGCCGGGCGGGCGGGCTCCTGGCGAGCGGTCCTGCGTGTCTTGGCTGGTGGGGCGCGGGTTTGGCGCGCCTACCGACCGGTAGGTAGTGTGACGGCCGTGGCGCAGGTTGCCCAAGCGAAGCTGCCGGGGGCGGAGGTCCCCAAGCCGGTTCTGCGTGGTTGGTTTCACCAGCTGGGAGCGATGGCGATGCTCGCCGTCGGCCCGCTCATCGGTCTCGAGGCGAACGGGACGAAGGCCGAGGTGTGTGCCGGCGTCGCTTGCTTTGGCGTCATGGCCATGCTGACCACGAGCGCCTTCTACCACCGGCTCCACTGGTCGCCGAGCGCGCTCCGCAGGATGCGCCGTGCGGACCACTCCATGATCTTCTTGTGCATCGCGGGAACATTCACGGCAGTCGCCGGCCTGGCGCTTCCCGACACCGACGCCTGTGTCGTCCTCGGCCTGGTATGGGGGGCGTCGCTGGTCGGGATCGTGATGCGTTTCGCGTGGCTGGACGCGCCGAGGTGGGCCGTCGCCTTGCCCTATGTCGCGGCCGGGTGGATCGCGGTGGGAGCCATGCCGGAGTTCTTCCACTATCTGGGAGTGATCGGCTTCGTGCTGATGATGGCAGGCGGGTTGCTGTACACGCTCGGCGCCGTCGTCTACGCCCGCCGGCGCCCCGACCCGTGGCCCTCGGTCTACGGGTTCCACGAGGTCTTCCACTCCTGTGTCGTGGTGGCCGCCGCCTTGCACCTGAGTCTGATCGCATTTGTCGTGCTCCCGGCCGTCAAGGCCTGAGAGCCCGATTGGTCCCCGGGTACCGGGTGCTGCCTAGTATCGCCTTGGAATGGAACGTCGCTACCGCATCGTCGTGGCCAAACCTGGCCTCGACGGCCACGATCGAGGTGCCAAGGTTATCGCCCGCGCCTTGCGCGACGCCGGATTCGAGGTCATCTACACGGGCCTGCACCAGACACCCGAGCAAGTAGCCCGCACCGCGATGCAAGAGGACGCTGACGCGGTCGGCCTGTCGTTGCTCTCGGGGGCGCACCTGACACTCGTGCCGAGGGTGATGGAGGCGCTGAGAGGCGAAGGGCTCGAGGACGTGATCGTCGTCGTGGGCGGGATCATCCCCGAGCGGGACGTGGAGGCGTTGAGGTCCGCAGGCGTCAGCGAAGTCTTCACGCCGGGCGCCCATCTTCCCGAGATCGCGTCATGGCTCGAGGAGGCGCTGGACGCCCGTGAGCGGGAGAGTGCTGGGCTGCCGGGGGTCAGCGGCGATTGAGCTGAAGCTGCAGCGGTTGAAGCGATTGGATCGACCGACAGGAAGGTGACCGGTGGACCTAGTTGAGTACGAGGGCAAGCAGTACTTCGGGCGTTATGGACTGCCGATATCGCCCGGAGAGACCGCGGACACCGTGGCCGAAGCCGAAGCCGCCGCCGAGCGGCTCGGCTACCCCGTCGTCGTGAAGGCCCAAGTGCAGACCGGCGGCCGCGGCAAAGCCGGCGGGGTGAAGCTCGCCAACTCCAAGGAAGAGGTCAAAGAGCACGCGGGCAACATCTTGGGTCTGGACATAAAGGGCCACGTCGTGCACCGCCTCTGGATAGAGAAGGCGACCGACATCGCCCAGGAGTACTACGCGAGCTTCACGCTCGACCGCTCGGCCAAGCTGCATCTGGCGATGGTCTCAGCCCGTGGCGGGATCGACATCGAGCAGGTGGCGCAGGAGGATCCCGAGGCGATCGCGAGACTGCACGTCAACCCGATCGACGGCCTGAGCATCGAGGCGGCGCGCGAGCTGGTCGAGCGCGCCGAGCTGGACCATCAGGCCCGGGAGAGCGCCGCCGAGATCCTCATGAAGCTCTACGACTGCTACATCTACGGTGACGCCGACCTCGTCGAGATCAATCCCCTCGTGCTCACGACCGATGGCCGCGTGCACGTGCTCGACGCCAAGGTGACGCTCGACGACGACGCGGCGTTCCGCCATCCGGAGTGGGCCGGCATAGAGGACTTCGGTGAGAGCACCGAGCGTGAGCGCCTCGCCAAGTCCAAGGGCCTGTCGTACATAGCCCTCGAGGGCACGGTGGGGATAATCGCCAACGGAGCCGGTCTCGCCATGAGCACGGTCGACATGGTGAGCCAGGTCGGCGGCAGCGCGGCGAACTTCCTCGACGTCGGGGGCGGTGCCGACTCTGAGGTCATGGCGGGCGCGCTCGAGGTGATCAACCTCGACCCGAGTGTCCGTTCGATCCTCGTGAACATCTTCGGGGGGATCGTGCGCTGCGACGACGTCGCCCGCGGCATCGTGAGCGCGCTCGAACACGTCGACATCGCCTCGCAGATCGTCCTGCGACTCGACGGCACCAACGCGACCGAGGCCCACAGGATCATTGACGAGGCGGCCTCGGAGAAGATCATCAGCGAGCCGACCATGCTCAGTGCCGCGCGGCGCGCGGTCGAGGTCGCGGCTGCGCCCCGGTCAGAAGGAGGTTCGCACCTGTGAGCATCTTCGTCGACGAGACGACCCTCGTCCTCGTCCAGGGACTGACCGGGAGCCAGGGCCGCTTTCACGGCCTGCGCAACCGCGACTACGGCACGAAGGTCGTCGCCGGTGTCACACCCGGCAAGGGCGGCCAGGACGTCGAGGGCATCCCCGTCTTCGACTCGGTCGCCGACGCCGTGGCCGCTACGGGAGCCACGGCGAGCTTCATCGCCGTGCCGCCTCGTGGCGCCCCGGGTGCCATCCTCGACGCCGCCGCGGCCGGCATCCGCATCGTCGTATGCATCACCGAGCACATCCCCGCCAAAGACGAGGCGCTCGTGAACGCCCGGCTCACCCGTGAGTTCCCCGACACACGGCTCATCGGCCCGAACTGCCCGGGCATCATCTCCCCCGGAAAGTGCAACATCGGCATCACCTCCGGGGACATCGCCCTGCCCGGCGGCCCCGTGGGCGTCGTCAGCCGATCCGGCACGTTGACCTACCAGGCCCTGCACGAGCTTTCCCAGCAAGGCGTCGGCCAGACCACCTGCGTGGGCATCGGCGGCGACCCGGTGCCGGGCACGAGCTTTGTCGACGTTCTCGCCGCTTTCGAGAACGACCCGGATACCCGGGCCGTGCTGATGATCGGCGAGATCGGGGGCGACGGCGAGGAGCGGGCCGCCGACTTCATCGCATCATCGATGGACAAGCCCGTCGTCGCCTACATCGCAGGCGTGACGGCCCCCCCCGGCCGCAAGATGGGCCATGCCGGCGCCATCATCTCGGGCTCCAAAGGCACGGCCAAAGCCAAGATGGAAGCGCTCTCGGCCGCGGGCGTCCGCGTGGCGATCAACCCCACCGAAGCCGGCGAGCTCATGGTCGAGCTCGTGCGGGCGCTCTAGGGCGAAGCCTTGACGGGAGGGACCTCGCCGCAGGGCGAGATCGGGCTCGAGGCGATCGAGGCTGCGCGGGAGGCAGTTCAGCGCATCGCGGTGCAGACGCCGATCTTCAATTCCCGCTTCCTGAGCGAGCTAACCGGCTCACGCGTCGTGTTGAAAGCCGAGAACCTGCAACGGACGGGATCGTTCAAGATCCGGGGCGCGTCGGCGAAGCTCGCCTCTCTCGGCGATGAAGCCTTGCCCGGCATCGTCGCGGCCTCGGCTGGCAACCACGCCCAGGCCGTCGCTCTGGCCGCCCGCTCAGCCGGAGTGCCCTGCGAGGTCTACATGCCGGCGGAGGCATCCATTTCCAAGGCGGAGGCGACCATCGGCTACGGCGCCTCGGTGCACCTCGAGGGAGACTCGCTCGACGACTGCGTCCTGCTCGCCGAGGCGCGTGCCCGCGAAGCCGGTCTGTGCTTCGTCCATCCCTTCGACGATCCGGCGATCGTGGCCGGGCAGGGAACCCTGGGGCTCGAGCTCGTCGAGGAGGTCGAGGACCTGGCCTTGGTGGTCGTGCCTCTCGGCGGTGGGGGGTTGGTGTCCGGGGTGGCCTGTGCCATCGACGCCCTCGCGCCGCAGGCGAAGGTCGTCGCGGTTCAGGCCGCGCTGTGCGCGCCTTTCCTCGCCGAGCACGAGAGCTACAGGACCGCCGCTCTCACGGGCGGGCCAACCTTGGCCGACGGCATCGCCGTGAAACGCCCCAGTGGGATGACCATCGGCTTGATCGAGCGTCACGTCGACGAAATCGTGGCAGTCGGAGAGAACGAAATCGCCGACGCGATGGTGATGCTGCTCATGCGTTCCAAGCTCGTGGTCGAGGGCGCCGGTGCTGTCGGTGTGGCGGCGCTGATGACGGGCCGGATCAGGCCCCCGGCCTCGGGCACGACGGTTGTGGTGCTCTCCGGTGGCAACGTCGACACCGGCTTGCTCTCGCCGGTCATCCGGCGCCACGAGACGAATGCAGGCCGGCGGGTCGTGCTCTTCGCCCGGATCCCAGACCGGCCCGGCAGCCTGGCGCGCTTGCTCACCTGCATCGGGCAGAGCGGCGCGAACCTTGTCACCGTCTCGCATCTGCGGGAGGGCTACGACTTGCAAGTACTCGAGACCGCGGTCCACATCGTTCTCGAGACCCGCAACCGGGAGCACGCCAAGGCGGTTCTGGACGCCGCACGAGAAGCGGGCTTCGACGTCCGTCCGGTCAGCCACCTTGCCAGCTGAGGCGCGACGGCAAATGATCCGCACCGCGGGGCTCCACTAGCTTGGCTGAGATGGTGCCAGCAAAGGACGATCGGCCCTTCGCGTCGACCCTCGGGGAGCTCGACCCGGACGTCAGTGACGCGATCGGCGGTGAACTGTCCCGGCAGCGGAGCATGCTCGACTTGGTGGCGTCCGAGAGCCTGCCGCCCCGGGCGGTGCTCGAGGCGCAAGGGTCGATACTGACCGGCAAGTACGCGGACGGCTACCCCGGTCATCGCGAGTACGACACGTGCCAGTGGATCGACGCGATCGAGTCGCTGGCGATCGAGCGCGCGAAGGCACTGTTCGGGGCGGACCACGCCAACGTCCAGCCCTATTCGGGGGCGAGCGCCAACGCCGCGGTGCTCCACGCCTTGTGCGAGCCCGGCGACGTCGTGCTCGGCTTCGACTTCGCCCACGGAGGACACCCGAGCCAGTATGCGGACACGACCTCTGCGGGGCGCAACTACCGGACATTCGCCTACCACGTGCGGCGCCAGGACCGCCTCGTCGACATGGCAGAGGTTGCGGCGCTCGCCCACCGGCACCGTCCGAAGGTTCTCTTCGCCGGCTGGTCCTGCTACAGCCGGCACCTGGATTTCGCAGGCTTCCGCGAGGTGGCCGACGAGGTAGGCGCCGCCCTAGTGGTGGACATGGCCCACTTCGCCGGGCTGGTGGCCGCCAAGGTGCACCCCGACCCGGTTCGCTTCGCCGACGCCTGCACGATGACGACCCACAAGACTCTCGGGGGTGCTCGCGGCGGGGCCATCCTGTGTCGCCGCGAGCTCGCCGAGAGGATCGATGCCGCCGTCTATCCGGGCGAGCAGGGCTGCCCCCTTCCCCAGGTGATCGCCGCCAAAGCGGTGACCTTCAAGCTCGCCGGGACGGAGGCGTTCCGCGAGAGGATGGAACGCACCCTGGAAGGTGCCCGGATCATGGCGCAGGTGCTAGTCGAGGCCGAGGATCGCACGCTGGCACATGTCGTAACCGGCGGCACCGACGTCCACCAGTTTCTCGTCGATCTGGCACCGGGCCACCGCGAGGCATGGGCGACGCTCTCGCGGCTCAACGGGATCGGGATCTCAGCCAACGCGATCGGGCTCGCCTACGACCCGCTCGTGGAACCGGCCTGCTCGGGCCTGCGTTTCGGGGCGACGGCGCTCGCCTGCCGGGGCCTTGGCCGCGAGCAATTCGCGGAGGTAGGGCGGATCCTCTCCGACGCATTGGAAAACGGAGGCGAGGATCCCGACGGGTCCCTGGCCGCGAGCGTCGGCGAGATCACGAGCAAGTTCCCTCTGCTCCCCTACCTGGCCTGAACAACCGGGCTTGACGGGACTGGCTTCGATCCCCGGGCGGCCTCGCTCAGGATGTCGAGGAGCTTTGCCGCTCTGCCTGGGTCGCCAAGGTGACGAGCAACCTCGCATCGAGGCTGCTCGGGAGGTTCGCGGACCTGGAGGACACGACGAAGTACACCTGGGCGCGCCCGGAAGCGAAAGAGGTGATCTCGAAGTTGAGCGGGAGGGAGGTTTGTCCGGAGATGGCGGTGCCGCTCATCGCCATCGCCCAGGCGAGCGGTTTGCCTGGCAGCGACGGGACTACCGCCGGAGAGACTGACATGAGCACGAGCGACCCGGACGGGAACTCGGCCTGCAAGGCTGTCGACCAGAACTGGACCAGGCACAGCTGGGCTTTCGTCTCTCCTAGGACCGCTCGTACGCTAGTCATCTCGGCCCTCACCTGAGCCGCGCTGGTGTGGAAGGCGACGGCGTCCGCGATCTGCCAGAGGCCACCGCGAGGGTTCTTGGCGGCCGCCTGCGTGTAGGCCACCGCAGTCACGTCACCAACAGTCGGTGTCATGGCCGCGCTCACCGCGTTGACATCGCTGGCGCAAGCAGGGTGCCGGGCACTCCAGCTTTGAACGGCCGAGTGCGTGACGAGCGGTGCACCGAGGCCGTACGTGCTGGCCGCGTTCGCGCCTGCCGACACGCGCCAGGAGGGAGGGAAGTCGTCGGCGGTGAGCACATCTCGGTTGGCAGCAAGTTGGTCTTTCGCAGCCGTCGGCCCAGGTGCTACCGGTCCGTGAAAGGCTGCGATACCGGCTGCCGCGCCACCTGCAGCGAGGAAGAGCACGACAATGGCGATGGCCGAGCCGTAACGGTGGATGACGCCGGGCCGCTTGCCAGTACCCGGGCCTTTACCGCCGCTCTTGGTCGTCCCGGTGGCGCTGCCTGGGTCACCCTGCTGACTGTCTGTGGTCTCCGAGTGCTGTCCCGAGGCAGATTGTGATGCCGCGAGTTCTTGCGCAGCTCCGGCCGCGACAGCCTCCTGAAGCGCCGCCGGCAACGGTTTGCGAGCCTGGCGAGCAGCCGAGCGGCGTTCGCCGAAAGGCCAGGCCGATTCTCCGATGCCGGGCTCCTCGGGCTCGTGCGGCTCGACCTCCGGCGTAGAGGGCGCCGAGATCTCGGGGGCTACGTCTTCGAGGGCTGAGACTTCGGAGACCCCGTCCTGCGGTTCTGAGTCCTCGGGCGCCTCCTCAAGAACGGCCGATCCCTCCTCGGTGGTCTCCTCGGCCTCTTCGGCAACGACCTCGGTAACGACCTCCTCAGACTCTTCGGCGGCCTCCTCGGCCGTCTCGTCGACTGCTTCCGTGACGACTTCCGCAGCCTCTTCGTCGACGGCCTCGGTAACGACTTCCGCTGGCGCTAGCCAGGCCGTCTCTTCGGTGGTCTCCTCGGCCTCTTCGGCAACGACCTCGGTAACGAGCTCCTCAGACTCTTCGGCGGCCTCCTCGGCCGTCTCGTCGACGGCCTCGGCAACGGCCTCCGCTGGCGCTAGCCAGGCCGTCTCTTCGGCGGCCTCCTCGGCCTCTTCGGCTGTCTCGTCGACGGCCTCGGCAACGACCTCCGCTGGCGCTAGCCAGGCTGTCTCTTCGGCCTCTTCGGCGGCCTCCTCGGCCGTCTCGTCGACGGCCTCGGCAAC
>JBKQMT010000064.1:0-26519 GCA_052146595.1 Acidimicrobiales bacterium
GAACTACCAACCAAGGAAGGAAAATGCTTAGGGTTGTCCGGGATGTCTCGCGACAGCCGTCCGGGATGTCTCGCGACACAACATTTGTGCGGGCGAAGGGACTCGAACCCCCACCCCCGAAGGGACCGGGACCTAAACCCGGCGCGTCTGCCAATTCCGCCACGCCCGCGTTACCAACGAGAGCGTAGCCCTGACGGAACCTGGGTCCGCCGGAATCTCCGGAGACATGAATGGAGCCTGCACGCACCTGCCGCTCCGGTAATCTGCGGTCGCGGTCCGATCGACGTCGGGCCCGACAAGGAGGAAACATGTCCTTTCCGATCGCCGGAGGGATCAAAGCCGAAGGGATCAAAGCAGTGACGATCAACTCCGAGTACGCCCCGGGCGATCGGGCGGGCGAGATCTACCAGCGCCTCCTGCGGGAAAGGATCGTGTTTCTCGGCACCCAAGTCGACCAGACCTCGGCCAACTTGATCTGTGCCCAGCTCCTCTTGCTCGAGGCCGAGGACAGGGAGCGAGACATCTCCCTCTACATCAATTCCCCTGGTGGGTCCGTGACCGACGGCCTGGCGATCTATGACACGATGCAGTACGTCCGCTGCGACGTGTCGACGATCTGCCTCGGGCTTGCCGCGTCGATGGGGCAGTTCCTGCTGTGCGCCGGCGCCCCGGGCAAGCGTTACGCCCTCCCGCACAGCCGGATCCTCATGCACCAGCCATCGGGCCAGATGCAGGGCCAGGCGGCAGACATCGCCATCCAGGCCGAGCAGATCATCTACCTGAAGCGGATGATGGCGGAGCGGATCTCCCAGCACACAGGTCAACCGATCGAACGGATCGAGGCCGACTCCGACCGTGACCGGTGGTTCACTGCTCAAGAGGCACTGGAGTACGGGTTCATCGACCGCGTGATCGACCGCTCCACTTTGAAGGCGACAACCTGAGCTCCTCGGTAGTCGTCGTCTCGTTCCAGCCGACGGAATGGCTGGGGCGGTGCCTCGACTCAGTTGTCGGTCAGGCTGACGAAGTCATCCTGGTGGACAACGGCTCGGAGGGCGGGTCGGTCGCAGCATACGGGCGTCGGGGAGTGCAGGTCCTCCGTTTGGCGGAGAACGATGGCTTTGCGAGCGGCGTGAACGCGGGTGTCGCCACAGCGCGTGGAGACGTCGTGGCGCTGCTCAACGACGACGCTGTCGCCTGCCCATCGTGGCTGGAGACCTCGCAACGCGCGCTCGAGGGCTGTGACGTGGCCGCGGTTGCTCCGAGGATCCTGTTGGCAAGCCCGTTCGGCGAGGTCGCCCTCGACGACGAGGAGCACTTCGCTCCCGGCGACGGGCGGGCGCTCGGGCGCCGGATCACATCGGCGACGCTCGACGGCAAGGACGTGCTGAGCGCTCTGCTCGGTCCTGGCGTGCACCGCCTGGAACAGGCACCCGATGGTGAGCGGTGGCGCTGGACCGCAGGCCGGCGCTGTTTCTACGTGCCGCTGCCCGAGAAGCCGGACCCTGGCGACCAGAGCCAAGGCGGCCTCGCCGAGCCTTGCGGAGTCGCCCTCGAGCTGGTGCTGAACGGGGAGCCGGTACCGGTCCGGCGTGTTGTAGACCTGGTCAACAGCGCCGGCTCCTATCTCCGTACCGACGGCTACGCAGGCGACTGCGGGGCCGAGCTTCCCGACGACGATCGCTGGGGTCTCCCGAGGGAGTGCTTTGCCGTGAGCGGCACAGCACTCGTCACGACCGCGGCGGTGCTGTCACGGGTGGGGCCTTTCGAGCGCAGCTATTTCGCCTACTACGAGGACACCGACTGGTGCTGGCGGGCGCGCCTGCAGGGCTACCGCATCGTGTACGACCCTGCCTCGACCGTCCGCCACGTCCGCGGCCAGACGAGCGGCGGCACGATGGCAGCACGCACGCGGTTTCTCGCCGAGCGCAACCGGATCCTCACTCTTCTGCGCTGTGCCCCCCTTCCCTTGGCGGTCCGGGAGGCCCGCAGGAAGTGGTTGGGTGGAGGCGACGACGGCGTCGCAGGTGTGTTGCCGCGTGCCTTCCCGGCGGCACTGGCACAGCGCGCCCAGTTGCGCCGCCGCTGGGCTCTAAGGAGCCAGGAGGTCTACCGGCGTTGGGCCGGTGTCGACGTGCCCTCCGAGCAGGCGGGGCCTGCGACTACGAGCTGAAGGCGGTGATCGGCTCGGAGTGGGCCGTTCCGGGCACGTCGCCGTACGAGCGGCTCTTCCCGCAGCGCACGATGGCGCCGGCCACCGTCGCTAGCCAGTAGCCGTTCCCGGTGGGACTGGGCGCGATGCCGACGACCGGCGAGCCGAGGTTCTTGTGGGCCGCTGACCCGTGCGAGGCCTCGCCACGGGAATAGACGACGCCGTTCTGCGCAGCGAGCCAGTAGCCGGCCCCATCGGGCGCGGCCGCGATGGCGACCACGGGGGAAGCCAACCGGTGGCGCGAAGCCGGCCCGAAGTTCGGGGCGTCCTCGCCATAGACCGCCCCGCGGGAGGTGGCGATCCAATAGCCACCGGTCGCTGGATCGACCGCGATACCGACAACTGGGCCATTGGTCCATTGGCCGCCCCGCGAACCGTGATAGCTCGCATCACCGAACGCGTAGACGGACCCGTCGGCGGCCACGAGGAAGTAGCCCTTTCCGTCCGGCGTCGCGGCGATGCCCACCACCGGAGCCCCGGGCGGCACCGGGCCGCCCCGCCAGCTACTGCCGCGAAGGTCGCCGTACCAGGTTGCGTTCCCGAAGGCATAGACCGAGCCATCGGCGAGAAGGAGCCAGTAGCCGCGCCCGTCGGGGGTGCTGGCCATCGAGACCACTGGCGAGGGCAGCACGGAGGTGCTCAAGCCTCCGCAATAGGGAAGGTTGCCGCGTTCGAACACGGCGCCGTCACTGGTGACCAGGCGGTACCCCGCCGGGTCGCGACTCGTCGGGCCGCACCAGGTCCGGGGGACCGAGAGAGGGTCGGCGACCCCGGTGCGATCGGCGTTCGCCCTCCATTCGGGCCACGCCGGCGGATTGGCGGCCGCGGGCGCGACCGGGAACGGGTACGCGTCAAGCGTTGCCGGCTCCGTCGGCCCGCCGCATTCGGAGTACAGCATCCAGCCGCTTCGAGGGGCTCCCGGCACGTAAGCGACGGCCGAGCTGTTGGGGGAGTCGCAGCCCATGTCGAGCGTGGACGCCCACGCACCGGTGTTGTAGAGGAAGCTCCCGTTCCGGCCCGAGAGCAGGTACAGCCCCCAGGCGGCACCCACGAGCACGTCGTCTCCGTCGTCACTGCCGCCGGTGAGGTCCACGAGCACTGGGGACGAGGTGGCTTCGTTGTGGGCGTCGAAGACCGTGGACCAGATCCGGTGCCCCGAGCCGTTCCAGGCACTCACGACCGCCGGGCCGTTCAGGCAGCGGGCGCACGACGTCGCCACCACGGCCAGCTGGCCGTCGATACGCCCGATGGCCGGCGAGCCGAAGGTGGGGCCGCGGGCGGTGACCGGCCAACCGGGTACGTTGCTGCCATTGTCGGCATAGACGGCGAGGACCTCGTCTGTGGCCGCGCTCCGGTAGTTCGGGTAGTAGCTCGTCCCGACGACCACGGCCGGCCGCCCTGTGCTGTTGAGGATCCCGACCGTCGGGCTCGACCAGATCGTCTGGCCCGTGCATCGCTGCCAGACGAGCCTCGGGTCGGAGTCCACGTACCGGTAGTCGACGAGCCAGCCGCCATGGCACCCCTCGAGGCCGCTCGCGTCGCCGCCCATGATGATGTCGTCGCGCCCGGTGTGGCTCGTGTCCACCAGGGTCGGCGAGGACCAGATCGTGTCGGCCCGGTTGATCGGGAAGCCCGGCACCAACTGCCCGTTCGGCTGCAGGGCGTAGATGTAGTGGTCGTACGAGCCGAAGACGATGTCGGGCTGGCCGGTGCCGGTGATGTCGCCGACCGCCGGAGTCGCAAAGACCGGGTCTGAGTAGTCGTCCGGACCGGCTCCCCATGGGTTGAACGTTCGACGTGTCTGGAAGACGAAACGGACCTTCCCGTTGGCGTAGAAGGCTTCAAGGCCGCCCTGCTGGTCCCGCCGCCACAGGGAGCCGGCACCCACGATGATCGAGGGCGGCTGGTCCGGGCCGTCGAGGTAAGCGACCGCCGGACTGGAGTCGACCGCCGTGGAAGTCAGGCTGTTGATGTGCACGTGTTGGGGCCAGCCCGGCAGCTCGGCGCCCGTCTTCGCATTGACGACGTAGACCTCCCCGGAAAGCGTTGCGAGAACGACGGCCTTGACACCGTCTATGGTCGCTATGACAGGTGAGCTCATCCACACCGAGCCCAGGTTCCTGATGGACCATGACGAGCTCCCGAAATCCTCGACCTGGGGAAGGCGCGCCAGCCCGGGCGCCCTGTGACCCCCTGAGGTCAGTGGCGCGGCGCAGGCCGCCGAGAGCGCCGGAACGGTAAGGGCGGCGCTGAGGGACAGGGCCAGGCTCGACAGCAGGCGGCGATGCGCAGTCAGCCTGTGACTCATGCCACGATGGCGGGTGCGGCAGGATGCCATGAGCGCGATATTAGAGGATTGCCACTACCTGTGATGACAGCACCACTTAACGTGGTTACTCGGCCTGGTGGTAAGAGGCGCGTCGCCTTTGTCACGCCTCGCTACGGGGATGCCGTCGTCGGCGGCTCGGAGGCCGTGGTACGTGAGGCGGCACACGGGCTCGCTGAACGCGGTTATGACGTCGACGTGCTCACGACCTGTGCCTTGGACCATTACACCTGGGAGAACGAGTTCCCTCCGGGCACGACCGTCGACGGCCGGGTGACCGTTCGGCGCTTCCAGACCATCCAGTCCCGAGACCGAGTCCCTTGGGGCTTGGTCCAGGAGCGGCTCTTGTCGGGGGAGCGGCTGGACGAAGCCGAGGAGCTGGCGTGGATCAACGGGTGCTTTCGCGTCCCCGATCTCTATCTCTATCTCTCGGGCCATTCTCAGCAGTACGCGGCGATCGTGTTCTCGCCCTACCTGTTCTGGTCGACCCTGTACTGCGCAGGGATCGCTCCCGAGCGCACGATCCTCATGCCGTGCCTGCACGACGAGCCTTACGCCTATCTCCGATCCGTGGCGGCCGCCCTGGCGTCGTGCGCAGCCGTGTGGTTCCTCTCCGAGCCGGAGCACCAGCTGGCTCACCGGCTCGCACCGGTGGCTGCTCACCACTCGGTGATCGGGGCGGCGGTGAAGATCCCCGAGAGCTACGACCGAGACGGCTTCCGAAAACGGCACGACCTGCAGCGCCCGTACGTGCTCTACGCCGGCAGACGTGAGGGTGGGAAGGGCTGGCAGGAGCTCATGGTCGGTTTTGGGATCGCCACCCGCCGCCACTACCTGCCCTTCGATCTAGTGACCATCGGCGTCGGCGACGCCCAGACACCGGCGTCGCTCAGGCATCGGATCGTCGATCTCGGTTACCTGGCCCCGGCCGAGGTGCCGGACGCCTTTGCCGCTGCGGACGCCTTCGTGCAGCCGAGCGCCAACGAGAGCTTCTCGCGCACGATCATGGAAGCCTGGCTCGCCGAGACAATCGTCATCGCCAACCGCCAGAGCGACGTCGTCACCTGGCACTGCGAGCGATCGGGAGGAGGGCTTCTCTACGGCGACGAGCTCGAGCTCGGCCAGTGCCTGCGGTTCGTTGCGGAAGCGCCGGAGCAGGCCGCACGACTGGCCCGCAAGGGGCGCGACTACGTGCTCGCCAACTACAGGTGGCCGTCGGTGCTCGATGCCATGGAGCGTTCGCTCGAGGCCTTCCCGTGAGGTGGCGCGGACCGTCGGAGCTGCGCCAGCAACCGCTGCGCCAGCAACCGCTGCGCCGGCAACCTCGCTGTCGGCAACCTCGCTGCCGGCAAGCTCGCTGCCGGCAACCTCGCTGCCGGCAACCTAGCTGCCAGCAACCTCGCTGTCGGGAAAGGCGCCGGGCATGAGGGTTCTTGTCGTCGGATCGCTCCCGCCGCCTGAGCGCGCCCGCACCGAGGCCCTGCGCAACGAGGTGGCGAGCCTGCTCGCCGAAGGGCACACCGTCGAGGTCGTCGCTCCGGACCCGGTCGCGACTGCCCACCGCTACCTGAGCGCGACGGGGATACCGGGATGCATCCAGCTCTGGACGATGGTCTCAGGCTTCGACTCGGTCGTCGTGCAGCTGCAGCCGGGCCTGCCCGTGCGGGTCCGGGCCAGTCGCCTGGAGCGAGCGCTGTCACTGATGGCGCTCTCGTTCGCGTTGCGTCGTGGTCGCCAGGTCGTCATCCGCCTCGAGCGCCCGGAGGACCTTCCCGGGGGCCCGAGCGGCCGCGCCGCCTATCGGGTCTGGCGCAGGGCCGACCGGATCGTGGTCGGGGGCGAGGACGAGCGAGCGGAGTTCATTGCCGAGGTGGGGAAGCAGGCCGAGCGTCTCGTCGTGGGCTCTCCTCCTGCGCAACAGGAAGATGCCGACGACGGCGGGTGGGGCAAGGGGCCCGATGCCTCGATCGAGGACGTGCTCGAGCTCGTGCGCAAGAGGGCGGCCCGCGAGAGGCGGGCCCTCGCGTCGTCCGACTCGGTCCATCTTCCCGGTTGGGACCGGCTGGCCGTGCCCGGCATCGCCATGACCGAGGCGGACGTGGCCCTGTTGGGCCCCGAGGCGGCGCCCAAGCCCACTGACCTCGCCCGTTTGGCTCTCGCCGCTGCGGACCGGCGACCGTTGCTCCGCCCCATGGCGAGGGGCGTCCGCCTCGCTCGCCGCCGCCTCTACGCCCTGCTGAGGCCGGAGCGGACCGCCTGAAGGGCTCGGGTCCCCTTGAGGATGTTGAGAAGTGCGCGGGCCGCTGCCTGGAAACTGTGCGCCTCGGCGTAGTCACGCGCGCCCCGGGAGAGCGCACTTCGCGCCGCCGGATCGTCGAGGAGCCGTCTGCAGGCCTCGGCCAGATCGACGGCACTGACGTCAACTGGGACTTTCGAGGCGACATCATCAGGCAGCTCGCCCATCCAACCGACGTCGCTCACGATCATGGGCACACCGGCGGCAAGGCAGTCGCCCACGGCGGCGGACGCCTCGCCCGAGAACGACGCCCGCAGCTGAACCGAGACCTCGGCCCTTTGCAGCCAGTCGAGGTAGGTCTCGGTCTCGACGCGCCCGGTGATGAAGAGCCTTCCCTCGAGGCCGAGCGTCCGGCCGAGGGCCCCGAGCTCGTCGGCCAGCGCGGTGCTGACCGGGCCCACCAGGGCCAGCAGCAGGTCCGGGTACTGAGCGGCCAAGGCGGCAAAGGCGCGCACCAGCTTGTGAGGCTGCTTTATCGGGTCGACGATCCCGAAGCTGGCAAGGACACGAGCCCCTGGCTCGAACCCGGCGAGCTCGGAGCGTGAGGAGGCTGCGGTTCGGGGCATCTCGGTGGCGAAGCCGAGGACGCCGATGCGAGACGCCAGCTCCGGTCCGGCTTCGACACGCGCCAGGCGGGCGGCAGCAGCCGAGGTGACGAGGAACCGGTCGGCGAGAGCGATGACCTCCCGTGCCATGAGCAGGCCGTATCGCTCCGCCTCGACCGCGGTGACCTCTCCCGAGGCTGCCAGCCCTTCGGGCAGGAGCGGCCCGTAGATCCTCCGGATCGACCCGGCGACCCCATCTGGCACCGCGGCAGTCGAGTCTGCCGCGAATCGGTACAGGCCGCTCAGACGGACCTCGTGAGCCAGGACGATCCCGCCTCGGCGCCGGAGCGATGCCAGAGCCGCGGTGTGGAATTCGCCGTTGCCGAGGGCGTAGACGACCTGGTCGTACCCGGCGGTGGCGGCTTCCACGGTCGAGAGGAAACGAGCGTCGTAGATCGCGAGCCCCGCCGGGGCGATCGAGGGCCGCGGCGAGCGGTCCAGGCCGTCGGCGAAGCAGTCGATGTCGAGGTCGCCGAGAGCCGCCAGCTCTTCGACGAGACGGAAGCTGTAGTCCGCGATCCCGGAGGGAAGAGGCGGGAACGGCGAGACAATTGCGACGCGTTGGCGCCGGCGCCATGGCCGGCCGGGCCGGGCCAGCAGCTCCTCGTAAGCCGCGGCGGTGCGGTCCGCGACCTTCGCCCAGCTCGTGAGCCCGGCGCGGGCGCGCTCACGCGACGATTGGCGGAAGTCCTCGTCGCAGAGCGCACGCTCGATTGCGCTGCCGATCGCCTCCGGGCTGTGAGGGTCGAAACGGGCTTCGGGTGCGACCAGATCCCGCAACGGGTCTATGTCCGAGACGATCGCGACGGCGCCGCACGCCATCGCCTCCGCGACGGGCAGGCCGTAGCCCTCGATGAGCGATGGGAAGCACAACAGGTCGGTCGCCTGGTAGAGGCGGAGCATCGCCTCCTCGGAGACGTGCCCTGTGCACAGGACTCGGCCATCTATGCCCTCGTCGGCGGCCACGTGGCGGAAATGGTTTGTCATCAACGCAGGGAGCTGGCCGACGACGACGAGCTGGAACGTGCTGCGCAACTCCTCGGGCAGGCGGGCGAAGGCGACTACCAGCGCCTCGACGTTCTTTCTGCCGTCGCTGCCGGCCGGGTAGAGGACGAAGCGGGGCTCGAGGCCGGGCACGGCCTCTCGGGCCAGCGAACCGGCGACCTCCTCGGACTCTGCCGGCACGAACCGTGGCGCCGTCCCGGCTCCGACCATGTGCAGCTTGCGGGTCTCGATGCCGAGGTTCCTCTCGAGCGACCGGCTTGTCGCCGGGGAGATCGTGAGCAGCGCATCGGCCGCCCGCAACACCTCGAGTCGGGCCGAGTAGGTGAGACGCTGGCGGACGTCTTCCAGGTAGGGGTGAGGGTGCTCGAGCGGGATGAGGTCGTAGACGGTGGCGCAGAAACGCAGCCCGCGCTCATGGGCCCATCCGGGCCACACACGGTCGATGGGGACGCCGAGCTCGAAGGGCGAGAGCACGTGCAGCAGGCGGGCCGAGTCGGGCGCCCCCAGGTAGTCGACCTTTCCCGAGCTCAGCAGCGGCCCGAGATCACCTGGTGGGGGCAGGCCCGGGTTCAGCAGGTACCGGCCGATGAGCTCGGGATGCCCCCGCTCGAGGGCGACTGCGAGCTCGTAGGCGTAGCGGGCAATTCCCCTGCCCCGGAAGTCCGGGCTCTGCAGGGCCTGAATGTCGACGACGACGGGACCGTTGCTCACGCTGAGGGGCCGGGCTCAGTGCTGCGACGAGTCCCCGGAGGCAGGGGGATCGGCAGGCATCGCCCCGGCGGGCGCGAGCTGGCGGAGCGAGTCCTCGAGCACGTCGAGACGGTTCGAGGAGGTGGCGAGAAGTCGCCCGAGCAGCTCGGTCGTCTGGTTGGCCACGTCGGCCTGCACCTTGACGATGCTGGTCAACTCCTCGACCTGCTGCTGCAGCTTGGTGACGCGCTCGAGCACGTCGGCGAGCGGCAGCGTGACGCGGTCGTCGAACTTCGTCGTCAAGCTGGACTTCGCCTGGCTCCAGCCGCGGCGGCCGATGGACGTCACGTTCAATCGTCTCCTTCGGTGCCCTCGTTTGCATCGCGGAGCTTACCGGTGGCCCGGGGCCGAGGGGGGACGCCGAGCCCGGAGAGCTGCCGCGTCGGCTGTGAGAGCCTTTCTTGGCTAGGGTTCGGGTGATGAAAGTTGCACCGAGTCCGACAGCTCCGCTGCTTCACCCCGGGTTGGAGGAGGGCCGAGACCTTCCCCTGCGGGTCGTCTCCGGCAAAGTCAGCCTGCGGAATCGGTTCGTAGAGATCTGGCAGGCGAGAGAGCTGGTCATCTTCCTGGTCCGCAAGGAGCTGAAGGTCCGCTACAAGAACAGCGTCCTCGGTTTTCTCTGGTCGTTCCTGAACCCGGCGCTGGTCCTCCTCGTCTACTACGTGGTGTTCAAGTACTTCCTGGAGAACCACATCGACTTGTTCGCCATCTACCTGTTCGCCGGCCTGCTGCCCTGGAACCTGTTCAACAACTCGCTGCTCAGCTCGGCGGGCGTGCTCGTCGCCCAGGCGGGGATCGTGAAGAAGGTCTCGTTCCCCCGGGAGATACTCGCCCTCGCCCAAGTGGGCACCTCGATCTGCTACTTCTTCTTCCAGGCTTGCATCATGGTGTGCTTCCTCATCGGGTTCTCGGTCATGCCCGATTGGAAGTTCCTGCCGGTGATGCTCCTCGCTCTCCTCTGTGACGTCGTGTTCGCGGGAGCACTCGCCATATTCCTCTCTGCGATCACGGTCTATTTGCGCGACGTCCAGCACCTGATCGAGGTCTTGCTCGTGGCGGGGTTCTTCAGCGCGCCGATCGTCTACATGTACACGACTGTCGCCACCAAGCTGACCCGCGTGGGCTTCCTGTGGGTCTACCTCTTGAACCCCTTGGTCACCATCGTTCTCGCCTTTCAGCGCTTCATCTACGGAACGGTGGCGCCGCACGACCATCCCATTCCGATCGCGACCTATGGCGAGCACTGGTACTTCGCCATGCTCTCGATCATCCTGCTCGTGTCCGTGGTGCTCTTCCTCTGCGCGATGGTGATCTTCGGCAGGGTCGAGGGCAACTTCGCCGAGGAGCTCTGAGCCACCTGCAGACGGCGATCGACGTCCAGGACGTCTCCAAGCGCTTCCGTCTCTACAAGGAGAAGTACACCTCCTTGAAAGAGCGCATCCTGCACGCCGGGCACGTGCCTCACGAGGACTTCTGGGCACTGAGCGACGTGGAGTTCGAGGTCAACACCGGTGAGACCTTCGGGATAATCGGCCGGAACGGCTCGGGCAAGTCGACCTTGCTCAAGTGCATTGCCGGCATTCTCACGCCCACTTCGGGCCAGATCGTGGTGCGCGGGCATCTGGCGGCGATGCTCGAGCTCGGCGCCGGCTTTCAACCCGAGCTGTCCGGAAGGGACAACATCTACCTCAACGCCTCCCTGTTGGGACTCTCGCGCCGCGACATCGCGCGTCGCTTCGACGACATCGTCGCCTTCGCGGAGCTGGAGGAGTTCATCGACAACCAGGTCCGTTTCTATTCCTCGGGTATGTACGTCCGCCTCGGTTTCGCCGTTGCGGTGAACGTCGAGCCCGACGTGCTGCTCATCGACGAGGTGCTCGCCGTCGGGGACGAGCGCTTCCAGGAAAAGTGCCTGGACCGGATTCACCAGTTCCAGACCGAGGGCCGGACGATCGTCGTCGTGTCGCACTCGGCCGGCACGGTGCGCCAGGTGTGCGATCGCGTCGTCGTGCTCGAGAACGGCAAGATGGTCACGGTCGCTCCGCCCGGCGAAGCGATCAGGGCCTTTCGCGACTGCCTGCTGGCGGGGGAGGTTCCCGCGGCGATAGCGCCCGAGGAGCAGGACGGGTCCGGAGCCGGTGGACCTTTCCTGCAACCGGAACGGCGCGTGGTCATCACCGATGCGGTTGCCCGCCATTCCGGCCCGCCCGGGCGCGACTTCCTCGCCCCCGGGGACTCGCTTCGCCTAGAGCTCAGTTTCCAGGTGAACGAGCCGCTCACCGACGTGGCCTTCGGTTGCGAGATGCTCGGGAACAACGGCTTCATGGTGCTCAACTGCGACAGCGCCATGCCCGAGTTCGGTCAGGTTCACGATCTCGATCCCGGTCGCTACCGCGTGGAGTTCGACTTCGACCAGCTCCCGCTGCTCGACGGGACCTTCACGATCAACGTCTGGATTCAAGACGCCGGGGGCGGCGTCGTTCACGCCCGACTCGAGCCGGCCACCACCTTCACGATCGTGAGCTCCGGCAGGGCCACGGGTTTCGTGAGACTGCCGCTCAGGATCGAGCTGAACTCATTGACACAATCCGGTTCGGCGGTATCGGCTGCAGGATGACCTCTGAGGTCGTAGCGGAGATCGAGGCACAGGTGCGCGAGCTACGGGCATCCGGGCGCGTGCCCCCGGGGCTCGAGGACGAGCTCGAGGCCTGCTTCGAGGATGTCGCAGAGGCGAGCCTTTCTGGCGCAGGGGTGCAACCGATCGGCGAGACCGGCCCTGCCACCCCGATCACCGGTGCGGCCGGCCCCCTGAGCTTGGCCGGGCTTCGCAGGCAGGCGACGACGCTCGCTCGCCGTCGCCTCGGCCCACCGCTTCGCCGTCTCGAGCGCCGCAGCGCGCTCGGCGCCGCCCGTGCCGGAGAGTCGGTCTGGACCCAGGCGCATGTCACTTTGGACCGCGTGGAACGGCTCGCAGCCGGCTCCGTGCTCGCCTCTCGTTTCATCTCGGCTGTCCGGCCCCGTGAGCTGGCCGCTTCGGCTGCGGGGAGGACATACCCGGCGATGGAGGGTCCTCTTTTGAACTGGGTGCTCGAGCGCCTGAGCGCCGCCAGGTCGCACGAGGTTCCGGGTACGCCCGGCCTCGTCCTGCATACCGAGTGTGGTGACGGACGATTCGTGGAGATGCTTGCCGCCCGGGGTCTCGAGGCACGTGGGGCCGACCCGCGTTCGTCGGTCCGGGCCAGCGGGGCTGGCATGATCGTCGCGGCCGGCACCTTGGAGTATCTCGCCGCCGCGCGAAGTGAGAGCTTCGACGGGCTGCTGCTGACCGGCGTTGTCGACCGTTTGCGGCCGGGAGCGGCGCGGGCGTTGGCACAGCTCGCTGCGCGTGCCCTGGCCCCAGGAGGTGTGGTCGTGCTCGTGAGCGCACGACCCGAAGTCGCCATCGCCATGGACCCGGTGGCCGCCGATCTGGCGCCCGGCCGGCCCCTGCACGCTGTCACCTGGTGCCACTTGCTGGCCCACTTCGGGCTCTGCGAGCTGGCGGTGTTCGAGCCTGACCAGAGCGCACCTGAGGCGCGCGAGCCTGACGTCTTCGCCGTCTCGGCACGGCGCCCCATCTCCCGCCTGGCCGGTGTGAGCGGCGAGCTTTCATGAGGGCCCGACCGGTCCGGATCGACCAGATCATGCCCTCCATCGTCGAGCGTGACGCCGTGAGCCACCACGCCCTGGAGGCCCAGAAGGTCCTGCACTCGATGGGATTCGTCTCGGAGATCTATGCACTCAACATGGGGCCAGGGCTCCACGGTCGAGTCCATCTCCTCGAGGACCTCCCTCGGGAGCGGCCGGAGCGTCAATGGGTCTGCTACCAGGCCTCGATCGGCTCGCCCGCCGCCGACGTGTTCGCCTCGCATCCCGGACTGAAGCTTCTCGACTATCACAACATCAGCCCGGCAGAACTCGTCGAGCGCTGGTTGCCTCACCTCGGGGAGGAAGTCCGGCTCGGGCGCAAGCAGCTGGCGGAGCTGGCCCCCATCGTCGAGATCGGCTTTGCCGACTCGGAGTTCAATCGCCTGGAGCTGGATGAGGCCGGCTATCGGCACACGACGGTTGCCCCGCTCATGGTTGACACGACCAACTTTTCCCACCCTCCTGATCAGCGGGTGGTCGACCGTCTTGCAGCGGCACGCGCCGGCGGGGGCCACGACTGGCTTTTCGTCGGCCAGATGTTGCCGCACAAGGCGCATCAAGACGTCATCAAGGCGCTCGTGTGCGCTCGGAGGATGTTCGATCCCAAGGTGCGGCTGCACCTGATCGGCCGCGAGAGCTGTCCGGCGTACGCGGACGCGTTGCACCGTTACGTTGCCGCGCTCGGCTTGACCGGAGCGGTCGAGTTCGCAGGTTCTGTCAGCTCGGGCGAGCTCTCCGCCTACTACGCGAGCTCAGACGTGTTCGTGTGCTGTTCGGATCACGAGGGTTTCTGTGCGCCGCTGCTCGAGGCGATGCACCATGGTCTGCCGGTGGTGGCCTACGGAGTCACGGCCGTTCCCGAGACGGTGCTCGACGCCGGCATCGTCCTTTCCTCGAAGTCGCCCGTGCTCGTCGCGACAGCGGTGCAACGCCTGCTGACCGACGCCCCGCTTCGCGAGGCGCTTGTCCGAGCCGGCCTCGAGCGTGCACAGGCCTTCAGCGCCGAAGGCGCGAGACGCGGCTTCGCCCGGGCGATCGAGCAGGTGCTGCAGGCCCCTTGAGCGCCTCCGCTGGAGCTCGCCGAGAGGCGACTTAGAGGGCCATCACGATCCCTCCCGACTGTCACGCGACAACGCCGTGCCTAGCGGAAGCTGGATAGCCTCACGTCGTACAACTTGTCTTTCGTGGTGTGATCCGGCAACGCATGCGGCGCTCGCAGGGATTCCTTGTTACAACCGCACTTGCAGTCAAATACCTTCACCGTGGTCGTCGTCTTGTTGCCATACACGAAGAACTCATGACCCTCTTCGATCATCCTGCGCACCTTCTTGACCTTCCGCAGTTTCGTAGCACGTGTCTCCGGATCCTTCTCTGGGTTGGAGCGCTTTCGCCGAATGGTTCCCACCGCCCGGACGCAGTGCCGCCCCTTCCGCCGTTGAA
This sequence comes from Acidimicrobiales bacterium, assembly GCA_052146595.1. Classification (GTDB taxonomy): domain Bacteria; phylum Actinomycetota; class Acidimicrobiia; order Acidimicrobiales; family Bog-793; genus Fen-455. The sequence continues at coordinate 14,322 of JBKQMT010000064.1, forward strand.
CGCAAATCACCTGGTAAGTGCGCATGACAGGAGCCTACGCCGCGCTTGCGGCAGCTCTTTTCCTGCCCTTGCAGAAGCGACGGTGGCTCAGGTCGCCCGTACGAGTCGCATTCGCCTTTGCCCGATTCATTGCCAGGCTTCAGGAAGGCATCCAAGTCTCTGACCTCAGCACTAACATGGCTCACATCCGCAACATCAAGCGCTGTGCCGCCTTGCTCGCGTGTGCGTTGCTCGGCGTCGTGGCCGGGCCGGTCCTCCTGGCCACGGGCGCCGCTGCGACGCAGCCTTCGGTGCTCGCGCCGTTCCCGGCCTCGAACATCGAGTTCGTCGGTTACGGAGACGGTCCGGGACTCGGACTGGGGGAGTGGGGAGCCTTCGGGTACGCCGTCCTTGACCATGAGCCTTACCGGTGGATACTCGCTCACTACTACGGCGGGATCACCCTCTCCTCGGGAGGCAACCTCGCGTCGGGAGACCCGATGATCTCTGTGGATATCGACGAGAACGACGGGCAACCCGTCATCGTCACCTCCGCCTCCGCGTTCTCGTTCGGCGGGTACTCGTTTCTCGGGGGCCAAGCCGCACGGGCCGTCCTGTCATCTGGCGAGTGGACCCTCTCGGAGGCGCCGAGTTGCTCATCGAGGCAATGGGCACAGGTCGCCTCTCAACTGGTGGACCCCGTGGCCACGCCCTCTTCGTTGCGGCCTTCGGCTACATCGGGCCAGGTCCTCGATATTTGCGAGCACGGCGGTGCCGACCTTGCCGTTCGGGGCACGGTTGAGGCCTACGACGCGCCCAATGGAGCTGTGACCTTGAACACCCTCCCGATCGAGGAGTACGTCCGTGACGTCATCTCCGCCGAGGTGTCGTGGTCGTGGGGTCTCTTCGGGGGCAGCGCCGGGTCTCCGCAGGGCCAGCCCTGGGGCTTCCAGGCGCTCGAGGCGCAGGCAGTCGCCACGCGCTCGTACGTCGTCGCCGAGCTCGCCGCGGGCGGGTGGGAACCGTACGCCACGACGTGCGACTCCTACTGCCAGTCCTATCAGGGCATGGCAGACGAGATGCCCGACCTGGACGCCGCCGTCGCCGACACCGCGGGGCAGATCCTCGAGCAGCCCGCCCAGGCCCAGCCCGCCCAGCCCGCCCAGGCCCAGCCGGCCCAGCCCGCCCAGGCCGCCCAGCCCGTCCAGCCCCAGCCGGCCCAGCCGGCCCAGAGCGAGGTTCCCGTCCTCGCCGATTACTCCGCGTCCACGGGCGGCTATACGGGCGGCGGCCCTTTCCCCGGCGTCGTGGACAGCGGAGACGCGATCTGCATCAAGAGCAGCTACTACACCTGCAATCCGTGCCACAAATGGCTGGCGTTGGTGCCGGTGCACGCCGTCGAGAGGACGTTCGAGTCGGTCGGCAAGCTCGCTGCGGTGGAAGTGACGCAGCGCAACGGGCTCGGGGCACTCGGTGGCCGTGTCGAGTCGATCGAGATCGTGGGTACCTCAGGTGCCGAGCTCTCCGTTCCCAGTTACGAGCTCGAGCCTCTGCTGGCGCGTGCCAACCCGGATCACTGCGCCTCTGATTGGTTCGGGGTCGTCAATGGACCTTGAGCTCCCGCAGGTAGGCTCCGAGCTGGCCTAGGGGAGGCGGCATGGAGATCCGGGACAGGCTCTACATCGGCGGCGAATGGGTCGCACCTGCACTCGCCGACACGATCGCCGTCGTCGACCCGACGACCGAAGATGTCATCGCAACCGTCCCGAGCGGAAGCGCCGACGACGCTGACAGCGCCATCCGAGCGGCCCGGGGCGCATTCGACGAGTGGGCGCGGACTTCTCCTTCTGAACGAGCTAAGTACACCTCGCGCATAGCCGAAGCCCTTGGCGGGCGCATGACCGAGATCAGCCGGCTGATCACCCGCGAGGTTGGCATGCCGATCAATCTCTCCATGATGATCCAGGTTGGCCTGCCGGTGACGACCTTCGCCTCGATGGCCGACCTGGTCGGGAAGATCGCCTGGGAGGAGACGGTCGGGAACTCGCTCATCGTCCGCGAGGCGGTCGGCGTCGTGGGGGCCATAACGCCATGGAACTACCCCCTCCACCAGATCGCCGCCAAGGTCGCCCCGGCATTGGCGGCCGGCTGCACGATCGTGCTCAAGCCGAGCGAGGTTGCGCCTCTGAACGCCTTCGTCCTTGCCGAGGTCATGGACGAGGTCGGCCTGCCACCCGGCGTGTTCAACCTTGTCTCGGGGACCGGTCCGGTTTCGGGTGAGGCCATCGCCGGCCATGAGGAAGTCGACCTGGTGTCCTTCACGGGGTCCACCCGCGCCGGAAGGCGGGTCGCGGAACTGGCCGCGGCGACAGTGAAACGGGTCACTCTAGAGCTGGGTGGCAAGTCGGCCACCGTCATCCTGCCGGACGCAGACCTCGATCGTGCCGTAGCGGCCGGGATCACGATGTGCCTGTTGAACTCGGGGCAGACCTGTATCGCCCTGAGCCGAATGCTGGTGCCTCGTGCCCGGCTGGCCGAAGCCGAGCGCATCGCCGCGACTACCGTCGAGTCGTACACGCCCGGCAACCCGTTCGAGGACACGACACGTTTGGGCCCGCTCGTCTCTGCCGCTCAACGCGAGCGTGTGCGCGCCTACATACAAAAGGGCATCGACGAGGGAGCCAAGCTGGTCACGGGGGGCGTCGACCCGCCGGAGGGGCTGGAGAAGGGATTCTTCGTGCGCCCGACGGTGTTCTCAGAAGTTCGGCGCGACATGGCCATTGCTCAGGAGGAGATCTTCGGACCTGTGCTCTCCATGATTCCCTACGACACCGAGGACGAGGCGATCGAGGTCACCAACGACTCGATCTACGGGTTGGCGGGGGCGGTGTGGTCGGCCGATGCCGATCACGCGCTCGAGGTAGCTCGGCGCATCCGGACCGGTCAGGTCGACATCAATGGCGGGAGCTTCAACCCGCTGGCACCTTTTGGCGGCTTCAAACAGTCCGGTTATGGACGTGAACTTGGCAGGTTCGGACTCGAGGAGTACCTCGAGATCAAGTCCCTCCAGCTCTAGCGCCTTGCCTTGACCGAGATTCCAGGCGGGCAATCGGCTCCGGTCACGAAGCACAAGTTGATCTGGCGGTGGGCCCGCTTCGTCGTGGGTGTCGCTCTTGGCGGCGTGGCCCTATGGGCCGTGAGCGGTCAGGGCGGCGAGCTGGCGGGTGCTTCGTCCGAGCTCTCACACCTCGATGTGGGTTGGCTGCTGCTCGCGATCGCAGTGGAAGTCCTGTCGCTGGTCGCCTTTGCTTGCCTGGATCAGCGACTGCTGGGATGCGGAGATATCCGCGCCGGCCTCGGGCGGTTCACCGTGATCTCCCTGGCAACCGGCGCCATCTCGAGCTCGCTGCCAGCGGGGCCGCTTGTCGCGAGCGCCTTCGGCTTCCGGCAGTTCCGCCGCCTGGGAGCGTCGGAGGTCCTCTCGGCTTGGACGTTGCTGGCGAGCTTCGTCTTTTCCTCGCTGGGACTCTCCTTGCTGGCGACGGCCGGCGTGGTGATGGCAGAGCGCCAGGGCTCGGCCTTCGATCTCATAGGCGTCATCGTCGTCATTCTCGTGATCACGATCGCCGGGGCCGTGGCGGTGTACGAAAGAAGCGCCCTCGCCAGGTTCCTCCAATGGACGCTCAGAGCCTCGCACCGGCTCACAGGGCACCCGCGACGGCCCGACGACAACCTCCTCTCGACTTTTGCCGCCAGCCTGAGCCAGGTCAGCCTCGACATGTCGGACTTGCTGAGTGCACTGACGTGGTCGATCGCAAACTGGGTCCTCGACTGCGGCTGCCTCGTGTTCTCCTACCTTGCCGTTGGGGCGGCGGTGCCCTGGCGCGGTCTCCTTCTCGCCTACGGCGCCGGGCAGCTGGCGGCGAACCTGCCCATTACCCCCGGTGGCCTCGGCGTCGTCGAGGGGAGCCTCGTGATCGCCCTCGTCGCGTTCGGGGGTGCCCACGTCAGCACCGTCGCGGCCGTCTTGTTGTACCGGATCCTGAGCTTCTGGGGCTATCTCCCGGTCGGATGGATCGCCTGGGGCGGCCTCACGTGGCACAACCGGCGTGTCGATAAACTTGCCTCGTTGACAGCAGAGGCACCGGCTCTGCGGCATGTGCCGGCCCCGGCTCCAGCCCTGGATCAGGACCAGATCGCGGAGCTTCCAGAATGACTCGCGCCTTGCACCGAGCCGGGCGTCGCCGCGAGCGTGCTGCTCATGGCGAGAGTTGCTCAGCTGCGACGGCTTCGTGGGAAGGGCGGCGGCATCTGCGACAGTTGCTTGCCGCCTTCAGTGCCGTCTTGGTTCTGGCCGGATCGCTCGGTGGCTGCGCCGCCCCTCGCACCGTGCTCGGCACGCGCGACAACGCCTGTTTCAGGGTTCTGCCGGAGGCACTGGCGGCAGTTCACGACCGTGGGCATCTCGCCGGCGAGCGGTACCTGCCGCCGCGCGCCCTCGTCGTCGAGATCCACCACGTCGTGGTTCCCAAGGCGCTCGAGAACAAGAACACTCGGAAGATCGCGACCTGCCTTGTAGCCTTCGAGGGCCATTACACCGTCTCCGACGTCGAGCGGGGCTGGGCACCTAGAGGAAGAGCGGGCCCGATCGCCATCGTCGTGATACGTCAACGCGACTTGGTGCTCTTGGCAACCGTCGTCCTCGACCGGATCCCGCCACGGCTGGTCTTCGCGCACGTGTTTCCCCGCCTCCGCTGAGACGAAGGTCACGGCTCGACTCAGTTCGGCACTGCCGGCCCGGGGCTGTCCTCGGCGGCGAGCTCGACCGTGACCGAGAGCGTGGACGCCTCCGGGTCGGGCACGAGGTCCAACCGAGAGACGGCTCCGGCCTCGGCCAGATCGGCCGAGGCGAGCGCGACGAGCTCGAGGAGCGCCAGAGGGCCCGTCACGAGGCATCGCGAGACCTGCGCGCGCATCGACCCCTTCGCCTCGGTCTTGGCCCGGCGCAGGGCGACGAGCACGACCCCGAGGGCCTCGAGGATCTCGGGGCGGGCGTTGGGCCCTCCCGCCACCGCCAGTGCCGGGCCGGAGGGCCACCGGGCGCGATGGACCGAGCCCGTCTGCCACCAGGACCACGCCTCCTCTGTGCAGTAGGGGAGGAACGGCGCGAACAGGCGCAGGATCACCGACAAGCTGAGGGCGAGGGCGTAGCGGGCCGAGGCCGGGCCGGTCTCGGAAGCCTCGCCGTAGGCGCGAGCCTTGACGAGCTCGACGTAGTCGTCGCAATAGGACCAGAAGAAGGACTCGGTGACCTCCAGAGCCCGCGCATGGTCATAGGAGTCGAACTCTGCCGTCGCCTCTTCGACGACAGCCGCCAGACGCCCGAGCATGGCGGCGTCGAGGGCAGTGAGTCCGCCGGGAGGGATCTGCTCGGCGCTCTCGGACCCGTCGAGGCGCGAGAGCACGAAACGGCTCACGTTGAGGATCTTGATGGCGAGGCGCCGGCCGACCTTCATCTGCTCCTCGCTGAAGACCGTGTCCGCCCCCAGGCGGGCGGAACCGGTCCAGTAGCGGACGGCGTCGGTGCTGTACTTCTCCAGGTACTCGAGCGGCGTGATGGCGTTGCCGAGCGACTTCCCGAGCTTCTTGTGATCGGGGTCGAGGATCCAACCGGAGATGGCGGCGTGACGCCAGGGCAGGCAGGAATGCTCCAGCTCCGAGCGCACGATCGTCGAGAACAGCCACGTCCGGATGATCTCGTGCGCCTGCGGCCGCAGGTCCATCGGGAAGACCTTGGCGAACAGCTCCGGGTCCTCCTCCCACCTGCCGGCTATCTGCGGTGTGAGTGACGAGGTCGCCCAGGTGTCCATCACGTCGGGGTCGCCGACGAAGCCACCTGGCTTGCCACGTTGCTCGTCGCTGTAGCCCTCGGGGACGTCGGTCGAGGGGTCCACCGGCAGCCGGTCCTCAGAGGCGAGCAGCAGGCCGTCGGCGATGAGCTCGCCATCGTCGTCGAGCCGGTACCAGACGGGGAAGGGGACTCCGAAGAAACGTTGCCGGGAGATGTTCCAGTCTCCGGTGAGCCCCTCCACCCATCCCTCGTAGCGGGCCCTCATGAACTCCGGGTGCCAGTGAAGCTGGCGGCCCCGAGCGAGAAGGGTCTCTCGCCGTTCGAGGGTGCGCACGTACCATTGCCAGGACGTGACGATCTCGAGGGGCCGCCTGCCCCGTTCGTAGTACTTCACGGCGTGGGTGACGGGGCGCGGCTCACCCAACAGGTCGCCGGAGGCGCGCAGCAGCTCCACGATCCGTGCCTGGGCCCCCTTTACCGTCAGGCCCTCGATCTCGGCATAGCTCGCCCTGGCCGCTTCAGGGTCGACTGACTCCCAACCGGGCGTCCCGAACGGCGCCGGCCCCAGCCGGCCGTCCCTGCCGACCACCGAGCGCGTCGGCAGGCCCAGGTCACGCCACCAGGTCACGTCCGTGAGGTCGCCGAAGGTGCAGATCATGGCGATGCCCGATCCCTTCTCCGGCTCTGCGAGCTCGTGGGCGACGACCGGGACGGGGACGCCGAAGAGAGGGGTGAGCACCTCGGAGCCGAACAGGGCCCGGTAGCGCTCGTCGCCCGGATGCGCCACGAGAGCGACACATGCGGGCACGAGCTCGGGTCGGGTCGTCTCGATCTCGAGCGGAGGGCCGTCGCCCGCCCGCCTTGCGAAGGCGAGACGGTGGTAGAAGCCCGGATCCTCCTTGTCGACGAGCTCGGCTTGCGCGACCGCGGTGCGGAAGTCGACGTCCCACAGCGTGGGCGCCTCTTGCCTGTAGGCATCACCACGACCGAGCATGCGGAGAAAGCCGCGCTGAGAGGCGCGTCGCGACTCCTCGCCGATGGTCGTGTAGTGCTGCGTCCAGTCGACCGAGAGGCCCAGCTTGCGGAACAAGTGCTCGAAAGCCCGCTCGTCCTCGGTTATGAGGAGGTTGCACAGCTCGACGAAGTTCGGCCGCGAGACGGGGATGGAGCGGGCGTTCTTGTCGCGTTTGGCCTCGTAGGCGGGCGGGGTGAACCCAGGGTCGTAGGGGAGCGACGGGTCGCAGGCGACGCCGAAGTAGTCCTGCACCCGGCGCTCGGTGGGGAGCCCGTTGTCGTCCCAGCCGAGCGGGTAGAAGACTGCCTTGCCCGTCATGCGCTGGTAGCGGGCGACGATGTCGGTCTGGGTGAAAGAGAACACGTGCCCGACGTGGAGCGAGCCGGAGACGGTCGGCGGCGGGGTGTCGATCGAGTACACCTCGGAGCGGTCCGCAGACGGGTCGAATCGGTACGTGCCCTCCTTTTCCCAGAGCGCGGACCAGCGGTCCTCGAGGCCTTCTAGCGAGGGTCGGTCGGGCACGCGGGGAGACGGCATAGGCCTAGTACGGTACTCCTGTGCTGCGCCTTCATGACACGGCCCTCGGCCGCATCGAGGAGCTCGAGACCCGCGAGCCGGGGTGTGCGGGCCTCTACATCTGCGGTTCGACCGTGTACGGGCCGCCTCACATCGGTCACGGCCGTTTCTCGCTCGTCTACGACATCCTCCGCCGCTTTCTCGAGTACTCCGGGATAGCGGTGGACCACGTCTCGAACGTCACAGACATCGACGACAAGATCATCACCAGGGCGAACGAGGAGCACCGCCCACCGGAGGAGGTCGCCCGGCAGTACGAGGCCGAATGGTGGCAGGCGATGGGCACGCTGGGCTGCCTCCTCCCGACGGAGATCCCGCACGCCACGGCGTTCATCGAGCAGATGGTGGAGCTCGTCTCCCAGCTCGTCGCGCTCGGCTCCGCCTATGAGACGAGCGACGGCGTCTACTTCGCCGTCTCCACCGTCGCCGACTACGGGCTCCTCGCGCACCAGAGCCTCGAGTCGATGCGGTCCGGAGCGCGAGTCGAGGTGAACGAGGAGAAGCGCTCGCCCTTGGACTTCGCCCTCTGGAAGAAAGCCAAGCCCTCAGAGCCGTGGTGGGCCTCGCCGTGGGGCCCCGGACGCCCCGGGTGGCACACCGAATGCGTCGTCATGTCCCTCGCCCTGCTCGGCCAGGGCTTCGACCTTCACGGCGGAGGCCAGGACCTCATCTTCCCCCACCACGAGAACGAACGTGCTCAGGCCGTCGCAGACGGCAAACGGTTCGCGTGCCGCTGGATGCACAACGGCATGGTCGAAGCGCGCGGGGGCGAGAAGATGTCGAAGTCGCTCGGCAACGTGCTCTTGCTGTCCGACCTCTTCGAGCAGATACCTGATCCCCGCGCCTACCGGTTGCTCGTGCTCCGGTCCTACTACCGGGCACCGATCGAGGTGACACCCACGACTCTCAGCGACGCCGAATCGGCCCTGGAGCGACTTGATGCCCTGAGCGGCCGGCTGGCGGAGGCGGGCGTCCTCGACAGCGAGGCCGTGGACTCAGAAGTGAGGAATGCGTTCGTCGAGAGAATGCAGGACGACCTGGACACACCTCGTGCCACCGCCGTCCTCTTCGACGCGATCCGGCGGGCGAACGTGGCCTTTGACGCTCGCGAGGCATCACGGGGCGCCGAGCTGACCCGCGCCGTCCTGGAGTGCTTCGGGGCGGTCGGGCTTCAGGCCAAGGGTGTGGCGGAGATTCCCGAGTCCGTGCTCGAGCTCGGCCGCCGCCGCGACCAGGCACGGGCGGGGCGTGACTTTGCCGCTGCCGACAGGTTGCGTACCGAGATCGTCGCCCTCGGCTACGTGGTGGAGGACACTCCCGGGGGCACGAGGATCCGTCGTTGAAGGTGGCCCGGGCAGCATTCGGGCCTGGGAGACCGTCGCCGAACAGGCACTGGCCGACCCGTACCGGCTTCGGCTAACAGGTGCCTGGCCTGCTCTGCTACGTTGTCCGTCGAGAGCAACTGGATCGTGTTGTCACGTGGGGTTGCCGAGAAGTCGGGCGGTAACCCGGGCGTCGGGCAACCGGCCTGATCATCGGCCATCCCATGCCCCGTCTTCTCGGCCCGGCCGCTCTCGTTTTTATTTGCAATCTGAGACAAAGGGGAACGCCACAGTGGCGACCGGAGTAGTGAAGTGGTTCAACAGCGAGAAGGGCTACGGCTTCATCTCGCAGTCCGATGGCGTGGACGTCTTCGTCCACCACTCGTCTATCCAAATGTCCGGTTACCGGACCCTCACTGAGGGCCAGGAAGTCGAGTTCGACGTTCAGGAGGGGCAGAAGGGGCTGCAGGCAGCCAACGTTCGGGCGCGCTGAGTCCGCGCACTTCCGGTGGACCCGCCGCCTAGCGGTGGGTCCTGCAATGGCCGAGTCCCTGTTCTTGCCGGGCCCGGTCCAACGTTCGGTTCCACGCGTCGAACCGCTCGAGCTTCGCGCTCCGGAGGGGAAAGGATCGTCGCGCCGACCGGATTCCTGTCAGGGCTCCGCCGTGCCCTGTCGCCTGGCCGTCGGTGGTCGCGACGCTTCGGTCAAAAGTTGCTGTTTCACCGGCTCCCGGTTATTACCCTAGAGTCACTTTACTCCTCGCCAACTGCAGCCAGGTATCGGCCGTTACCCTCGACCACTGACAGATGCGCCGAGGATCGACTCCCGGACCGGACCCGAGGTGAACCATGGGTGACTTCTCGATGGATCTGAACGAGGATCAGCTTCAGGTCCTCGAATGGGTCCACAGCTTTGCCGAGGGCGTCGTGCGTCCTGCCGCCCATGAGTGGGACGAGCGCGAAGAGACACCGTGGCCGATCATCGAGGAAGCGGCCAGGATAGGGCTCTACTCGTTCGACTTCGTAGCAAACTGCTACGCCGACCCGACCGGTCTCCTTCTCCCTCTCGTCAACGAGGAGCTGGCTTGGGGCGATGCCGGCATCGCCCTTTCGATCCTCGGGTCGAATCTCGGCGTGGCCGCCATTGTCGCCGCCGGCACGCCCGAGCAGGTGGCCGAGTGGGTCCCACGATGCTTCGGCCGACCCGATGAGGTTGCGCTCGCAGCGTTTTGCGTTTCCGAAGCCGACGCCGGCTCGGACGTCAGCAACCTCAAGTCCCGTGCCGTCTACGACGAGGTGCGCGACACCTGGACTCTGAACGGGACCAAGTCGTGGATCACCAATGGCGGCATCGCCGACATCCACGTCGTCGTCGCGTCCGTAGATCCTGATCTCGGAGCCCGTGGCCAGGCGGGGTTCATCGTGCCGCCTAAGACGCCTGGGCTCTCAATGGGCCAGAAGTACAAGAAGATGGGGATCCGAGCGTCCCACACTGCCGAGGTCGTGCTCCAGGACCTCGAGCTTCCCGGGGCTTGCCTGCTCGGGGGCAAGGAGAGGCTCGACGAGCGGATCGCCCGTGCCCGCGAAGGCAAGTCCGGGAGGTCTTCGACCGCCTTGGCCACATTCGAGGCCACCCGTCCAGGCATTGCCGCCCAAGCGGTCGGGATCGCGCGGGCCGCGTACGAGTGCGCGCTCGAGTACGCGAAGGAGCGGAAGACCTTCGGGCGTCCGATCGTCGAGCGTCAGGCGATCGCCTTCAAGCTGGCCGACATGAAGACCCGTATCGACATCTCGCGCCTGCTCTACATGCGAGCCGCGTGGATGGCGATGACCGGCAAGCCCTTTTCGGCGGGAGAGGGCTCGATGTCGAAGCTCTTCGCCAGTGAGACGGCTGTCTGGGTGACAGAAGAGGCGATCCAGATCCTCGGCGGCGCCGGCTATGTGCGTGACAACCCGGTCGAGAGACTGCACCGGGACTCGAAGATCTACACGATCTTCGAAGGCACAAGCGAGATCCAGCGCCTCGTGATAGCGCGCGCCATCTCTGGGGTGCACGTTCAGTAGTCGATCTCCCGGGAGCCCGGCCGGCGCTCCGGCGCAGCCCGATCAGCCGTGTGGGAAGCCGCTCGAGCTGTAGCCGGTCCCGGCAAGGGTCGCCGAAGCGGTACACGTTGAGCTATTCGTGTTCTTGATCACTCCGTAGTAGGTGCCGGTCGTCAGGGTCCCGTTGCCGGCTCTGGATGCGCTCTGCGCCGCCTTCTGGTCGACGACGATCCAGCAGTCCTTCGTCCCGGGCGAGAAGGCCGCGAGAACGATGTAGCCGAGATTGCCGTTGGCATAGAGCGAGACGACGTTCGACTTCGTCGAGGCCCCCGCGCTGACGAACGACAGGCCCGTGTCGACGGCGGTGATGGTCGACACTGTGCCAGGAGTCATGATCTTGCTGTAGGACTGGTTGTTGTTGGTGTAGAAGGTGTCGGCACCTGTGAGGGCCGTCTGCAGGTTGGCCTGCGCAGCAGTGTTGTTCGCGGTCTTGGTCACCGACAGGAACGTCGGAATTGCGATCGCAAGGAGAATGCCGATGATGAGCAGCACAACGAGCAGCTCAATAAGCGTGAAGCCCTCCTCTCCAGCCTCTTCGAACCTGAGGCGCCGCGCGCGGAGCCTCTCAGGAACATGTCTCATTAAGCCTTCCTCCTCGGGTCAATGGAAACTGCTACCAAGGTGAATTTCGGCAGCGGCCGCCGGAACTTTAGCCTTATCTAACACTCTTCGTAACAGCGAGAGCACGCAGGGAGACCTTTTCACCGTCAGCCGCGGCGCGCGGCGCGTTGTTCCGCGCTCTTGAGCGCTCCTCGCAAGCTCGCCGACATCGCCCTGTCATCCACAGCCGTGGTTAGGGCCAGCCGGTAGAAGTGGACAGCGCCACTCCAGTTGTGCTCAGTTCCGGCCAGCTCTGCCAGACCCTGGAGAGCCTGGGTGTACCACCTGTCGCACGAGAGCGCCCGGTAATACTCGCTGTGGGCGAGCCCGTATGCCTTGACCTCGGCGTCCGCGCTCGCCAAGAGGGTCCAGATTTCTGCGTTCTTGGAATCCCGGCCCGTGGCGACGGCCGTCCACTGACGCGCTTCGGCCAAGTCGGCTGAAGAAGCAGATGCGCTGTTCAGGCTGTCAAAAGCCTTGATCTGAGAAACCTCAAGCGCCGAATCCGGCCAGTAGGGAATGAGCCGGTTAGCGTCCTTTGCGGCTGCGAGGTTGAACGGCCGGCCCGGTCCGGAGTTCGTCCCGCGGAACATGTAGGCGTCCCCCACCACCATCGTGAGCCCGAGAAAGAGCGCCACAGCGAGCGCGACAACGGTCGTGAGCAGGCCATAGGGAGCGGAGGTACGTCCGCTGACCTTCCCTCCGACGCTCTGCGCGATGTTCGTGCCTGACAGGTGGGCAGCATCGCCTGG
>JBKQMT010000065.1:0-54049 GCA_052146595.1 Acidimicrobiales bacterium
CGCCGGCGGGCACCGCCTACAGCGGCGGCCAGCTTTCGACCTCGGGCGGCACCGGACCGTACACCTACACCCAGTCGAGCGGGTCACCGGAGGTGACGGTCTCGTCCTCCGGCGCGGTCTCGGCCCCCGGCACCCTCCCCGTCGGTAGTTACCCGGCCACTGGCACCGTCACCGACAGCCTGGGCGACACCGCCAACTGGACCTTCACCCTCACGGTCAGCGCCGTGCCGATCTCCCAAGCCGCTCCGACGTCGGGCACGACCACGTCCTTTGCCAGCTCGGGCTTCACCGACCAGCTGGCTACCACAGGCGCCCTCGGACCGGTCAGCTTCTCGCCCGGCTCCTCGACTCCGTCGGGCCTCGCCGTCTCCTCGTCCGGCGTCGTCTCGACGACAGGCACCCTCTCGCCCAATACCTACACGATCTCGGGCACGGACTCGGATGCCTTCGGCGACAAGGGGACCTGGAGCTTCGCCTTGACCGTCACTGCCACGACGATCAAGCAGGGCGCACCGACCTCGAACTCGACGACGCCGGCCAACAGCTCGAGCTTCACCCAGCAACTCAAGACGAGCAGTAACACGGGCTCGGTCACATTCGTCACGACCGGCTCGAGCCCGCCGGGGCTCGTCGTCTCGTCGTCCGGCGTCGTCTCCACGAAGAGCAGGCTCCCCGTCGGCACCTACACCGTCTCGGGGACGGACTCGGATGGCTTCGGCGACAAGGGGACCTGGAGCTTCACCTTGAAGGTCAGCTCCTCTGCCATTACCCAGGTCGCCCCGTTCTCGAACGCCAAACCGATCACGCCCGCTACCAGTGCCAGCTTCACCGACCAGCTCAAGACGACCGGAAACGCAGGCTCGGTCAAATTCGTCGCGACCGGCTCGGGTTCGACCCCTCCTGGGGTCGTCGTCTCGTCGTCCGGCGCCGTCTCCACGAAACAGGCACTGGCTGTTGGCACCTACACCATCTCGGGCACCGACTCCGACAGCCTGCATGACGCCGGGTCATGGAGCTTCACCCTTACGGTCACCGCCGCCAGGATCACCCAGGCGGCGCCGGCCGCGGCAACCACGACGACCGGCAGAGCCTTCGCCGACCATCTCAAGGTCTCGGGCTCGTACGGCGTCGACACCTACACCCAGTCGAGCGGCGCACCCGATCTCAAGGTCTCGTCATCGGGCGTGGTCTCGGCCCCGCCCTCTTTGCGAGCAGGCACCTACAAGGCCACGGGCACGGTCTCCGACGCCTATCGAGACGTCAGAGGGACCTGGACCTTTACCTTGAAAGTCGCCGCCACCAAGGTCACCCAGGCTGCGCCCGCCGCCGGCACGACCACCAGCGGCAAGGCCTTCACCGACCAGCTCAAGGTCTTGGGATCCCACGGCACCGTCACCTACGCCCAGTCGGCCGGCGCGCCTGATCTCAAGGTCTCCTCCTCCGGCGTGGTCTCGGCGTCGGCCAAGCTGCCCGCCGGGACCTACAAGGCGACGGGTACCGACTCCGACAGCTTCGGTGACACCGGGAGCTGGAGCTTCACCTTGACGGTCGGCGCCAGCAGGCTCACCCAGATCGCCCCGACGTCGGCACAGTCCGCTACCGGCACAGCCTTCACGGCCCAGCTGAGATTCACGGGCTCCAGAGGCTCTGTCATCTGCACCCAGACGGCCGGCGCGCCGGATCTCAAGGTCTCCCCTTCCGGCGTGGTCTCGGCACCGGCCAACCTGCCTGCAGGCACCTACGCGGCAGCCGGTACCGCCCGAGACGCTCACGGTGACACCGGGAGCTGGAGCTTCACCTTGACGGTGGGCGCCAGCAGGCTCACCCAGATCGCCCCGACCTCGGCCCGGACCACGATCGGCACAGCCTTCACGGCTCAGCTGAGATTCACGGGCTCCCGAGGCGCAGTCATCTACGCCCAGTCGGCCGGCGCGCCGGATCTCAAGGTCTCCCCTTCCGGCGTGATCTCGGCACCGGCCAACCTGCCTGCAGGCATCTACAAGGCAGGCGGCACCGCCAGGGACGCTCACGGCGACATCGGGAGCTGGAGCTTCACCTTGACGGTCGCCGCCACCAGGATCACTCAAGTGCTGCCCGTCGCGGGCACCACCCCAGTGGGCACAGCCTTCACGGCCCAGCTCAAATTCTCGGACTCCCATGGCACTGTCACCTACGCCCAGTCGTCCGGTGCGCCGGATCTCAAGGTCTCGCCTTCCGGCGCGGTCTCGTCATCGGCCAACCTGCCTGCGGGGACCTACAAGGCAGGCGGCACCGCCAGGGACGCATCCGGCGATGTCGGGAGCTGGAGCTTCTCCCTGACGGTCAAGGCCAACAAGCTCACCCAGGCTGCGCCCGCCACGGGTACCACCACAGTGGGCACAGCCTTCACGGCCCAGCTGAAGGTCTCGGGCTCGCTCGGCGCTGTCACCTACACCCAGTCGGCCGGCGCGCCTCAGCTCACGGTCTCCTCCTCCGGCGCGGTCTCGGCAACAGCCAAACTGCCTGCGGGGACCTACAAGGCAACGGGCTCCGCCAGCGATGCTTACGGCGACAGGGGGAGCTGGAGCTTCTCCCTGACGGTCAAGGCCAACAAGCTCACCCAGGCTGCCCCCGCCGCGGGCACCACCGCAGTCGGCACAGCCTTCACGGCTCAGCTCAAAGTCTCGGGCTCGCTCGGCGCTGTCACCTACACCCAGTCGGCGGGCGCGCCTCAGCTCAAGGTCTCCTCCTCCGGCGCGGTCTCGGCCCCGGCCCGCCTGCCGGCGGGGACCTACAAGGCAACGGGCTCCGCCAACGACGCTTACGGCGATGTCGGGGGCTGGAGCTTCTCCTTGACGGTCAAGGCCAACAAGCTCGCCGAGACCGGCCAGACGAAGGGCACCACCGCAGTCGGCAGAGCCTTCACGGCCCAGCTCAAGGTCTCGGGCTCGCTCGGCGCTGTCACCTATACCCAGTCAGCCGGCGCGCCAGATCTGAAGGTCTCCTCCTCAGGCGCGGTCTCGGCCCCGCCCCGCCTGCCCGCGGGGACCTACAAGGCAACGGGCTCGGCCAGCGACGCCTACGGCGATATCGGGAGCTGGAACTTCTCCTTGACGGTCAAGGCCAACAAACTCACCCAGATCGGCCAGACGACGGGCACCACCACGACCGGAAAGGCCTTCGTCTCCCAGCTCAAGGTCTCGGGCTCGCTCGGCGCCGTCACCTACTCCCAGTCGGCCGGCGCGCCTCAGCTGAACGTCTCGTCCTCCGGCGCGGTCTCGGCCCCGGCGAGCCTGCCCGCGGGGACCTACAAAGCCACTGGCGCCACGAGAGACATTCTCGGTGACACCGGGGGCTGGAGCTTCTCCTTGACGGTCACCGCCAGCAAGCTCACCCAGATCGCCCCGAGCACGGCAAAGACAACGACCGACAAAGCCTTCACCGACCAGCTCGCGGTCTCGGGATCGAAGGGCGCCGTCACCTACACAGAGTCGGCGGGCGCGCCGCATTTGACGGTGTCGTCCTCTGGCAAGGTCTCGGGCCCGGACACATTGCCAGCAGGGACCTACAAGGCGACGGGCACTGCGAGAGACAGCCTCGGCGACAGCGGCACATGGAGTTTCTCCTTGACCGTCAAGGCAACGACGCTCAAGCAGGCTGGTCCGCTCACGGCGACGGTCGCGGCCGGCACAGCCTTCACCACCCAGCTCAAGTTCGCCGGATCGCACGTCAAGGTCACCTTCGTCCGGACCTCGGGCGCGCAGACCATGACCGTCTCCTCCTCGGGCAAGGTCTCGGCCCCGGACACCCTGGCGCCGGGAACCTACGAGGTCATCGGTACTGCGAAGGACGGCCTCGGCGACACCGGAACCTGGACCTTCACCCTCACCATCGAGGCTCCCTGACCCGACGCCAGGAGAACGCCGGGGACGACTACCTCGAGCAGTTCGATCGTGCCCTGATCCTCCTCGAGGCCGGGTTGCCGATCTGACCGGTCGGCTGGGGTTGCGAGGCTTGACTCCGGGCGGTCTAGCTCTTCGGCTTCCTGTCCGAATCGTCATAGATGGCGCCGACGAACGCGGGGCTCGCCGATTCGTGGGAGTAGTCGGCGGTGAACCCGTTGCCGAGGCGGGCGAAGGTGCCTTTGAAGCTCCCACCCGAGAGCAGGAACAACTGGAGCTCGGTGTTGGCCGCCGGCGTCGGGCCCACGAGCTCAGGAAGCAAGCTGCCGCCAGCGATGAACCTTCCTGGGCCGGAACAGCACGGGGAGGTCAGCAGGAACCGCCCGAGGCTCTTCGTGCTCGCGATCTGGGGCACGATCGTGCCGTCGTCCTCGTTCGTGAACGCCGCACCTTCTTGCATCAGGTACAGCGCTCGCGGGCCGATCTGCACGGTCCCGTCGTTGGTCACCGCGCCACGGCCGTCATCGTTGAAAGTGCCGCCGGTCACTTTCAGCGTGCCGGCGTGGGTATTCGCCAGCCCGGCCTGGTATTGGACCGTCCAGGACGGATCCTGCACCTCGGCGACGATGGTGCCCTCGTTGTGGATCGAGCCGTCGTCGACGATCGCCGGCCCACCGGTCCTTGTGCCCGAGCCTTGCGCGTCGAGCACGAGAGTGCCGTCGTTGACGACCGTTCCCCCGTCCAGTGACAGAGTCGTACCGTTGTAGGCGTCTCCGTTGGAGGTGTAGGCCTCCCCCACGACCGTGATCTTCTGACCGGCCGGGATCGTGCCTGTGACCTTGGCCGCTATCGAGCTCACAAAGAACTGGGCGGCTCCCGACTTGTCGACCAGTGTCGCGCCACCGCCCAGTACCACCTCGTTGCCTTTGACCGGCCCACCAGCCTGCGTCCAGGTCACCACTCCCGCCGTCTGGTCCGCCGTGATCGACCCGTCGTTCACGAGCGCCCCCTCGTTCGTGAAGCTTGCCGGTTCTCCGTAGACACCCTGCAGTGGAACGAGAGTCATCGAAGCGGCCGGTCCGACGGTGAAGCTGCCGTCGTTGGTGATCGAATCCTCCTGGAGCTGACCCGAGGTGTCGTGCACGCTCGCGTGCGCCTCGTTGGTCAAGGGCGCTTCGAACTGGGTGAAGTCGGCGAGCTTGTTGCCGGGAGCCTGGGTCTCGGTCTCGATGGTGCCGTAGTTGGAGAAGCTCGCGCCGTCGACCGCGGCATAGCCGCCGGACGGGTTCCCCTTGAGCGTGGTGCCCCCGTTGGTCGAGTCGAGGACGAGGTTGCCGTGGGCGGTGATGGTGCTTGCGGTGGCTAGATCCAGAAATACAGTGCTGACCTGCTCGTTGCTGTTCGATGAGCTGCCCTGGCCCACGATGTCCAGGCTCTGTGTCCCTGTCCCGCTCGCCTCACCGAGGCTGAGCGAATTCACGTTCGCGCCGGCGTGGTTGGGATCGGCGGTGCCAAGGCTCCAGGGGGCGAGCGTCACCGTATAGGTGCCAGGTACCGAGATGCAGACGTTGTCGGTGCCACCGGGAATCTGCCCAGTGGACCAGTTGGCCCCCACACCCCAAAGACCACTGACGGGGCTCTTCCAGCTGTCGCTGCACGACGTCGCGTGTGGGCTCACCGCCCGCGTGGCCGCCTCCGCGCCGGTGGTCGGTATTGCCACGGCACCGATCAGGGCGGCACAGATCAGGGTCAAGCGACTGCGAGTCATCGTGCGGCCTTTCGAGGAGGACGGGGAAGACCGCAGAGTGTAGCCGCTCGCCCGGGAAATCGGGGTCCGCACGCCGGAAACTGACAGTCCCGTGCCGCAATCGAACCGAGACGTCGACCCTACCGCTCGCGAAGGCGCGCATCGAGGGTGTCGCGCAAGGCGTCGCCGACGAAGTTGAAGGCCACCACTGTCACCATCACGATGAACCCGGCCGGGTAGACCTCCCACCAGTAGCCGTCGAGCAGGTAGGTCGTTCCCTGCGACAGCATGGCGCCCCAGCTCACCGCGGGCGGCGGCAAGCCGAAACCCAGGAAGCTCAAGGTGGCGAGGATGATGATGGCGTCGGCCACCTGGAAGGTGGCGTTGACCGAGATCGTTCCGAGGGTGTTGGGGATGATGTGCCGCCCGACGATGTGCGAGTCCCGTCCGCCGGCCACTCGCACGGCGTCGACGAACTCTCGGCTCCGCAGCGAGAGCGCCTCGCCGCGGACAAGACGCGCCGGCCCGAGCCAGGAGAGAAACGACAGCACGACGATCAAGAGCGGCACGCTCGGGCGGAACACGCTCGCCAGGTAGATGAGCAGGAAGATGGCGGGCACGGCGATCACGACATCGACGATGCGCATCATGATGGCGTCGAGCACACCGCCCATGAAGCCGGAAACGGCACCCCACAAGGCGCCGAAGCCCGTCGCCACGAGGGCAACGGCGAGGGAGATCTCGAGCGCGCTCTGGCCGCCGACCATGAGCCGTCCGAGGATGTCGAACCCGTTCGCGTCGGTGCCTAGCGGGTGCCCGACACCGGGCGGCAGGTTCGTGAGGGCGATGTTCGCTTGGATCTGGTCGCTGTGGTACACGAGCGGGCCACCGAAACAGAAGGCGACGACGGCGACGATGATGCCAAGGCCGGCGACGCCGAGGCGGTTCTCGACGAACGCCGCCAGGAACGACTGGCCGCTGGCGCGCCCGTGCGCCAGCTCCGCCGCCCCCAGCCGCCCGAGGTCCGCCCGCTCGAGCTCGACGGGCACGAGAAGATCAGCCATATCTGACCCTCGGGTCGAGCACGGCGTAGGCGAGGTCCGCCAAGAGGCTCCCGAGGACGGTGGCGACGCCGGCGACGACGGTGATGCCGAGCTCCACCGGGTAGTCCGCGTTCACGGCCGCGTTGAAGTAGGTGAGGCCGAGGCCGGGGAAGTTGAACACGTACTCGACGACGAGGCCCGTCGTGAGCACGGCCGGGACGGACAGGCCTAGCAACGTGACGACGGGTACGAGCGAGTTGCGCAACACGTGGCGGACGAGCACGACGCGCCCGGGTAGACCCTTTGCCCGGGCAACGCGCACGTAGTCCTGGGCGAGGGTGTCGATCGCCGCAGAGCGCACGTAGCGGCTGAAGAGGGCCACGTTGACGAGCGTGAGCGTGACGACCGGGAGCACGAGGCCGCGGGGCTCGGCGAGGACCCCTGCCGGCGTCACCGCCTGGGGTGCCTCGGGAGGAAACACGTGCACGCCGATCGCGAGCCCTGCGATCAGAAGGAGTCCGAGCCAGTACGAAGGCATCGAGTAGAGGAGGAACGCAGCGCCCGTGGCGATGTGGTCGAGTGCCCTGTTGCGCCGCACGGCCTGGGCGACCCCGAGCGGGATGGCGATCGCGACCGCGAGGGCGACGGCGATGCCGACGAGGATGAGGTCGTTCGGCAGCTCGTGGGCCACGAGCGAGTCGACGCTCTCGTTCAGCCGGTAGGAGTAGCCGAGGTTGCCGTGCAGCACGTGGGAGAGAAACGTCAGGTACTGCGACACGATCGGGCGGTCGAGGCCGTTCGCCCGGTTGAAAGCGGCGATCTCGCCGGCGCTCGCCCTCGAGCCGAGTATGGCCCGCGCAAGGTTGCCGGGAATGATGTGCTCGAGCACGAACACGAGCACCGTCAGGCCGAGCAGGACGATGACGGCCTGACAAAGGCGCCGCAGTGTGTAGCCGATCATGTGCGGTGCTGCCCTCCGTTCGAGTCGTTCACCTGGCTCAGCCCTTGGTGAAGTACCACTCCTCGGGGCTGATGAACCCGTAGGCGTTCGGGACGAAGCCGTGCAGGTTCGACTGGACCGTCACCAGTGTGCCCGGACTCGGCTGCCAGAAGTTGGGCAGCTCCTTACGGACCTGGTCCTGGTAGGCGTCGAGCGCGGCCTGGGCGCCCGCGGCCGGTGTCGTGGTCGTCGCCGCGATGAGCCTGTCGGTCTTCGGGTTCGAGTAGTCCGAGACGTTGCCGAGCGCGCCCGTCTCGAAGATCTCCTCCCCGCTCGGGTAGTGGTCCGGCTCGAAGACCCACCCGGTGCCGTACTGGCCGAGCTCCCAGCTGCAGCTCGGCGGGCAGCTCAGGATCGTCGAGGCGATCGTGGTCGGCGTCACCTCCTCGAGGGCGATCTCGATGCCGACCTGCTTGGCCACCGATTGCAGGTCCACCATCGAGCCGTCGGTGTAGGGGAGCCCGCTCGGGTACTCGAGCGTGAAGTTGAGCCCCTCGCCGGCTCTGATCCCCTCGCCGCACTGGCCCGCTCCCGTGCCCGGCCGGGCGCAGGTCGTGACCCCGTTCGGGACGACCTTCCAGCCGTGGCCCCTGAGCAGCTCCTCGGCCTCTCCGGGGTTGTAGGGGTAGGGGTTCACGGACGCATTCGCGTCCGCGTAAGGGTTGCGCGGGCTGGCGGGCACCGGGCCGTAGGTGGGGACCCCGAGCCCCCAGTAGTAGGCCTTGATCCAGCCCAGCTGGTTGACGAGGTGCTGCAAGGCCTGGCGGAAGTACAGCTGGCGCAGGATCGGCCCGACCGTCGGGTTGTTGAGGTTCGGCTCGAAGTAGTCGAACTGGAACGGGTACCAGTCCATCAGCTTGTAGCCCTGCGACTCGAGCGCCCGTGACTGGGGCAAGTCGTTGTCCGGCACGTAGCCGACCGAGATCTCATCGCCCGAGGACGCCGTGCCGGGGCCTCCCACAGCCGGGCCGGCACGCAGCACCGAGAACTCGGCCGCCGCGCTCGTGAAAGGAAGCTCGACGAAGCGGGCGAGGTGGGCCTTGTCCGGGCCGGAGAAACGCCGGTTGGGCACGAAGCTCGCCTCCCCGTTTGTCGTGAGGCTGGCGAGCTTCCAGGCACCGTCGACGACCGACCAGATCGGGCTGGAGGCGTAGCTGGCGAGGTCCTTGGCCTGATCATTCAGGAAGTTGTAGACGGCTCTGGCACCCGAGGGAGTCGAGTCGGGGAGATGGCGCGAACCCGCCTCGGGTACGGGCGCCGACAGGGAGGTGCGGTCCCAGGCGAGGGGGAGGGGGGTGATCTGGGAGAGCTCGTTGTAGGTGTACCAGATGGGGTTGTAGGCGGCATCGAGCCAGATTCGCACCGTCCTGGCGTTGAGCGCCGTGGCCAACTTCACGTTGTCGGGAAAGCCCCCCGGGACATAGGAGGCCCACTCGTCGGGGTTCGCCTTCAAGAGGTGGATCCAAAAGATCACGTCCTGGGCGGTGACCGCCTCGCCGTCCGACCACTCGTAGTGCTTGAGGGTGATCGTCACGACCCGGTTGCCGTCGCTGTAGACGGGAGCGTTCCCCACCGACAGGGCGTAGTCGACCGAGGTGCCCGCCTTGTCGCCGAACCAGTAGAGCGGCTCGTACAGGAGGGTCTGGAAATAGGCTGTGTTCTCGACGGTGAAGTACTGACCCGAGACGAGCGGGAAGATGTAGTCGGGGGGCAGCTCCGGCTGCTCCGCGAAGTAGGCCGTGCCCCCTTCCACCAGCGCCCCCCCACTGGCGTTGGCCGCAGCGGTCCCCGGGCCGCCCTTTTGCGAGCCGCACGCCGCCAGCCCCGTCGAGGCGAGCACGACGAGAAAGAGCGCCGCCGCGAGCCGCCCCCGGGCTGTGCGTGCTGGCATCACAGGTCTCACGGGCCTCAACTCCTCGCGGGGTCGAGGCCGGTCCCGCAGACGACGAGATCGAACGATCCCGGGGGGCGCACGACGGCGAAGTACTCCCTTTCCGCCCGCAGCCACTGCTCGTCCCAGTCCTCGGGGGCGACGAGGCGGCGAAGCCGCCGTAGACGTTCCGGCTCAGGCGTGTCCACGTAGATCGCCTTGTCGACGAGGTCGGCGAGCTCGGGCGCTGCCGAGCAGACGCCCTCGACGAGGACGAGGTCCTTCGGGGCGAGGCGCACCTTGCCGGGCGAGAGAGCGCCGGTGTCCCAGTCGAAGGGTAGGAAGACGGCGTCGTTTCCCGATCTCAGGGGCGCGAGGGCCTCGGTCCGCAGCCGGACCAGGTCGTAATAGTCCGCCAGCGCGCCCCGGGCCTGCACCGCCGGGGTCGCAGGCCTGAAGAAGTCGTCGGTGTGGACGAGGCTCAGCTCGAGTCTCGCCGAGAGGCGCGCCGCGATCGTCGACTTGCCGGCGGCGCCGGGACCGTCGACGGCGACGACGGTCACGCCGCTGCTCCGGGCGCGCCAGCGCTCCAGGGCGCACACAGCGGCCTCGAGCACGCCCTCGGCCGGGCCCTCCCCAGGTTCCGCGTTGCGACCCGCACTAGCGCAGCCGCTCGAGACTCCACTCACCGTCCGACACCCTACAGACACAGATCGTCCGACCTGAAGGCGCGCACCATCTATCCTTGGGCCATCGGGACCAGACGACTGGGGGCCGGGCCATGACACGATCGATTCGCGAGGGACGAACCCGCTCAGCTGCTTGGCGCAAGACGGTCCTCGTCGCCGTCGTGGTAGCCACGACAGCGCTCGGGCTGACGGGCTGCAGTGCCATCAACAAGGCCGTCAACGCGGCAAAGGCCGTGCACAGCCTGCTGCACGGGAGCGCGGCGATCAACCAGCTCACGAGCAAGATGCAGTCGTCCGACACCTCCGCCTACGACGTCACCTACGTCACCACGGGCAGCGCCCCGGCGACGGTCAAGTTCGCCGTAGACCCGCCCCACGACTTCGCCTTCGACGACACGACCTCTACCGGCGAGTTCCAGGTCCTCGGAGCCACGGCGGGCGTGTTCGAGTGCAGCCGGTCGTCGACCTCGAGCTCGGCTGGCGCCTGGTCGTGCGTGAAGGCCCAGGGAGCCGAGGTCGACACCGACAAGCTCGCCTACGCCCTCTACTCGGGTAGCTACTGGATCGACTTCCTCAAGATCTACTCGGTGGCCGCCGCTCTGCACGGGGTCACGATCAGCTCGGCGACCATGTCCGTCAACGGGTTCAACCTGCAGTGCGCCGTCGTCGTCAGCGGCAGCAAGCCGAACCAGCAAACGAGCAAGGTGTGCGTGACCTCACAGGGGATCCTCGGTTATGTCAGTGTGTCTGCCAAGTCGGCCGACTTCGAGATCCAGAGCTTCTCCCCCTCCCCGCCGGCCTCGCTCTTCCAGATCCCGGCCGGGGCGACGGTCTCGACTCTTCCCACCACGTCTACCACCTCCTAGGCAGGTGACGAAGACGCTGTGTGCGGTATAGCCGGCTTCACCGGCCGCGACCCGGAACTGATCGATGCCATGCTGTCCTCGATCGAGCACCGGGGGCCGGACTCTTCCGGCACCGAGCTGGGCGAGGACTTCACCGTCGGGATGCGGCGGCTCTCAATCATCGACCTGGAGGGCGGCGAACAGCCGATCCGCTCCGGGCGGACAGGTGCCTGCATCGTGTTCAACGGGGAGCTGTACAACAACGCAGAGCTGCGCGCCGAGCTCGAGCGCGCCGGGCATCGTTTCGTATCGGACCACTCCGACACCGAGACCGTGCTGCGCTCCTACGAGCAGTGGGGCAGCTCGTGCGTCACGCACCTGATAGGCATGTTCGCCTTCGCCGTCGTCGACCCGCGCTCGCGCTCGATGTACCTAGCCCGCGACCGGCTCGGGATCAAGCCGCTCTACTACCACGCCCCGCCGGGCCGTTTCTGCTTCGCCTCGGAGCTGAAGGCCCTCTTTCAGGACCCGCGCGTCCCCCGCGCCCCCGACATGGGGGTCCTTTACCGGTTCCTGCTCCACCGCGTGCACGACGCAGGCGAGGAGACCTTCTTCGCCGGCGTGAGGCGCCTGCTGCCGGGCCACTTCATGACGGTGTCCGCCGACGGCCGGACGACGACCACCAGGTACTGGACACCCGAGGTGAACCCCGAGTTCTCCTCCTCGCGCAGCGACGCCGAGTACGCCGAGGAGTTCGCGGACCTCTTCGAGCGGGTGATCCGCCGGCACATGATCGCCGACGTCCCGGTCGGGGTGTCGCTGTCGGGAGGTCTCGACTCGAGCGGGGTCTCCTCGGTCATGGCCACGCTCATGGGCTCGGGCGCCGACACCCACACGGCGGGAGCGCTGCACACCTTCTCCGCCCTCTACCCGGGCCAGAGCATCGACGAGAGCCAGTACGTGCACTCGGTCGAGCGCCACGTCCGCAGTGTCCCCCATTACGCCTACCCGAGCGTGGACCAGTTCTGGGACGAGATCTCCGAGTGGGTCTGGTACCAAGAGGAGCCGACGATCTCCTCGGCCCCGTACGCCTATTACTCCGTCTATCGCATCGCAAAGGGCCAGGTGAAGGTGATCCTGTCGGGCAACGGCGGAGACGAACTGCTGGCGGGGTACCTCCCCTACTTCCGCACCTATCTCAGCTCGGCGACCGACCAGCGCCACTTCCTGGCCGCCGCCCGGGAGGCCGTGCTGGGGCGAGACCTGTACAAGAGCTATGCCCGCGAGCTCCTCTCGAGGCGCCGGCCCGGTGGACAGCGCCCGTTCTCGATGCCCGACCTGCTCACCGCCGAGCCCGGGGAGCTGGCCGAGTTCGACTACCGCCCGAGCCGCAACTTGAACAGGCGCCTGGCCGACGACGTGCTGCGGTACTCGACGCCCAACCTGCTGCGATACGAGGACAAGAATTCGATGGCCTTCTCGATCGAGTCGAGGGTCCCCTTCTTGGACCACGAGCTGGTCGAGTTCATCTTCAAGCTGCCGATCGACCAGAAGATCAAAAAGGGATGGAACCGCTACGTGTACCGTCAGGCCATGAAGGGAAAGATGCCCGAGGCGAACAGGACGAGGCGCTCCAAGATCGGCTTTACCAACCCCGAGGCCGCATGGACGCGCGAACGCGCCCCCCAAATCCGGGAGGTCTTCTCCTCGGCCAGCTTGTCGTCCCGGGGTATATTCGACTCGGGGCGGCTCGTGGAAGAGCTCGACGCCTGGCTGGCGGGCAAGCCGGGCGACGGCCTCGCCTTCTGGCGCGTGCTCGTCACCGAGCTCTGGCTGCGCCGCTATGTCGACGCTCCGGTCGCCGTGCGATGACGGCGTGGCCGATGGGCGGGCGTTGATGGCCGGGCCGGCCGGTACCCCGCCGCCAGTCCAGCTCGGCGGTCGCAGCTTTGAGCGGACCCTGGTGCAGACCCACCTGATCCACATCAAAGAGCCCCTCGAGCCCCTCCTCGACTCACAGGTCCGGCCACTGCTCAAACAAGGAGACTGGGTGGCGATCTCGGAGAAGGTCGTGGCCATCTCCGAGGGCCGGGTGGTCCATTTCTCGGTGGTCCGGCCCGGACCGCTCGCGAAGCTCATCGTAAAGGGAACGCGCAAGTACGAGCACGACGTCGCCTTCTCCGACCCCCGCAAGATGCAGGTAGCCATCATGCAGACCGGCTCGACACGGGCCGCCTTTGCCATGGTGGTCGGGGGCGTGACCAAGCTGTTCGGCCGCCACGGCGACTTCTACCGGATCGCGGGCCACCGCATCGCCGAGATCGACGGCTTCAACCCCGACACGGTGGCGCCCTTCAACGAGTTCGCGATGCTCGGACCGGCCGACCCGGACAAGGCATGCGCCGCCTACGCCCGTTTCCTCGGCCACCCGGTCGTGATCATCGACGGCAACAACATCAACGTCGAGGTGCTCGGGATGAGTCCCGACATGCCCGTCGACAAGGCCAGTGCCCGGCTCATCCTGCTCGACAACCCGATGGGCCAGGGCGACGAGCTCACCCCCTTCGTGATCGTCCACCCGGCCGGAGGCCCTCCGGAGAAGTAGTCCCGCCGGCCTCACAGGCCGGAAAGCCGGCGGATCGCCCGCGCCAACGCCGAGTTGTCGTCCTCGCCATGGCCCTGCGCGATCAGGCCGTCCTCGATGCTGGCGGCGAGCGCGGCCACGGGAAGCACCGCACCGACGCTTCGCGCGAGGTCGAGGGCGATCGCCATGTCCTTTCGGTGCAGGGCGATCTTGAAACCGAGCGGATAGCTGTCTTCGATCATGCGCCCGCTGCGGTTCTGGAGAACCCACGAACCAGCCGCCCCTCCGGAAAGGGCATTGACGAGGCGCTCGGTGTCCATGCCCGCCTTCATGGCGAGCACGATCCCCTCCGCCACGCCCAGGTAGGTACCGCACAAGATCACCTGGTTCACGGCCTTGGCGACCTGGCCGGATCCGAGCGGGCCGAGGTGGGTGATCGTGCGGCCCATGGCCGACAGCACGTCGCGCGCCCGTTCGAGATCGGCGGGCTCCCCGCCGACCATGATCGTCAGCGTCCCCGCCACAGCGCCCTCCGAGCCTCCCGAGACGGGCGCGTCGAGCATGGCGACGCCGCGGGCGCCCAGGCGTGCCCCGAAGTCTCGTGCGCTGGCGGGGCTTATCGTCGAGCAGTCGATGAGCAGCGACCCGGGCGCGAAACCCTCGGCCAGGCCATCTGGGCCGAAGAGAACCTCGCCCACCTGAGGGGAATCGGTGAGGCAGGTGACAACGACCTCGCTGTCACGCGCTAGGTCGCGCGGGCTGCCCGCCTCGGCGGCTCCGAGCGCCAAGAGAGCCTCCGCCCGGCCGGGTGTGCGGTTCCACACGGTGAGGGAGAACCCGGCCCGGACGAGATTGGCCGCCATGGCCGAGCCCATTGTCCCGAGGCCCGCGAAACCCACCCGTTTGGCCGCCGACCCTTCGCCGCCTGTGCCCGTCATGACGTCTCCTCTCCCGATCGCCACCGCAATAGCCTTGGCGAAGCATGGCCCCGTCCTCTCGTCCGGGCACGGATAGGCAGGAGCTGGCCCCGAGCCGGCTCGACCACCGTGACCGCCGCGTCCTCGAGGCGATCGACGAACACGAGGCGCTCGAGCTGCTCAGCGAGCTGATCGCTCGGCCGAGCGAGAACCCGCCCGGGGACGAGGGCGCCTGCGCCCAGTTGCTGGCGAGCTTCCTCGACGAGCACGGCGTCGTCAATCGCCTCGTCGAAGTCGCCCCGGGCAGGCCGAACCTCTACGCCGCCATCGGCGCCCCGGGCCCGACGCTCGTGTTCTGCGGGCACCTCGACACGGTGCCGGCCGGCGAGGGCTGGACAGGCGACCCTTTCCGGGCGACCCTGGTGGACGGAGACCTCTACGGCCGAGGCGCCTGCGACATGAAGGCCGGCCTTGCAGCCATGACCGAGGCACTCCTCGCCGTGAAGCGGTCGGGCGTCTTGGCGCGGGGAAGCCTCGCTCTTCACGCCGTCATCGACGAGGAGGTGGGCTGCAAGGGCGCGAGGTTGGCGGCTGCCCGCCAGGCTGCTGACTGGGTCGTCGTCACCGAGCCCACGAACGGACGGGTGTTCGCCGTCGGCAACGGACAGCTCAACTTCGAGGTCGTCTTCCACGGCAAGGCGGTGCACAGCTCGCATCCCGAGGACGGTCGCAACGCGATCGACGACGCCGCCGGCTTCATCCGCCTGCTCGAAGAGGAGTCCCGTCGCCTGGCGGGCGCCCCTTTCCCGGAAATCGGGCCGGCGACGATCTCGGTCGGGCTCATCGAAGGCGGCCGCGGGGGTTCCACGGTCGCCGACCGTTGCCAGCTCACCGTGGACCGCCGCCTGCTTCCCTCCGAGAGCCTTGAGGGCGCCGAGGCGGAGCTGCGCGCTCTCCTCGACCGGCTGGAGACCGAACGCCCGGGACTGCGGTGGGAGATGACGCCCACCGTCGCCTTCCCACCGCTTCACGGCACCAACGCCGGGCACCTGGAAGAGGTCCTCGAGGGCGCGCTCGCAGACCTCGGGGCCAGCGCGGCCGGCGAGCGTCAAGGCATGCGGTTCGCGACCGACGCCGCCTGGTACGAGGCCGCCGGTTGCCCGGCAGTCGTCTTCGGCCCCGGTGACGTGACGATCGCACACCAGCCGGACGAGCACGTCGCGATCGACGACCTCAACGTCGCCACCAGGGTGCTCGCGCTCTGCGGCGCGCGCCTGCTGGCCTAGCGCCTGCGCGCTCAGGCGACGGCTCTCGCGGCCGTCGTCTCCTCGGCCTCGAGGGTGACCGCGACGGCATGCACCACCGCGGCGATCCTGAGCGCCTCGTGGAGCTGCTCCCTGCCCGTGCCCAGCTCGCGAAGCTTGCGCTCGTGAGCCGCGAGGCAGCCCCCACAGCCGTTCACCGCGCTGACGGCGAAACACCAGAACTCGAAGTCCTCCGCCTCGATGCCGCCGTGGGTGCCGATTACCTGCATCCGGAGCCGAGCGGGAATGTCCTCGTACTCCTTCGCACCCTCGTCTGCCAGCAGGTGCTTGCTCCGGTAGTAGATGTTGTTCATTGCCATGACGGCCGCAGCGGCCTCGGCCGCCTCGAAGGCCTCCCCCGAGAGATGCTCCCTAGCCTCCCCGGCGAGCTCGACGAGGGTGCGCTTACCTCGGGAAGCGATCGCCGTCGCCAGCACCGTGCCCCAAAGACGCTGCTCGGGCAGCGTCGACACGGCGATGGTCGAGTCGAGATTCAGTCGGAGGTCCTTGGCGAAAGGCGGCAGCGCCTCTTTTAGCGCGGCGACGCCCATCAGGCACTCTTGCTCATGAGCGCCTTCGCATCGAGCGTCGCCGCTCCCTTGTGCCAGTTGCAAGCGCAAAGCTCGTCGGTCTGCAGGGCGTCAAGCACCCGGAGCACCTCTTCGACGTTGCGCCCGACCGAGCCCGCCGTCACCATCACGAACTGGATCATGCCCTCTGGGTCGACGAGGAAGGTCGCCCGGTCGGCGACTCCGTCGCTGTTGAGCACCCCGAGGTCGGAGACGAGCCTTCGGTCGAGGTCAGAGAGCATCGGGAAGGGAAGCTTCTTGAGGTCCTCGTGCTGGTTGCGCCAGGCGTAGTGGACGTACTCGTTGTCGACCGAGCCTCCGAGCACCTGCGCGTCGCGGTCGGCGAACTCGCCGTTGAGGCGCCCGAACTCTGCGATCTCGGTTGGGCAGATGAAGGTGAAGTCCTTGGGCCAGAAGAACACGACACGCCACTTGCCCTCATAGGTCGAAGAGTCGATCTTCGTGAAGTAGTCGTCGGGGCTCTTGGCCTCGATCGCGCTCAGGTCGCCGGGGACGAGCGCTGTGAGGGAGAACTCCGGGAAACGGTCGCCGATACTGAGCATGGTCTCTCCTTGAATCCGGATCGTGCCTAGTGCCCCACTTCGCTCGGCACAATCCGGTCGGGCGAAGTGGGCGTCGATCCGAGAGGTTACCGAACGGATGGCGCGCTCCATCCCGCGCCGGGCATTCGCTGCCGCCGGTCGCGCCATCGCGTCCCGGCGCCGGCCACTCGCTCCCTCCCGCCCCGGCCGCTTGCGGCGACGGAACTCAGGGCCCGCTAGAGGCCGATCGCTTCCGCGTTGGGCGCGTTGCCGAGGTCCTCTGCGGCACCGAAGTTGTAGACCCGGCCGTCCACCCCGACGAGCCAGTACCCGTTGCCTGACGGAGTGGCGGCGATGCCGACGATCGGTGCGCTGAGACGCTTGGGGGCGATCGAGCCGAAAAAGCGGGCGTCACCGAAGGAGAGGACACGTCCGCCCGCCGTGACGAGCCAGTAACCCCTGCCGTTCGGTGTGACCGCCACCGCGACGACAGGCTCGTTCAAGGTGCCGTGCCACGACCCGCTGGAGTGGGCATCGCCGAAGGCGGTGACGGCCCCGTCGCTCCCGACCAGCCAGTAGCCGTTGCCGTCGGGCGACGAGGCGATGCCCGTGATGTCCGAGCCCGCGGGCAGATGGCCTTTGTAGGTCTTCGCTTCGCCGAAGGCCTGCACGGCACCGCTCTTGGTGACGATCCAGTAGCCCCTGCCGTCTGGCGACGAGGCGATGCCGACGACGTTGCTCCTGGACGCCTGGCCGAAAAAGGCGGCATCGCCAAAGGGAGTGACCGCACCGGTCGTGGTCACGACCCAGTAGCCGAGCCCCTCGGGCGTCGTGGCGATGCCCGCGGCGCTCTCAGCTTCGCCGTCTATGCCCCCGTGCGAGAGGACGTCGCCAAATCCGAGAACTGCACCGCTCTGGGTCTCCACCAGGTAGCCGTCGTCACCGAGCCCGGGTGCGACCGGGCTCGACTCAGCACTGGGACCGGTGCCTAAGCTCGAGACCGCCCGCACATTGAAAGTCCAGAAAGCGCCGGCCTGCAGGTCCGTGAAGGTAAAGCTCCTCGTCGTCGCTCCGCCGAGCTGTCGGACGCTCGCCAGACCTGGGGACGAGGCCGTCACGCTGTAACTCGTGACGGCGCTGCCGCCGTCGCTCGCGGGCGGCTGCCAGCGCACCGTTGTGCTCCCGGCTCCTGTAGTGACCGTGACCTTGGTCGGCGGGCTGGGAGCGCTCGGAGTGTAGCTGTAGGCGATCGGGTTGCTCGCCTGTCCCGTCGGGTCCAAGAAGCTCTCCAACGTGGCGATCCTCACCGACACCTTCGTCCCCGCGACTCCAGGTGGGGCTACGACGGTCACCTGGTTGGTGGTGCCGCAGGTCAAGACCGCCTTCGCGTTGCTCGTCGAGAAGGTCGCGACCTTGCCGAAGGCCACCTCCACAACGCAGCCGAGGTTGGCCCCGTCCAGGACCACGACGTTCCCGCCATGAGCGGCACCGGCCGGCGGTGAGATGCTGTCGATCTTGGGATTGCCGGGTGGGTACACCGCCAGCAGGTCGGTCTTCGGGTTGAAGCTGCAAGCTGTCACCGAACAGACCTCGACATCGAGGACCCCGGGGTTCTGCGCCACCGACTCGGTCGTGAGGGTCCGGTCGCTCTTGATGGCGAAGTTGTACTGAGTACCGATCGAGAACTGGGTCACGTTGTCCACGAACACGATGGGCGCGAAGGTTTGGAGAAGTCCCGCACCGCTTATTCGAAGCGGCGACCCGCAGCCTGACGCGGGCGACAGGCTGGCGCAGGCGACCGTGTCGGGGACCCCCGGGACCCCGGTGCGCGGGTCCACGACGCTCGACACCTTCGGCACGCCGGCATAGACGATCTCGCTCTCGTTGGACCTGGCGACGATCGAATTGAACCCGACCGGGAGCACGAAGGGCTCTGTAGTCGGCGGCTGGTCGGACTTGGGGAGCGCCGGCGCGAGCAGCTCCATCGACGTCCCGGTCTCGGCGACGGGCGCGACGGGGACGGGGCCGCCCTCGTTGACGGGCAAGCCCAAGGAGAGGTAGTCGAAGCTCAACTCGTTCATGCCGGTCCCGTAGAGGGTCACGAGGTTGGCGGGACCGCCGGCCTCGCTAGCCAGCAGGCCGGCATTGCATGCCGCAGTCGCCGGGGATACGCAGTGCTCGAGATCGGCCACCGATCCTGTCGACACCGAGGTGATCCTCGGCGCCGGGACGTAGTCGAACTCGGTGGGCTGGGGCGCCAGCTCGAAGCCCGCCCGCGGATTCTGGCCGAGCATGCTGTCGCCGGTGATCGCCCCCTCGTAGGGCGGCAGGATCGCGCTCGTCGCGCTGGAGCCCCTGGCGTTCGTCACCACGACCTGCACCTGGCAGATGTCGTTGCGGGCATTCTCGTTCTTGTACACGCCCTTTGTCGGCAGGGCTGCGCACTTCTGGGTCGAAAAGACGGGAGGCGTGACCGTGATCTCGTAAGGGCTCTTGACGGCGAAGCCTCGCGCGGGCACGCCACCGAAGCTCACCCGGGTCGCGCCCGTGAACCCCGATCCGTAGATCCTGACCGGCGTCGGTGACGACTCCAACCCGGCGCTCGGTCCGACGCTCGTGACACTCGGGAGCGGCGACGGCGTCGCTGCCTCGTCCACGTACTCGAACATCGAGGCACCGCTCGTGACGCTCGACTCGCCGTTCTTGAGCGTCACGGTCACCGGGGCCGGCCCGGCCCCGTCGTCGGAAGGCGGGGAGCCGGCCGGCAAGGTCTTGGCAGCCGGCGGGAACACTGCGGTGAGCGCAGTGCCGCTCTTCACAGTGAAGCTCTTCGCCTTTGTCGTGCCCACCTGGACGCTCTTGACCTTCGGGTCGGCCGGGGTGCCGAACCCGGAGCCGGAGACAGTCACCGAGTAGCCGCCCGCGGTGGACCCCGCGGAGGGGCTGAGCCGGGCAACCGAGGGGGGAGCGAGCTGTCCGGCGTAATCGCACATGTAAAAGGCGAGGCCGTTGCCCCCCGTCGGCGTCGTCAGCTGCGGGGAGCCGAGGCCCGAGGCCATGTTGTAGCCGGGGCGGGCCGGGAACAAGAGCCCGTTGTCAAGGCCGTATTCGTCGTTGTTGCCCGAGACGATCCCGTCAAAGGACCTGGCGTAGGCGGTCGGGTTGGCGGCGATACCGTAGAGGATCGGGCTGGCGAAGCCCACGTCCTGCACGCCGTTGATCCTGTCCGCCGAGCAGGTCGGCGAGGCGTTGACGAGAGCGAGGAGCGCCGCCCAGATCGGCGCGGCCGACGAGGTGCCGCCGATCGTCGCCCACCCGTTCTTCGGGCCGTAGCCGAGCAGTCGGCCGTAGATGGTCACAGCGCCCGTGAACTCGTCGGCCTGGGCGGAGACATCAGGCGTCTCACGACAAAGAGTCCCCGCCGGCAGGCCGAGCGTGCCGTCGCAGAACCTGGGCGTCGTGAATGGCGCAGACTCCTGCGCTGTTGCTCTCTCGAAGGCCTGGGCGTTGGAGATGTCCCTCGCATTGCCGGCTGTGTCCGCGACCTGTGCCTGCCAGCTAGGCATCGTCCAGACGTCCGAGATGCCGCCGCTGCCGGCCCCCCATTGGGCGCCGTCGTCCCAGACGTGCTCGAGGGGCGGCTCCGTGGCGTCGTCGATCGTCGTGCCGCCAACGGAGAGGACATAGGGCTGGCTGCCCGGATCACCGACGGAGAGCAGGTTCTGGCCCGAGGGTGGCACGACGGCGCGACTCTCGTTGCACTCGTCGTCACCGGTGTCGCCCGCCGCGGACAGGATCGTCTGGCCCTGGGCGGCCGCCTGCTCGAAGAGCAGGTTCTCGGCCTGCAGCATGCCCGGGTCGTCCAACTGCAGGATCTCCTCGCACGAACCCCAGCTCGAGGTCACGATCTGGTCGGTGTCGTCATTGATTATCCGGGCGTACTCATCCAGAATCCCGGAGTTGACGGAGTTGTTCGGCGCCTCGTAGACGTCGATCTTGGCCTGGGGGGCGATGGCCGAGACGTCCTCTATGTCGAGGTTGTCCTCGTCGTTCTGGCTCTCGGGCCCGGGCTGCGGGATCCCGCCGTCCACCGGGATGACCGAGAGCAGGCTGCCGGCGAGGTTGCCGTTCCTGCCCGACATCCGTGCCCCTTGCGCGGCACCGAAATAGCAGGCGTCGAATGTCTCGATGTCGCTTGCGAGGAAGGGTGCCAGCTCGAAGACGGCTATGTGCTGGCCGGCACCGAAATCTCCCATTCGATAAAGGCCGAAGGCGCCGTAGGCGTCGGCGATCTCGTCGTCGGTGAGCCCGCCCTGGCTCTCGGCGTCCTCCTGGGCGAGACTGCAGGCGTCCGGCGAACCTGCCGGGTGCGAGAAGCTCGTCGCCTCGGCCGGCCGGAACGTGCGCTGCACCGAGGGTGGGCCCGGCCGGGTGTAAGCGGGCTGGGCAGGTACCAGGTCGTTCAGGCCCAGCACTGCGGCCACGGAGCCGGCGATGGAAGACGGCAGCCTGAGCGCCGTCGTGGTGGCTTGGCCGATCGTGCCGCCAGCGAGGCGGTAACGCTCGATGCGGGTCCCAAAGGCGCTCTCGACGGTGGCGGTCGAACCGGAGAAGCTCACCAGGAGCCCATCGCGCGACACGTTGGTGACGCGGAGACCGTCAGACGTCAGTTGCGCCCTCACGGCCGCGACGGTCGTCTGTGCCGGCCCGAACCGCTGGAAGAAGGCACCGGGCGCGAGGTATTGGTGGAAGAGCGGGGAGCTCTTGTCGGTGACCGCGGCGATGAAGCTTGTGAGCGCCGAGAGGTCAGAGGGCTTCAGGACGACGACGCCGGTCTGCTTCGAGCTCGCCGCCACGGCCCCGAGGGCGCGGTCGCCGAACAGGGCCCGGGGCGCCGCCGCCACCGTCACCATCGAGATGGCCCGCGAGCCGGCTCCGGCCACCGCCGCGGGCAGCATCGAGAGAAAGGGGGCGCAGGTGAGCAGGGCGGCACCCACGGCGAGGAGCCGCAGGCGCCTCCGCGACCGGGGAGCCGGCAAGGCTCCCGACTCGCTCGCGCGGATTCGGTCCCGGATGAGAGCCACTCCAATCGACATCGTTAACCCTTTCGTACTCGCGCCACGGCGCGGTCAAACACTTGGTGATCGATCCTTGAAGGCGGACTCTTGCTGAACACTGGCACACACGATAGGCGGGCCGCGCCCGGGCCAGCGCGCCCCCGCCCGGAAGCACAGCTCGAGCGCGCCCACGATGGATGTGACGGTAATACTGTCAAATGTGGCTCGACGGTCCGCTCGGTGTTCTAGCCGAAGCGCATCACGCGGACGGGTCGCATGCCCTCGGCCGCCAGTTCCCAGGTCGAGCCGTTGTCGCCCGAGCGGAAGACGCGGCCATTGTGCGTCCCTAGAGCGACATGCCCGGCGGAAGCCGCCACGCATCCGGTGTCGAGGTTGAAGGGAAAGGACTCCGGCAGCCCGCCCGAGCAGGGCTCGAACGGGTCCCCGAGGTGGCAGCGGTAAAGACGGCCGTCGGTCGTCTCGGGCCCGGTCGAAGTGGTGACGAAGGCCCTGTCGTCGCCGTCGAGGGCGACGGCCCTCGCATAGCTGGCGTGCAGTCCGTCGGTGGTCCACTGCCAGCTGTCGCCGCCGTCCTTGCTCCAACCGAAACCGATGGCCGCGGCGACGGCTACGCAGCCGCCGACGCCGGTGACGACCTCGTGGACGTCTGATTCTGGTGGGATGACGTTGTCCCAGGATTGGCCCTGGTCCTGCGAGCGCCACACTCCCCCGACGTGCACGTTGACGAACCAGACGTCACTCTCCGAGACGGCGATCGAGCGCAGTTCCGGCGTCGGTCCGGCGGGGTTGCTCCACGTGTCCCTGCCCGCGACCTGGTCGAAGGACGCGAGCTCGCCCACTGCACCCTCGGGCGAGACGGTGACGAGATGAGCTCCCTCCAGCCCGACCACGAGCCTGCCCGCGGACGCGGCCGCCAAGCTCTGGGCGTTCGCCTTCGCCAGGCGTGCCAGGGGCGTGATGTCGAACTCGCCCACGGTCACGATGCGCTCTTTGTCGAACAGGCTCCACACCGGTCGGCCGCCCCCCGGCAACAAGCTGCCCACCCCCCCGGAGAAGGTACCGACCGTCACCGCGGTGACCGAGACGTCCTCGGCATAGGTGTACGAGCGGTCGAGGTCCTCCAAGTGCGCCGTGGTCCCTACGATCAGCATGCGAACCTCCTCAGGAGTCCCCACCGTAGGCGAGGAACGCCACGCCTATCACAACAGCGCACGGCAAGATCTCGACGCCCGACTACTTCCGATGGTCCCTTGACCACGATGCCTCGGCCGCAGCAACGTCGGTGACGAGGTTGCCGAGGGCGAGATTGACGTCGTAGGGGTGGAACCCCCAATCAGGCCCGTCCGTCTCCGTCACGACCGGACGGTGATCCGAGGCGCCGGAGGACTTGGCGACCTCGAGCCAGGTCGCTCCGCTCTCGCTCTCGCAGGCCCCGCTGTAGAGACCGGGGAACTCCACCCATGGCGTCGGCTCGAGACCTTCGGAGGGAAAGAAGGGCTCCAGGGGGGCGCTCCCCCCGCCGAGGTCTGCAGGGTTGGTGCACACGACCTGCAGGCCCCGCCTCCCCGTCTGGCCGGACATGAGCGAGACGCCCTGGCCGGGCCTGGCGAAGAACGAGGCGGCCGGAGGCTTGCCGGGAAAGCTCGAGTAGGCGATGACACAGCCGTCCCCCCCGGCTCTCGTGCAGGCGTGAAGGTGGCTGAAGCTGCCACCTGTGAGCGACCCGGTGCGCACCACGACGTTGCCCCCGAGGATGAGAGCCAGCACGAGGCGGCGCCGCAGGGAGGCGTCGTTGTCGACGAAGTGCTGCAGCAGCATGATCGTCATGGCGGCGCCCTGCGAGTGACCGATGAAGATGATCGGCCGCCCGTCGTTGAAGTGCTCGAGGTAGTCCTCGAACCCGGCCCGGATGCTGTCGTAGGCGATGACGACAGATGGCGAGGTGGAGTCGATCCCCCCGCTCACGAGTCCTACCAGGGTCACCTGTCGGTACATCGGTGCCCAGACCCGACAGACGGTGGAAAAGCGCGACGCCTGCGCGATGGCGACATCGGTCTCCGCCTTTTGCACCCGCAGGTCGGCGTTCAGAGAGGACTCTCCGCTGACCGTCGGGTAGACGTAGAAGCAATCGAACTTGGACCCCGTGTCAGGCTCGGCGGTGACAACGGAGTGCGCTCCGGAGGCCTGCACGACCGTCGTCGCAAGGCTCGAGGCGCACGGGTCGTCGGCCATCCCAGGGCGGCAGAGCCACACCGTGCCGGAGCGGGCGGCCCGCTTCGCCGACGAGGCGGCTCGGGCTGCCGCAATCCGGCTCGCTGGCATTGCGCTCGAGCGGACCGGGAGCGCGCCGCCCGGCGAGAGGGTCACCCCAGCTCCCGCTGAGACCAGCATCACTCCCCCCAACAAAGAAGAGACAGGCCAACGCATCTTCCTGCCGGACGCTCCCCCCATACCTCGCTTCCTTTCACGGCAACCAGCTAAGACCCACGTCCTGTGTCTCGACCCGGTCGGGTCACTTCGCGATGTCCTCCCCGAGGTAGGCCATGCGCACCCGGTCGTCGCGCAACAGCACGGCCGCCGAGTCCTGCAGCACGATCCTCCCTGTCTCGAGAACGTAGCCCCGGTCGGCCAGCTGCAGCGCCTTGACCGCGTTCTGCTCGACGAGAAGGACGGTGACACCCTGATCCCTGATCGTCCTCAGGATCTCGAAGATCGTCTGGACGAACAGTGGGCCAAGCCCCATCGAGGGCTCGTCCAAGAGCAGCAGCCTCGGCTCTGCCATGAGGGCGCGGCCGATGGCGAGCATCTGCTGCTCGCCTCCGGAGAGGTTCCCTCCCTGCTGCTTGGCACGGTCCTTGAGGATCGGGAAGAGCTCGTAGACCCGATCGAGCTTCTCGGCCTCCACGCGCGGCTTGTGGAAGGCGCCGATCTCGAGGTTCTCGAGCACGGTCATCTGCGGGAAGATCCGGCGGCCTTCAGGGACCTGACTGATCCCGAGCTCGACGGTCTTGTGCGCCGGGAAGCGGGTGATGTCGAGGCCATCGAAGCGGACCGTGCCCAAGGATGCGTGGTGAAGTCCCGAGATCATCCGGAGCGTGGTCGTCTTCCCGGCACCGTTGGCGCCGAGAAGCGTGACGATCTCCCCCTGTTCGACCGAGATCGTGAAGTCGTGCAGGGCCGGGACGGTGCCGTAGCGGACCTCGGTGCCTGTGACCTCTAACAACGCCATCAGTGCCCTCCCGCCTCCGCGTCGTCGCCGTCGTCGGGGGAGCCGAGATAGGCGTTGATCACGACGGGGTCCTTTTGGATCTCGGCCGGGGAGCCCTGGGCGATCACCTGGCCGAAGTTGAGCACGATGATCCTCTCTGCCACCGACATCACGAGCTTCATGTCGTGCTCGATGAGCAACACGGTGACGCCGAGTTCGGTATTGACCTTGCGGACCAGCTCAGCGAGCTGCCCCTTCTCGGCGGGATTGGTCCCAGCAGCGGGCTCGTCCAAGAGCAGCACCTGGGGATTCGTACCGAGGGCGCGAGCGACCTCGAGGCGTCGGCGATCCCCGTAGGGCAACGAGCTCGATATCTCGTTCGCCCGCCGTGTGAGGCCGACGAACTTCAAGAGCTCCAGCGTCTTGAGGTCGCTCTCGTACTCTTCGCGCCTGGTCCTGGGCAAGCGGAGCATGGCGCCGAGGGGTCCGGTGTGCTGCTTTGACTCGACTCCGATCTTCACGTTCTCAAAGGTCGTCAGGGCGTTGAACATCCGGGAGGTCTGGAACGTCCTCGCCACCCCGAGCCGGTTGACCCTGTAGGGCTTGCGCCCGATCAC
This sequence comes from Acidimicrobiales bacterium, assembly GCA_052146595.1. Lineage (GTDB taxonomy): Bacteria > Actinomycetota > Acidimicrobiia > Acidimicrobiales > Bog-793 > Fen-455. The sequence continues at coordinate 25,895 of JBKQMT010000065.1, forward strand.
GCTCACAACGTGCCCGTCCCTGCGGGTGAAGAGGATCGAACCCTCCTGGGGGTGGTAGACACCCGTCAGGCAGTTGAACAGCGAGGTCTTACCGGCCCCGTTCGGGCCGATGACCGACAGGATCTCGCCCCGGTGCAGCCTGAGCGACACGTCGTTCAAGCTTGTGACACCGCCGAAGCGGAGCGTAACGTGCTCGACCGAGAACAAGATGTCCGTCGGCTCTGATGAGGCCACCCCGGCCGTTGCCTCGCTCATTCCGTCTCCGGGCCTATGTAACCGGGCTCGTCAAGGGAAAGCCTGCCGTAGTCAGACGGCAGCGTCTCCCCCATCGACGTGACCCGGACCGGGCCACCCGGACTTTCCGCGTGACCGATGCCTTCTTCTGTGAGCAGGATCTCCCGGCGCCGGCGACGCGAGGGAATGATGCCTTGAGGCCGGAAGATCATGAGGAGGATGAGCAGGGCCCCGAGGTAGATGAACTCGTCCTGGAACTGGTAGTCCTGGAACGAGTGGACCTGGAGGTACTGGGGGATCCACTGGATCACGAAGGCGCCGACCACGGCACCCGTGATCGAACCCATGCCCCCGAAGATGACAAAGACGAGGATGAGGATCGATGTCTGGACGAGGAAGTCGGTCGGAAAGAGGCTCTGGACCTGGCTGGCGAAGAACACACCCGCGAATCCGGAAGTGGAGGCTCCGATGGAAAAGGCCATGACCTTGTACTTGAGCGCGTTTATGCCCACGGAGTCGGCCGCCACCTCGTCCTCGCGTATCGCTGTCCAGGATCGTCCCACTCGGGAATGCTCCAGGAAGCTGAAGGCGATGGCGAAGACGACGGCGAACCCGAGGATCAGGTAGTAGTAAGGCAGCACCGTCCCCGTCCAGTTGTAATTGATCGAGAAGATGGGGGTATGTAAGTGGACGGAGAACTGCGGAATGATGCCTGGAGTGCCTGCGGGTCCGCCCGTCACCCCGTCGAGGTTGTTGGCGATGATCTCGATGATCTCCCCGAACCCCAGGGTCACGATGGCGAGGTAGTCCCCGCGGAGCCGGAGCGTGGGAGTCCCTAACAGGACACCGGTGAGCATCGCGGCCACAATGGCGAAGGGGATGATCCAGAAGGGGTTGAGGATGAAGGGCGGTTGGATGGGCAGGGCACCAGTGAAATAGGCCGTGGTGTAGGCCCCGATCGCCCAGAAGGCGACGTAGCCGAGGTCGAGCAGGCCGGCAAAGCCGACGACGACGTTGAGACCCATGGCGAGCAGCACGTATATCGCAACCTGGGTCGTGAGGATCGACTGGATGCCCGGGTCCATGTGCAAAGGCCACTGGATCGCCAAGAGCAGCGCGGCGATCGTGATCGCGGTCTTCCCGTAGCCGAATTTGGCTTGTCTCGTGATCCCGGTGAACTCGTACCGGCCGTGCTCGGGACGCGATCCCCCAAGGGCGCGAACGAGGTCGGTCGCTGACCAGATGATCATGCATGCCAGCACGACCGCACCGGCGCCCATTACGGCCAGACCCGCCGTGTGGTTGTGAGGCAGCACGTGGATGGCGGCCAACCAGTGGGCAAGCGAGTGTGGCGTCGAGGCGCGCCAGTCGACCCACCTCGTCCACATCAGCCACCCGTAGACGAGCAGGAAGACACCCGCAGCCGTGCCAAGCCCTCGGCCGCGCCGGGGGACGATCAGCTGGCGGGCCGCGGCGAGGGCGAAGAGCACTCCCTCTATCACCGTCAGGATGAGCGCGGACCACAAGAAGATGAAACCCAGGGTTCGGTCGTGCGGCACGGCCCCGATCGTGTTCAGGTACTTAGAGACAGGGTTGTTCATCCACGCCAGCACTCCGTACAAGGCGACAAAGGCGTAGGCGGCGAGCTTTGCGACCCGCAGGGACCGTGACTGGAAGAGATAGACGACCAGCTCCATCGCCGCCAACGCACAACCGATCTCGACGCACAGGCCGCCCTTCCAGGTGTCGCTCGGTGAGATCCAGGACACCCAGATGAAACCGAAGGCGACGATCGCCAGATCCAGGGCCAGACGCACCTTTCGCTGGGCTGTCAGCTGCGAGATCGACGAGCGGACGTCGTGGGCTCGAGACTTTGCCGACGCGCCGAAGGACTTCCAGAGCGAGACGGCGGCGAAAAGAATGACACCGAGGCCTAGGAACCAGAACAGCCTGGGGAAGCGGAGGGCGCCGGTGAAGCCGGATGTCGGCGCGGCGTTGGTTCCGGGGGGGCCGGTCATGACGGCGAGGACGAGGACGGCCAGCAGGCAAATGCCGAGCCGTCGTAGCAACGGGTTGTCGGCCAGGCTCGCGAGCTGTGCCGAAGGCGCAGCTCGCGACGGGGTGCGGGCGGGGTTCGCGCCGGGACGGTCCTCCCGCTCCGGCCCGATCGAGGTCATGCCTCCCTCCCGAGCTGTTCACCGAGGATGCCCGTCGGGCGGAAGAGCAGGAGGGTGACTAGCACGCCGAAGGCGACGACGTCCTGCCATTCGGCGGACATCCAGCGCAGCGGGATGCTCTCGAACAGGCCGAGCATGAGACCGCCGAGCATGGCTCCCCGGATGTTGCCGATGCCCCCGAGGACGGCGGCCGTGAAGGCCTTCAGCCCCGGCACGAAGCCCATCGTGTAGATGACGCCGAACTGGAGCCCGAAGAGGAACCCGGCGACACCGCCCATGAGCCCGCCGAGCACGAACGTGAGGGCGATCGTCCGGTCTATGTGCACACCCATGAGGCTCGCCGTCTCGGCGTCCTGGGCGACCGCACGGATGCCCTTGCCGAGCTTGGTCCGGTTAACGACGGCATCGAGCACCACCAGCAGCACGACGGCGGTGATCATGGTCAGGATCCAGGCAGACTGGACACCGACCCCGCACATGGTGAAGGCGTGACCTTCGATCACGGCCGCGGTCGGGATGAAGGCCGTGTAGCGCCCGAACTCCTTGCCGGCGATGTTGAAGAGGAAGTAGGAGGCTCCGATGGCGCTGATCAGGTAGGTGAGCCTGGGCGCGTTGCGCTTTCGCAACGGCCGGTAGGCGACCCGTTCGAGCACGAAGGCGGTCGCCCCGCCGGCAGCGGCGCCGGCGATGATGCCGATGAGCATGAACCCGACGGCCCAGAACCCGCCCGGGGTGGAGGTGCCGAGGACGGCCCGCATGGCGAACAGGCCACCGAAGCCGCCCGCCATGAACACCTCGGAGTGGGCGAAGTTGATGAGCTTGAGGACGCCGTAGACGAGGGTGTAGCCGAGGGCAATGAGCGCGTAGAGGAACCCGTTGGCGATACCTCCGACGATGAGCGAGACCCAGATGTTGTTGTTAGCGAGGAACGCCGGGCAATGCATGCGGTCAGATCACTCCCCTCAACCTTGGGCTGCAGATTACTCAGATACAGGCGGAGGACCCAATGTGAAAAGCCGGGCACCCGCGTCGGCGGGATGCCCGGCTCGCTCACAAGCTTGTGAAGGTGCTACTCGAGGCCGAGCTGCACCAGTTTGCCGTTTTGCACTTGGTTGATGTAGATCCCCGAACCCACGATTTCCCCGTTGGCCTCGAAGGAGATGACCTTCGTGATGCCGTGGAAAGAGATCTTGTGAAGACCCAAGACGATGTTCTCACGAGTGATGTTCGCCGTCCCGCCCTTCTCGGAAGAGAGGATCTTCATCTCGTCGATGACTGTGTTGCTCGCGTCGTACGCCTCGGCCGAGTAGATGGCCGGGGCGAAGTGGGCAAGCGCCTTGAAGCCCGAGGCGAAAGCCTTGTCGACCTTGGTGGTGCCGAGCGCAGCGCACCCGCAGCTGGTGAAGACGCCGTTGGCGGCGCTGTGCGGGTTGGTCCCGGCGATGAGTGCAATGCTGTCACTGCCGTCCCCGCTCATGATCTTGCCCTTGTAGCCCGCCTTGTGGAGGGCGGTGATAAGCAGGCCGAGGTCACAGTAGTAGCCGCCGTAGAAGAGCAGCTGGGGGTTGGCGGCCACGACGCTGGCTGCGTCGTCGGTGTACTCAGTCGGGCTCGCCGTCCCCTGTCCGCACTGGGCAGTAGCCGGGAAGGCGATGGAGGTCACCGACATCCCGTCCTTCTTGGCTTGGGCGGCGAAGGCTCCGGCAAGAGGTACGCCGTAGGTGGTGGCGTCGCTGACCACGTATACCTTGTGCACGTGAAGCGTCTTCATAGCCCAATTGGCGTCCGACGGCGCTTGGACGCCGTCGTTGGCAACCACCCGGAAGAAGTTCTTCCACCCGTGGTCGGCGAGCGTCACCCGAGTCGCAGAGGGGCTCACGGTCGCAAGGTCGTACGTGCTGAAAGTCGGCTCGGCGGCCTCGACGGCGGCCGAGAAAGCGGGACCGATCACGCCGACGACCGCCTTGTTGGAGACGAGCTCCTGGGCGTCGGTGGGCGAGATCGTGCCCAAGCCTTGGTCGTCCTTCTTGACGAAGGCGAGCGTGAACGGAAGCTTGCCGAACTGGGACATGCCCGAGTTTGCCTGGTTGACCGCCAACTCGACCGCGTAGAGCATGTTCAGGCCGAGCTGCGCGTCTCCACCCGAAAGCGGGCCTTCGTACGCGATGTCGAACGTCGGCTTCATTGTGGCCGCCGGATGCTTGGCGTTCGCAAACGCCGCGCCGCTGAAAGTGGTGAGCACGAGTGCTCCCGCCACGAGCGGCACACCGGCCTTCATGAGCCATTTCCTCATGAACACTCCCCTCCTGTTGGGTCTTCACCGAGGGCACCTGTTTGCCCCCGGTTCGTAACAGTACGGAAACCTTACCTGGTCAATGCACAATTAGCCAGACAACTTTCTCCGTCACAACGTCGCTACAGCCGACTGCCTCCGGGCGCCATGGCGCCACCGCAACAAGCGCCTGATCACGAGGTCGTCTGATCCTGACGCAGCAGCCCTCGGGTGGGGCGCACTCTCATCCTCAGCCTCGGTCGGCGACAACCACCACCGAGCGCAGCACCTCGCCCCGCTCCATGCGGTGGAAGGCCTCCTCGACGCCGTCGAGCGAGATCGTCTCGGACACGAAGCGGTCCAGGTCGAGCCTGCCCGACAGGTACAGGTCGACCAGCGCCGGGAAGTCGCGCGAGGGCAGGCAGTCCCCGTACCAGCTGGGCTTGAGCTTCCCGCCGCGACCGAAGAACTCGATCATGGGAAGCTCGATGCGCATCTCCGGGGTCGGCACCCCGACTTGGACGAGTGTCCCGGCGAGGTCACGGGCGAAGAACGCCTGCTCCATCACCTTGGCGTTGCCTACCGCCTCGATGCAGACGTCGGCGCCGTTTCCTCCGGTCAGGGCCCGGATCGCCTCGACCGGATCTTCCTCGGAGGAATTCACGCAATGAGTCGCGCCGAACTGCACCGCCACCTCGAGCTTGCGAGGGTCGATGTCGACGCCGATCACAGTCGAGGCCCCTGCCAGGCGGGCGCCGGCAATCGCCGCGCAGCCGACTCCGCCGCACCCGAAGACCGCCACCGAGTCACCGAGGCCGACCTCACCGGTGAACATCGATGCACCGAGCCCCGCCATGACCCCGCAGCCGAGCAGGCCGGCGGCTTCTGGGCGAGCGCGGGCGTCCACCTTGATGCACTGCCCGGCGGCCACGATCGTCTTCTCGGCGAAGGCTCCGATTCCGAGGGCAGGAGTGAGCACGGTGCCGTCGGCGAGGGTCATCTTCTGAGTGGCGTTGTGTGTGGCAAAGCAGTACTGCGGCCTCCCCCGGCGGCAGGATCGGCACTCGCCGCAGACGGCCCGCCAGTTGAGCACGACGAAATCCCCGGGCGCGACGGAACTGACGTCCGGGCCGACGGCTTGGACGACGCCGGACGCCTCATGGCCCAGAAGAAACGGGAACTGGTCATTGATCCCGCCTTCTCGGTAGTGCAGATCGGTGTGGCAGACGCCACAGGCCTGGACCCCTACGAGCGCTTCTCCCGGACCGGGGTCCGGAACCAAGACCGTCGTCACCTCAACCGGTGCCCCCTTTTCCCGGGCGATGACGCCTCGTACCTCGTGAGCCATCCGTTCCTCCCCTCTCGAGCGAACACGCGAGGCCATCTTGCTCTACCCCACCTGGACGCGCGCTTTCTCTACTCCACCTGGACGCGCGCCGTTGACAGCGATTGCCTCCGGCGCGAGTGTTGCCGGAGCCACCGGGCACAAAGGGGGGCGTCATGGCAGATTTGGTGCGGGCGGCCTTGGTTCAGGCCCGATGGGCCGGCGACAAGGAGACGATGACCAAGAACGCGGTCCGCTCGGTCGAGCAAGCCGCCGCCGCCGGGGCCAAGGTCGTCTGCTTGCAAGAGCTGTTCAACGGGCCTTATTTCTGCCAGGTCCAAGACGGCGACTGGTACGACTTCGCCGAGCCGGTGCCCGACGGGCCCACCGTCAGACAATTCATGGACGTGGCGCGAGAGCACGGCATCGTGCTCGTCGTCCCGCTCTATGAGGTCGAGCAGCCTGGCGTCTTCTACAACACCGCCGCCGTCATCGACGCGGACGGGCGCTATCTGGGCAAGCACCGGAAGAACCACATCCCGCAGGTCTCCGGCTTCTGGGAGAAGTTCTATTTCCGGCCGGGCAACCTTGGTTACCAGGTGTTCGACACGGCGGTCGGCCCGATCGGCGTCTACATATGCTATGAGCGCCACTTCCCCGAAGGCTGGCGGGCGCTGGGACTGGCGGGGGCGAAGATCGTCTTCAACCCTTCGGCGACGAGCCGGGGCCTCTCGGAGTACCTGTGGAGACTCGAGCAGCCCGCGGCTGCGGTAGCGAACGAGTACTTCGTGGGGACGATCAACCGGGTCGGCACAGAGCCGCTCGGGACGAACGAGTTCTACGGGCAGTCCTACTTCGTCGACCCTCGTGGCCAGTTCGTCGGCGAGGTGGCCTCCGACGTCGAAGAGGCGGTGGTGGTGCGCGATCTGGACCTCGGCTTGATCGACGAGGTCCGGCGCATATGGGCCTTCTACAGGGATCGCCGGCCGGAGACCTACAACCTGCTCTGCGAGGCCTGATCATGCGCACCGTCATCGCAGGCGGCACCCTCGTCACAGCCGAGGGGGCTTCGCCCATGGACGTACTGGTCCAAGACGAGAAGGTGGCGGCACTGGCCGCGGGCTCCTCCGGGCTCTCCGAGGACTGGCAGCAAAGCGCCGACCTCGTGGTCGACGCGAGCGGCAAGTACGTCCTGCCGGGGGGGATCGACGCCCACACCCACATGGAGATGCCCTTCGGGGGAACGACCTCGGCCGACACCTTCGAGACGGGCACGCGGGCAGCCGCCTGGGGCGGCACCACCATGATCATCGACTTCGCCATCCAGAAGAAGGGCGAGTCCCTGCTGGCCGGCATGGACACCTGGCAGGCAAAGGCCGACGGCGTCTGCGCGATCGACTACTCGTTCCACGCCATCATCTCGGACGTCACCGAGGCTTCGTTGAAGGAGATGGACGAGCTGGTCGCCCAAGGGGTGACGAGCTTCAAGCTTTTCATGGCTTATCCCGGAGTCTTCTATGCGACCGACGGGGAGATCCTTCGCGCCATGGACCGGGCGAAGGGCAACGGGGCCCTCATAATGATCCACGCGGAAAATGGCATCGCAATCGACGCCATCGTCGCCTCCGCTCTCGCCCGCGGGCAGACAGATCCCGTCTTTCACGGGCTGACCCGCCCGGCCGAGATGGAGGGTGAAGCAGCCAGTCGCGCCATCCGCCTGGCACAGGTCACCAAGGCACCCCTCTACATCGTGCACCTGTCTTCCGCGCCAGCCCTCGCCGCGGTCGTCGAGGCGCGCGACCGCGGCCAGAACACCTTCGCCGAGACGTGCCCGCAGTACCTGTTCCTGTCAGAAGAGGACATGGCCCGCCCCAGTTTCGAGGGCGCCAAGTTCGTGTGCACACCGCCTTTGCGCCCCCGCGAGCACCAGGCGGCGCTCTGGCGAGGCCTGCGGACCGACGACTTGTCGGTCGTGGCCACAGACCATTGCCCGTTCTGTTTCGCGGAGCAGAAGGAGCTTGGCCGCGGCGATTTCACCAAGATCCCGAACGGTCTTCCGGGAGTCGAGAACCGGATGGACCTCATCTTCCAAGGCGTCGTCTCGGGCGAGATATCGCTTCCACGATGGGTCGAGGTGACCTCCACGAACCCGGCAAAGCTCTTCGGCCTCTACCCGCGCAAGGGAGCCCTCGCTCCCGGGTCGGACGCCGACATCGTGATCTACGACCCTGCCGCCGAGCAGACCATTTCGGCGGCGACTCATCACATGGCCGTCGACTACTCCTGCTACGAGGGCATGCGGATCAAAGGACGCGTCGACACGGTCCTTTCCCGGGGCAAAAAGGTCATCAGCGACGGCACCTACACAGGCCAGCCCGGCCACGGACGCTTCGTCCCCCGCCAGCTGTCCCAAGCCCTGCGATAAGCTCCGGCGCCACCGTGGACATCGGCGTCGTCCTGCAGACCGACCCGCCCGCGAGCTGGGTCATCGAGCGTGCCCGCCAAGCCGAGCAGGCCGGCTTCAGCCACGTGTGGACCTACGACTCGTGCGTGCTCTGGCAGGAGCCCTTCGTGATCTATGCCAACATCCTGTCCGCAACATCGCACATTCAAGTAGGCCCGATGGTCACGAATCCGGCGACGCGCGACGTGTCGGTCACGGCCTCGATCTTTGCGACGCTGAACGACATGTTCGGCAACAGGACCGTGTGCGGCATCGGGCGCGGCGACTCTGCGCTGCGTGTCATCGGGCGCCAACCGACGAGCATGCAGACCTTCGCGGAGGCGATCACCGCCATAAAGGAGCTCGCCGAGGGACGAGCGGCTGTCCTCAACGGGGTCACCGTCAAGCTGTCCTGGGCGTCGGACAGCCGCTTGCCCGTCTGGGGGGCGGGTTACGGCCCGAAAGCCCTGCGGGTGATCGGCGAACGAGCCGACGGCCTCATCCTCCAGGTCGCCGACCCCGACATCGCCCGTTGGACGATCGACTCGGTCCGGGCTGCGGCGCGGTCAGCCGGGCGCGATCCCGGTGAGCTGACCATCTGTGTCGCCGCCCCGGCCTATGTGGGTGACGACCTCGCTCATCAGCGAGAGCAGCTTCGCTGGTTCGGAGGGATGGTCGGCAACCACGTGGCCGACCTCGTGGCACGCTACGGAGAGTCCTCCGAGGTGCCGCGAGCGCTCACCGATTACGTGCGGGACCGTCAGGGCTACGACTACAGCCACCATGGCAAGGCCGGCAACCCTTCGGTGGACTTCGTGCCCGACTACATCGTCGACCGTTTCTGCCTTCTCGGTCCGGTCGAGAAGCACATCGAACGGCTCGCCGAGCTGTCGGACATCGGCGTGGACCAGTTCGCCGTTTATCTAATGCACGACAAGACGTCCGAGACGCTCGAGGCGTACCGGAGCAAGGTAATCCCCGCGGCAGCGCGCCTCTAGCTCGCCAGACCGGAATCGGCGTCTGCATGAGTTCCTTCTTCACGGAGATGGGCCAGACGCTTCTTTGGCACCATGACCGCAGAGATGGTCCCTTGCCACCGATGTTGGTGGCGATGACTCTCGTCACCGGTCTGGTCGACGCGTTCAGCTATCTGACCCTCGGGCACGTCTTCGTCGCCAACATGACCGGCAACGTGGTGCTCCTCGGATTCGCTCTGGTCGGCGCGCCGGGATTCTCCATCGCCGCATCTTTGGTCGCCGTTGCTTCGTTCATGCTCGGCAGCCTGGCCGGGGGCCGGATCGGGGCTCGTTTCGCTGCGAACCGAGGTCGACAGCTGAGCTCCGGCGCCGCCGTCCACGTCGTGCTCCTAGCGGCCGCCGTGATCCTGGTTGCGCTGAGCGGGAGGCCGATTCCGAGCGGATACCACTACGCCCTCATAGTCGTCTTGGCCATCGGGATGGGAGTCCAGAACGCCACGGCGCGCAGGCTGGCAGTGCCTGACCTGACGACCACAGTGCTCACATTGACCATCACGGGCTTGGCCGCCGACAGCGCGCTCGGTGGTGGCACCGGTTCCAAAGCCGGTCGCCGCCTCGTCTCGGTCGGCACGATGCTCGCGGGCGCAGTTGTCGGCGCTGAGTTCCTGGTTCACCGCCAACTCTTCTACCCGCTCCTGATCGCCCTCGCCGTCACGGCAAGTGTCGCCGCGACCGCCGCCATACTCGGAAGATCCAATCCCAGCTGGGTCGCCCTCAAGAGCTGACATGCTCTCCTGGCTCAAGAACCTGCCGTCGTTCTCATGGTCAAGCTGGCCCGACTGATCAGGCCTTCGCCGGCTTTCACGCTGGCGCCGGGCACGGTCAGGGCCCCCACGACGTGTCCTGTCGTGGGGGCCCTGCAAACCTTGAGATGACCCGTGACGGACCTACGGTTCTCGGGTGCCGCCCGGTAAGTCCGGATGAGTGCTCGGAGCTAGCCCTGGATCCGGTGGCAAGCCCTCGTCGAGACCGGCATGGACGAGGGCTTCCTCCATGACTTGGGCGTCCTCTGCGCTGATCCCCTCCGGGAAGGCCTCTTCGTCATGAATGGCCAGGTCGCCGACTTCGAGTATCTCGTCGCTGTAACGGGAACCTCGAAGCACCAGGCCGATGAGTTTCATCAAGATGTAGGTCACGAGCGCTGACCAGAAGATGACGAACAAGGCGGCCCGGAATTGCTCCCACAGCTGATGCGCAGAACCGGTGTACATCAAGCCGGCGACCGAAAACGGTACACAGGCGCCGTGGGCCGCGACGTAAGCCGACTGCGAGGTGTTGACGACCTGCCCGGCGGCATCCAGATGACCGCAGCCGTACTCGATCATATTCGGGTCGCCGAAGATGCCGAGGAGCATGCCGCCGGTGAAGCCTGCGATCCCGTGCGTGTATACGACCCCGAGGGCGTCGTCCACCTTCGAGAAAGGCCTCACTTTGGAAAGGTAGTTCCAGGCCACCCAGACGACGACGGTGGCGATGAGGCCCACGTAGATGGCGCCTCGACCGTTGACCCAGCCGGCGCAAGGCGTGATCGCGACCAGGCCGCATATCATGCCGTTCACACCGCCCAGGAACGTCGGTTTCTTGGCCTTGGTGAGCCAGGCGTCCAGTGCCATCCAGGTCAGGACGCCGACCGCCGTGGCGAGGTTGGTGTTGATCACGGCCGCTGCCATGCTGGCCCCGGCGTAGTACGGGTCTCCGCCGTTGAAGCCGTTCCAACCGAGCCACAAGATGCCGGCTCCAACGGCCGCCATGACGAGATTGTTTGGTATGGCATGTGTTCGGTCTCGCAGCAGCCGGGGCCCTAGGACCCAGGCGGCCACGAAGCCGGAGACACCGGCCGACATGTGGATGACGTAACCACCGGAGAAGTCGAGCGCGCCCTCCTGGGCCAGGTAGCCGCCGCCCCACAACATGAAGGCGTCCACGCCGTAGACGAAGGTGGACCAGAGCGGCACGAGCAAGCACCAGGCGCTGAACTTGATGCGTCCCAGCACGCTTCCCAGGAACAGAAGAGGGGTTATGGCGGCGAAGACGAACTGAAAGTAGGCAAGCGACGAGGTCGGGAAGTGGAAGGGGACGGCGGTATTCGCCGCCGACACCGCCTGGCCCTGTTCCCCGACGCTATTGGTGATGCCGCCTGGTTTGCCGACGAAGTTCTCGAACAGATGTTTGATCCAACCGACGCCGGAGAGCTGGGTCTGTATTCCGTTCCTCACCCCTCCCCCGATCGAAGTGGCGCCGAAGCCCATCTTGTATGACCAGAGCACCCAGGCAACGAGGACGAGCGAGAACCCGGCGAACATCATGGCAAGCACGTTCACTGCCCACTTCTTCTGCACTGTCGAGGCGTAGAGCACGGCCAGCGCGGGAAGGCTCATGAGCCCGACGAAGGTGGCCGCTGTGATCTGCCAGGTGTTGTCCGCCGGATTCAGCCAACTCGGGTACGGAACCGGGACTGTCGTCGCTAACAGCGTGTGCACGGCGCGAGTGCTCCTCTCGTAGTCAATGCGTCCCGCATCCCTCGCCAGTCCGGAGCGTGCCAAGACACCGGGTGCGGCAAGATGAAGGCGACGGCCCGCCCTTTTGCTGACAAGGATGGAGATCGGGAGTTTCCGCACTGTCACGTCTGCGTTAACAGCGTGTGAACTGCACGCGTTGTCAGGTGCAGCCTGGGTCTGTTGAAGTGGCGACCCGCTGCCAGAACAAGAGGGCCGATGGCGGCGAAGCGGAAGTGGTGTCCCAAAGAGCTGAGGCCTCTGCCACTGCGCACGGCTACGATCTCCGGATCGCCCGGGACCTGCAGCGCGGCGACAAACGAGGTGTGGCTGATGGCTTGGCTTATAGCAGCAGCGGAGCGAACGGCCCCCGAGAGACCGACCTCGGGGACTTCGAGGTGAGCACGGGTCGCATCCAGACGCCCGCAGAGCCCATCATGACTCTTCGGGGGGCCAGCGTGGAGGTCGACGTCCGCCGCGCCGGGCGTGTCGTCGTCGCCATCTGTCTCGCGGCTCTCGCCGCCACCGCCGTCGTTCTCTTCTTCGCCGGAATCCAGAAGAACGCCCAGATCACCCGCCTGCGCCAGCACGGCGTCGCTGTCGAGGTCACGGTGTCGGGCTGCCTCGGGCTCATGGGGGGCAGTGGAAGCAATCTCGCCGGCTACGAATGCAAGGGGACTTTCACCCTCGCCGGCCGTCGCTACAGCGACCCCATACCAGGAACCGTTCTCTACCCGCCCGGAGCGAGGCTCCGGGCGGTTGCGGTGCCCGAGGATCCGGAGCTCCTGTCCACGCCCCGCGCCCTTGCGACCGAGCACACCTCGTGGAGGGTGTTCATTCTCCCGACAGTCCTGCTCGTCATCCTCGCGCTCCTCGTGGGAGCCATGGTCATGAAGCGAGGAAGCATCGGCAGGGCGTCGGCTCAGACTCCGTCGGTCGGGGTGACACAGCGTGCCGAGCAGGACGAGCTCGTGCCTGCTCCGTCCAACGGCTGAGCGAGGAGGTGACCGCTGGACTCAGCCGGCCTGCCGCTTGTTCTCGGGCTTCGCTGACGACGATCGCTTGAGAGGTGCCGACGGCGGCGTGTAGCGCCTGTTGGGCTTGGGAGGTGACCTCCGCGGCGTGCCAGTGCCTCCCAGCTGTTGAGCACCGGAGAGCGACAAGCTGCCGGCGGAGGCTTCGCGCAGGTCGCGCTGCAGCCGGTAGGCACGTACCAGCAGCCAGGCGGCGACCAGGATAAACGGGACCCCGAAGCCCCAGTAGTGGAGGTTGAAGATGGCGAGCCCGTAGAGGGCGGTCACGATGCCGAGGTAGAGGCGTTTGCGCAACATCGCAGTCACGAGCATCAAGACCGAAAGGCCGAGGATCACGCCACCCAGATCGTGGTAGAGCGACAGGCTCACATGCAGCGTGTCAATCTGACCGTTCTTCAGTCGCGCCGGGGGGTCGTTGAGGATCAGGGTGCTGATCACGAGGATCCCGATGGCCGCGGCGACAGGTGCAGCCACCAACCCGATGAGCCGCTCCTTGTCGTTGGCGGACCTGACGTCGGCCTGCAACTCCTCGAGGGACGCCGGCCCGGTTGAAGCCCTGCCTGTGGAGACCGTGTCGTCCGCAGCCGGCTTGAGAACAAGGTTGCGCAGGCGGTCGCTCAGGGGAGCCTTTCTCGAGTCGTGCTGCTTGCGCGCCGACAGGTGTTGCCCAGCGCTCGGCCGGGACAAGGTACCGAGCTCAAAGTCGTCGGGATCGCGACCTGCGGGCATCCAGGAACGTTAGCGTGCCGCCGGCCAGCTCGGGGAGACGCGCAGAGCGCGAGCAACCGCCTGGCGCCCCGGGGAGCGTCCGGACGCGTGTTGCAAGTCCATTTCTCGCACCTCGGCGAGCTCGGGTCGTGGCGCGGCCGCAGCACGACAGCATGGACATTTGCCGGGCGCGACGTTAACATGCCCGGCGAAAGCCATGAGGGGGGCACTAGGTGGCTGCGAACGGTTCGACATCCGGTCTCCCCGCGGAAAAACTGTGAGGAGATGCCCGAGATGGGACCAAGGTTTCGGACCAGTCGTCGACCTTCAGCAGGTCCTGTGAATCCCGGCGCGCAACCACGCCGAGTGGGCAGGTGGATCGGGAGAAAATGGCGCGTCGGGGCTTTGTGCACCTTGTTCGCCGGCGCGAGCACCGCCGTACCGATCGTGGTCCTAAACACCGTTGCGTCAGCGACAAGCTCGCCGACGCAAATCATCTACGTTCAAAAGAGCGGCCAGCAGACGACTGGCCCATACGTCGAGTACAAAGGCGCTGGCGGTAACACCTCGACGCAATCCCTTTCGCTCACAAGTAGTACATGCTCAACCCCGGGCTCTACGGTCTCGACCGTCTCGAACCCGGCCTCGGCGACCCTGCTCCCACTCAGCGCGTCCTACTATCCCAGCGGCTACAGCTCCTCCAGCACGCCGGCGTCGGTGGGCAGCGCCCTTGCCGGGTCCGGGTCGAGGGGTGTGGCGGAGACCGGTGTGTGTTACAAGTCCACGACCTCGCCGGGTTACACCGTGCAGCCCGACGAAGGTCTCGTCTTCAGTATGGGCGAGAGCAACATACTGACTCAGGGCCAGCTTTTCAGTGAAGCCTCGATCCCCTTGAAGAACAACAACAGGTCGCCGGTCGAAGTCGACCTCGTGCTTCGCAAGGCCAACTCGTCCGGCACCGAGCAACCCGTGGAGACCGTCGGCCCCATCACCGTTCCGGCTGCGGGCACCGAGTCTGAGAACGACACGAACGACTGCCCCGTCGTGAGCACGGGGGTCGCCTCGAGTGCCGACCAGTTTGATCAGGTCGAGCTTCAGGTCGCCTCACCCTCGAGGGGATCAGTCTCGGTGATCGGCCCCAACTGCGACTCGGACAACGACGCTGACGACCAAGGCTTGCCCACCTTTACCGTGGCCAACGCTGCTCCTATCTTCACGAGCGCGGCCAGTGACTCCGTTCCGGCAGGCGCCTCAGGCACCTTCACCTTCCCCGTGAGTGCGACTGGGACACCGACCCCCGCGTTCTCGGTTTCGGGCGCGCCGTCGGGCGTAAGCCTCACCAACACCACATCCCTCACCGGGACGGCGACGCTGAGCGGCACAGGCGTCGCGCCAGGCGTTCACACCTTCACCATCGACGCCACCAACAGCGTCGCCACGACGGCCCAGAGCTTCACCCTCACGGTCCTTACAACCATCGTACAATCGGTGGCCTCCGAGTCCGGCTCGACCACGATAGTCGCGAGCTCGGGCTTCCACGACCAGCTGGTTACGACCGGTCAGATCGGAACGGAAACCTTTTCCCAGTCCGGCAGCACGCCCTCCGGCCTCGACGTGTCGTCGAGCGGCTATGTCACTACGAGCGGGACCCTGTCGAAAGGCACCTACGTCGCCACCGGCACCGACTCTGACAGCGACGGCGACGTCGGCAGCTGGACTTACAGCCTCACGGTCAACCCGGTCACGATCACCCAGGCTGACCCCACGTCCGGCTCGACCACGACGGCGGAAAGCTCGAGCTTCCACGACCAGCTGGCGGTCACCACCGGGACCTATGTCTCCGGGGCGACAGTGACGTTCTCCGGGGCCAGCAGCACGCCTGCCGGCGTCAAGGTGTCGTCAGGCGGCTATGTCACCACCAGCGGGATCCTAGCGAGCAACACCTACGTCGTCAGCGGCAACGACTCTGACGGTTACGGCGACTCCGGGTCGTGGAGCTATACCATCACGGTTGGTTCGACCCCCATTACTCAGGACCCCCCGACATCCGGCTCCACCACGACACTCGCGAGCTCTGGCTTCCACGACCAGCTGGTTACGACCGGTCAGATCGGAATGGAAACCTTTTCCCAGTCCGGCAGCACGCCCTCCGGCCTCGACGTCTCGTCGAGCGGATATGTCACCACGAGCGGGAGCCTGTCGAAAGGCACCTACGTCGCCACCGGCACCGACTCTGACGTCTACGGCGATGCCAGCACCAGCAACTGGACCTACAGCCTCACGGTCAACCCGGTCACGATCACGCAGGCTGACCCCACGTCCGGCTCGACCACCATGGCGGATAGCTCGAGCTTCCACGACCAGCTGGCGGTCACCACAGGGACCTATGTCCCTGGTGCGACAGTGACGTTTTCCGGGGCCAGCAGCACGCCTCCTGGCCTCGAGGTGTCATCGAGCGGCTCTGTCACCACCAGCGGGACCCTGTCGGGCAATACCTACGTAGTCACTGGCAACGACTCTGACGGTTACGGTGACTCCGGGTCGTGGAGCTACACGCTCACGGTAAACCAGGCGCCGGCCATCACGAGCCTGGACAACTTCATAGTCCCAGCACCCGCAACCGGTGAAACCGGCACAACCTTCACCTTCACCGTGGCCACGACTGGGTATCCGACCCCATCGCTGAACGACAACGGCTTCGCCGGATGCCAAGCGAATCTGCCACCCACCGATATGGGTTTCCTATTCACCGACAACGGTGACGGTTCCGCCACGATGTCCGGTACGCCTACGTCCAGCGACGGCGGCACCTACACCGTGTGCATCGACGCGACCAACGGCGTAGAACCGGACGCCACTCAGACATTCACGCTGTATGTGACTTCACCGAGCGCGCCATTGGAGGCGTGTAACTCCCCAACCGGAAACTGCCCGAATACCTCTGTGGCGGCGTCGCTTGATCTGGACTCAGGACACAAGAGCTTCGAGGACCTAACCACGTCAACGGGTACGGACCCTAACACCGGCGCACCCCAAGGGATTGTCGAGTTCGACACCGAAGGCCCGATGAGCGAGACCTACACGGCGACGCTTGACGTCAACTGGGACGGCCTCGGCTACTGCGTTCCCTTCTCGGATCCGAACGGCGCAAAAACTTGCCCGCCCACGTACGTGGTGGTCCCTGCCGGTGAAGGTGGTACCGGCGATCAGACGACGTCGCCTGGCCAAGTCGTCGAACCTTGCAGCGCAGGCCAGACAACGGCCAGCCTGCCGACGCCGCCGGCGGTCGGTTGGTGCTCGCTGAGCGAGACCTACAGCTACGTGGACGTGGGCAGCACGCTCGAAACGAACATCGCCGAAGTCTTGTATGGCTCCGGCGACATGACGGTTTCCCATGGCTAGACGTCGCGTCTCTCAACGGCTTGGCTCATGGACCTGTTCTCTAGAGGAAAGGGACCGAGAGCAGGAACGGCGATAATGCCAAGCTGGTCGAGGAGCCTGTCCCGCTCCTCGACCAGCTCTGGCGCCTGGGCTCCGCCTTCGAGCGAGCAGCGCAGGACGAGGAGCACGACCAGATCGAAATAGGTTCCCGCGGCTCTGGCGCCGGGAAGGGCACGATCGATCAGCTCGACCAGCCCTGCGTACTTTCGCATCGCGGCGAGAGCGCTGGCCTCGACACGATCGAGCAAAGCAGCAGCGGGCGTGCCCTCGAGCGCAGATCCGGCGCGGGCACGCGCCGCAGCCACAACCTCCAAGGCCTCCGACGGGCGGCCACCAAGGACATGAGTTTCGGCGAGGAAGCCTCGTGCCTCCATGCCTGCGAGCGGGCCACCTGCCGAGTCGTCCATCTCGATTGCCCTTCTCAGAAGGGCAAGAGCCTCGGCGTCCGAACCGAGCTCAGCGGTGACCCGGCCCAGCTGAGTGATGGCGGCGAGCTCCAAGGTGGCGTAGCCGAGGCCCTGGAAGGTTCTCGTGGCACGGCGAAGTGCGACGTTGGCCTCGTCGAGACGCCCCTGATTGCCGAAGATCTCACCGATGTTCATGTCGCTTGTCGCCGCGCCGCCGATGTCGCCGGAACGGAAGGCGACGTCTGCACCGCGGCGAAAGAAACTTACGGCGTCGTCCCAACGGCCCTCGAAGTAAGCCACAACCCCAAGATTGCGCAGCGCAGCGCCGATGAGCGGGCGATCACCGAGCCCTTCGGCGATCTCGAGAGCCATCGCGAAATGCTTTGTCTCGTCGATTCGACCCAGGAAGAGGAGTGCCTCGTCGATCAGAGCGTAGGCGAGTGCCATTGCCCGCAGCTCGCCAATCGCCTGCGCTCGCTCGACCACCTGGCGGCTGAGGCTGAGCGCGTCATGAAACCGGCCCTGGCGAGCACGGATCTCCGCTTCCCTCACCAGGAGCTGCACGTGGACCGGGTTGGCCTCCTCGCCGGACTTGCCCTCCAGCCGGGCACGGGCGCCGTGCAGCAGCCGGATTGACGACCGGTATCGCCGTTCGAACTCGCCGACGACGCGCGCTCGCTTTTCTGCATACGTGGCCCACGCCACCGCGTCCTCGGCAACCAGGGACGCGGCCTGTCGGTAGGCGTCATCTGCCTGGCGGTAATAGCCGAGCCAGAGGCGTGCGTCACCGAGCTCGCTCCACACCGAGGCGACTTCTGCCGCAGTCAGCCCGGGAAGAAACCGTGCAGATTCAACTGCTCGTTCCAGGTGAAGGGCGACCTCACCGGGGGCGAAGATCTGCTCGGCCTGTTTGCCGGCCAGGCGGGCGTAGCGCCAGGTCTTGTCCCACTCCTGGGCGCGGGAGAAATGCAGCGAGAGGGCGTCGGCTTGCGTCTCCGCTTCGGTTCCGGCGCGTCGCTCGATGACTCGGCCCACCAAGGCATGCAGCTCCCGCCGGCGCTTGTAAGGAAGTCCCTCGTAGGCGGCCTCGCGAAGCAGGGCGTGGCGGAAGCGCAGTCGCCCCTGCCCCGAGCTCACGAGGTAGTCGCCTAGCTCACGCCGTACTGCGCGGCCGAACTCGAGGCCTTCGTTGTCGAGCACCTCCGTCAGCAACTCCCCATCGAAGTTGTGACCGAGCACCGCGGCGTGGCGAAGCACGTGTCGGTGAAGAGGTGCCAGGGTGTCGATCGATGTGTTGGCCACGGCGTCGAGCGACTCGGGGAGCGACTCGGTGCCGCTGGAACGAGCCACGCGCACGAGCTCCTCGAGAAACAGCGGACTGCCTCCTGATCGGGCCACGATGACCTCGTTTTCGTGCGGCTTGAGCGGAGCGGCCGCCGTCGCCGCCTCGATCAGCTGATGCGCTGGCTCCTCTTCGAGCGGCGCCAGCTCGATGATCTCGTCGGCGGCAGGACGCAGACCCCCGGGAACGGGCCGACGGTTGACGACCACGAGCCAGCGACGGCATGATGCGGCGGCGAGGAGCCGTTCGGCGAGTCCCGAGGTTGTCTCGTCGAACCAGTGGGCGTCCTCGACGAACACGAGCAGGGTCCGGTTGACGAAAGCGTCGTAGAGCTGTACGAGGAGGTCAGCCGTCCGGTCCCGGCGGAATTCGGGCGAGATGGCGGCGCTCTCGGGCGTCTCGGCCAGCTCGACGCCAGTGAGCGGGGCAAGGAGCGGAGCGAGCGGTCCTGTTTCCGGACCCAGGGCCGCGACGAGCTCGGTGAGCTGCTCGGCGGCGAGCTGAGCGTCGTCGGGGGAAAGGCCGAGCAGCCCCCGAAGCGAGCGTTGGAAGGGCAGGTAGGGCGTGCCCTGGCCATATGGCTCGCCTTGGAGGAGCAAGAGGAGGACCTCTGGGTGCCGGGCGCGGAGCTCGTCCACGAGCCGGCTCTTGCCGAGGCCCCGGTCGCCTTCGACGAGGATCACCCGGCCTGCGCCGCTCTCGGCCGATGACAAGGCGGTCTCGAGGATGTCGATCTCACCTTGCCGGCCGACGAAGGGCAAGCTCGATCGGACCTCCGGGTTGATCCCCTCGGCGGCCCCGACGGCATAGGCCTGCACAGGAGCCGCCTTGCCCTTGACCTTGAACGGCGGCACCACTTCTGTGGCAAACAGCGTGTGGGACCGGTCCAAGACCGCGGCCGTGGAAAAGATGGCCCCCCTGGGCGCCGCTGCCATAAGTCGGGCGGCGAGGTTGACGGTGTCGCCCATGACGGTGAACGTCCGGCGGAACTCGGCTCCGATCTCGCCTGCGAAGACGTGGCCCCGGTTAACGCCGATCTGCAGGCCGAGCCGAAGCGGGTGATCGGCGATGTCGCGAAGCGCGCGCAGCATGCGGCCCTCGTCATCGTCCCCAGCCGTGGGCACACCCGTGACGAGGATGATCTTGCCCCCGTTGTCGTCGAGGTCACTGGCGAGGAAGGTCACCTTCTCCGCGTCGACGGCGGCTTGGACCGCGGTCACGGTCTCATCGAGGACGAGAGCGGTCGCTTCCGGGCCTTCGCTGGCCAGCAGGTCGTCGACGCCCTTGTACTTGAGGAAGGCGACAGTGGCCAGCCGGTGCTCGGACCCCGCTGGCGCCGAGCCGAGATGGGCTCGCAGGGCAACCGGCAGGCGCATGGCAACCTCTTCCCGAGGCACCGGGATCATGGGCAGCGGCCCGGGGCCGTCCGTGATGACGCGCCGTGTGCGCACCAGGAAACCGGCTCCCTTTGGAGCGCCTACGGCACCGGGCGCAAGTGCCGCCGCCGTCGCCTGGCTGACGACGATCTCGCCTGCTTGAGCGGTTTGTTCCATCTTCGCGGTCTCCGAGGCCGCCGGTCCGGAGATAAGCAGCTCGCGGTGCGAGGTCCCGACCATGAAGAGGTTCACAGTGCCGCTGTGGATACCCACCGACATCCTCAGGTTCAGTCGCCCGGCGCCGAGCTGACCGTTCTGGGCGTCTCGCAGCGCGGCGCGCATCGCCACAGCGGCCCTGACGGTGCAGAGCTGATGGTCAGCTCCGGGAAAGAGCAGGAGGAGGGCGTCGCCGCCGAACTTGAGCAGGCTGCCGCCCTGCTGCGCAGCAAGGGCGAGCATTCGGGAGAAGACGTGATTCAAGACCTCGGTCAGCTGTTCGGTCCCGACGCGACCGCGCCGGGCGAGACGCTCGGACAGGGCAGTGAAGCCAGAAATGTCAACAAAACACAGCGATGCGTCAAGCTCGCGCCACAGTTTCCCGGCCGAGGTAAGGTCCCACTCCACAGCCGGTCTGGGCAGGTAGCAGTCCAGGTCGCTGACTCTCACTGGCCCCACCGTCGCCACCTCCCGATAACGCTCACTCCAAGATCCGCAGCTCCCGAAGACGGTCCTTGACCTACCGCAGGCGACGAACCATCGGTGGTCAGCCAATCGAAGCCCCCCCGGGAACCCGGTTCCAAGGCTACCCGGCTTCCGATCGGCTGAGTAGCGCCAGGACCTGGCTTCGACAGACTCACCGTGCGCAGGCCGTCATCACCTTGCCGACAGGCGTCCCCAGCGGGTCGATCATCACGTAGCCAGACCCGCGCTAAGCGACGAGACTCGTGCTAAGCAAACTGCGGCAGCCAGCGCTCGTTTGCGAAGAACATATCGTCAGTCAACTGCCAGATCTCGTCCAACGAACAGACGGCAGCAGTGAGCGGGTCCAGGGCCATCGCCTGATAGATGGCCTCTCTGTCTCGCTCGATGTGTCCCTTGACGACAAGCTCCTGCACGGCAACGTTGCTCCGGTTCAAAGAGGCGAGTTGGGGAGGGAGAGCTCCCACGACGCAAGGGTGAACTCCTGAACGGTCCACGAGACAAGGGACCTCGACACACGCCGCCCCGTTTGGCAGGTTGGTCACGAGGTCGTCGTTCATCACGTTGCCGTTGATGCGGATGGGCGTGCCTGTCTGCTCGGCCTGGATGATGCGGGCACCGTATTCGTCTGAGCGACGAAGCTCGATGGGCTCAGTGCCGGCGACCTGCCGGGCAACCTCTTGCTCGTAGGCGGGTTCCTTTATGCGCCGGGCAGCGACGTCGCCTCCGGTGTGGCCGTAGCCGAACCATGCCGAGTAGTCGGACCCGGCCGACTCGAAGGTCTTCACGAGTGCGGCGAGGAGGTCCGGCCGCTTGCGGAAGTAAGGCAGGTACTCAGAGGCGTGGCCGCTGGACTCGGTCACGAAGTAGCCGAACCTGCGCAAGAGCTCGAAGCGAACAGGTTCCAAGGAAAGCACCTCCGGGTTGTCGAGGAGGGCGCGCAAGCGAGGATAGAGATTGGAGCCGTGGTGCTCCAAGGTGAGGAACCAGGCCTGATGGTTGATCCCTGCCACCCAGTAGGTGAGCTCGTCTTCCGGCACTTCGCAGTACTCGGCGAGCAGACGTGCGGTTCCCTGAACGCTGTGGCAAAGGCCCACCACTCGTAACCCGCCAAGAGCCAGTCGCCAGGTGAGAATGGCCATGGGGTTCGAGTACTGCAGGACAAGAGCCCCGGGACACAGATCTGCCATGTCCTCGATGAGGCCGTCGAAGACAGCGAGGTGGCGCAGCCCACGAAAGATCCCACCAGGTCCGATGGTGTCACCCACACATTGGCCCACCCCGAATCGTTCGGGGACGCGTATGTCGTCCTCCCACTGGTCCGTCCCGCCCACCTGGATGGTGACAATTACGTAGTCGGCCTTTGTCAAGGCCTGGCGACGGTCGGTGGTGCCAATGACCCGCGCTGGTGCCTTGGCCGTCTCGACCATGCGGTTGACGAGCTTCTCGGCACGCGAGAGCCTCTCGCCGTGTATGTCCATGAGGACGATCTCGCTGTCGCCCAGCTCTGGAAAGGTGAGGATGTCCCTGGTGAGATTCCTCGTGAACACCACGCTCCCCGCCCCAATGAAGACGATTCTCACCTAAGAGAACCTCCAGTACCCGGTTCGGTGCCGCGGGTCGCCACCAGAGCCCCGAGGCAGGCACCGAAGGCGGGCTCGATTGAAGCGCGTCCAAGGACTCCCGTACCGTGGCCTCTTGTCCCCCTCGTCGCCAGCGTTCGGATCCCTTCTGTCCCTCGCAGCCTTGGCCGACTCACATGCGAACTGTACCTTCGACCATCATCATTCCTTGATCCGGTCTACTGGACGCCGATCCCCTGGATGAAGCTGCGCTGGGCAAAAAGAACAGGGTGATTATCGGGCGGCGGCCGCGCTCGCGCCCGCGGCGCTCGGCGACTAGACCAAGGAGGTCTTCACTGCGGGCCTCAGGCGGTGAGGGCGTCGATGGAGGCCGTAACGACGGTGTTCCTGCCGTGTCGCTTGGCATCTAGGAGTCGCCCGTCCGCGGCGGCGAAGGCTAACCGCCATCCCTTCGCGGGACCGCAGGCGACGCCGAGGCTCACGGTGACGTGGAGGCCCGGCGCGACTGCCGCCCAGTCGAGCCGGGAGACCGCGAGTCGCAGTCGCTCGGCGAATCCGTGCGCAGCTACAAGGTCGACACCCGACAGCGCGACGACGAACTCGTCCCCGCCGTAGCGGATGACCTGTTGTCCGCTTCGTGCCTTGCTCGCGAACAGGCGGCCGACTTGGCATAGAACCGCGTCGCCGACGTCGTGGCCGAAGGTGTCGTTGATCTCCTTGAAAGAGTCGATGTCGGCGATGATGCAGGCCACTTTGGCTTGCCGCACCTCCTCTTCACCTAGGAAGCGCTCGAGCAGCCGTCGGTTGCCGACACCGGTGAGGGCGTCCTCCTCGGCCGACCGTGCGGCCTCTGTCACCCTGGTTTGCAGAGTCCTGTGATCCCGCTCGAGGTCCACCCGTGTCCACACCTGCTGCACGAGCTGTCTCGTCTGGCGATGGTGTATCGCAGACATGTGTCCCTTGGCGTCGAGGGCGTGAACGAGTGCGTTCTTGAGGTCGCCGGCCGCCTCCTCGCAAGCAACGAGCTCCTCGAGCGCCAGCGTCAACTCCTGCTCGTCGTTGCTCCCCTCCACGATCTCCACCCCACGACGGGCGGCAGCCAAGGCTTCTTCCTCGCGGCCTGCCAGGCGGAGACACCGCGCCTCGACGAGCGCGACGGCAGCGCGCTGGGATGCAGACGCGATGGCGTTCGCCTCATCCCGGAACTCGTCCAGCAGCTGCAGGGCTTCCTCCACGCGGCCCAAGTCGCAGAGGACCTCTGCAAGCAGGCGGTAGCTGCCAGACCGACGACTTATCTCTGCAGTCCCCTCGCTGAGCAATCTTCGTATCGCCGTTTCGGCACGTTCGAGCCGAACGAAGCTTGCTCCCATACCGCACGTTCGCTGCTGTCGTGAGGCAAGCAGCAACGCGTCAGCAATGTTGTGAAGCGGGCGGTAGACCTTCTCCGCGTCACCCATGCGCTCGGCGACGGCGAGTGAGACCTCGAATTGCTCGACTGCCCGGTCGTAGTCGAAGAACGAGTAGCAGAAGATACCGAGCCGATTGGTGATCTCCCACCGGAGACGGTCATCTGTGACTGACTCCAGGCCGAGGATGCTCTTTGTCGCCAGCTCTGCGGCCAGGGAGAGCTCGCCAAGGCGCGAGCCGTGCGCCGCACCCAGGCTCGCGGCGTCAATCGCGAGCTCCGCGTCGCCGGCCGCCTCGAAGAGAGCCATTGCTCTGACGGCGTCCTCACAGACCTCTCGGGTGCGCCACTGATTCGATCGCACTCGCGCCCGGCACATGAGCAGCCGGGCCTGATCGCCGGGAGCCGACGTCGACTCGAGCCCTCGCGTGATCTCGGCCAGGCAGGCTTCACAAGCCTCCGCCGTCGCCGCCAGGCTTGCGCGTTGGAACAACGCCTCGAAGTCGATGTCCGACCGGAGCCTCTCGTTCACACCTCTACATATCGGCGGAAGCGGGACCGATCCTGAGATCCGGGCCGTCGCGATCTCCTCTCGGCCAGCCAGGCGTTACGGATGAGCTGGCTGCTGAGCCGTTCGGGCGGACCCTGGCCAGCTTCTCGAGTTGGCCGGCACCGTCAGCTCTCCTTTCGAGAGGAACTAGGACTCTGAGGTCGGAGGCGTTCCCTTGTACCGGTGATCAGGAGCTCTTGTCGACGCCCGGACGACGAGCTGGCAGGGCACCAGCCGCGTGCCGCGGGTCGTGCGGCCGTCGATCGCGGCGAGAAGGATCTGTGCAGCTGTCTGGCCGACCTGGGAGAGATTCATGTCGATCGTCGTGAGCGGTGGTCTCGAAGCCTCGGCCATGACGGTCCAGTTGTCGAAGCCCACAAGGGCGACGTCGTCAGGAACCTTGCAGCCTAATTCCCTGAGAGACTCGGCAACTCCCCGCGCGATCTGGTCGCTTCCGCAAAAGACCGCATCGACGTCTGGTGTCTGGCGCAACAGAATGCTTGCTGCTTGTCGGCCCCACTCCTCGCTCCACTCTCCATGGAGGGCGCCGTCCCCGGCCAACGAAAGTCCCGCGTCTGCCAGGACGCCGGTCGCTCCCGCGGCGCGGAGACGGACCGCTCGAAAGTCAGACGGCCCGGTAATATGTCCGATCCTCCTCCGACCCGTCGCAAGCAGGTACTCGACCGCGAGACGCCCGCCCCCCTCATCGTCCGGCAAGACGGACACATCGTCGGGATTCGTCGACTCGCTCATCGCGTAGACGATCGGGACGCGGAAGTCCGTGCCGACGGGTGGTCGTGGGTCGCTGCGCCGTCCAGTGACGATGATCCCGTCGACGCGCCGGGCGAGCAGCGTGCGGACGTAGTGCTGTTCCCGTATCGCGTCGTCGCGCCCGTCGCACAGCAACACAGCGATCTGACCCGCCTGGAGTGCATCCTCTGCGCCAAGCATCACGGGAATGCTGAACCTGCCAAAGCTGTCGTTGGTGATCAGCCCTACCGTGAAGCTCCTCCCGGTAAGCAGGTTCCTCGCCAAGGCGTTGGAGTGGAAGCCGAGTTGCTCGGCCGCCTTGAGCACTTTGGCCCGCGTCCGGCCGCTGACGCCTTCCCTTCCGTTCAGCGACTTCGAGACCGTGCCGATGGACACGCCCGCGAACGCGGCGACGTCGCGAATCGTCGGGGTCTTGGGTCGCTTGTCCGTTCGACCTCCGTCACCGCCGCCTACGCTCGCCTGTGGCGAATCATCGCCTGGCCTAGAGATCGCACTAGGCATCGGTTTCACCGAACTCTGGTTCTCGCTCCGCGCGCCAAGCCCTAGGCAAGCCGGGCAGCTCAGTTCCGAGGAACCTCGCGCCTCGATGTCTCGGTGTCCGCTGTGACATCCCGGCCGCGTGCATTCGTGCGACTCAGCCTTTGACGGCGCCGGAGACGAGACCCCGCACGTAGTAACGCTGGAGTGCGACGTAGATGATGATGCAAGGGATCATGGCGATCACCGCCCCTGCGACAAGGACTCCATAGTTGATCTGACCGTAGGTGTCGCTCGATTCGACGTTCACGAGCGCCACGGGCAGCGTATAGACCCAGTCGTTCGTCGTGAACGTGAGCGCACCGAGGAACTCGGTCCAAGAGAACAAGAAGGCGTATAGGACCGTCGTAGCGATGCCAGGGATGACCATCGGCCGAAGCACTCGGGTGAGCGTCGACATGACCGAAGCTCCGTCGACCTCTGCGGCATCGACAAGCTCGTTCGGTATCTGCAGGAAGGTGTTGCGCATCAGGTAGGTACCGAAAGGGAGGTTGAACGCCGTGTAGAACAACGCCAGGCCAGGAAGGCTGTTGAGAAGATGGAGGAAGTGCAACTCAAGGAAGAGCGGGGTCAGGACCGCCTGGAACGGCACCATGAACGCAAGCAGGACAAGAGCAAAGGCGATGCTCGACCCCCGGAACTTGAACCTCCCGAAGCCATAGCCGGCGAGCGTCGCCACTGTTGCCGTGATTACGGAGGTCGCGACCGCGACTATGACGCTGTTCATGACGTTGCGGAGAATGTCGTCGCTACTGAGAAGCTCCACGTAGTTGTGGAAGCCGAGATCGGAGAAGCTCTTCAGGGACGGTGGCGAGATGATCTCTCCGGGTGCCTGGAAGGAGCGGAGGATCTCCCACAGGAGAGGCACCACGAAGATCGCGCTGATCATTGCCCCTGCGACGAGATAAAGGGCCGTTCCCCGTCGTGCCCTTCGACGGTTCGGCAGCGTCGTGTCCGAGGTCCGTTCAGGCATCGTCACGACTCAGGAAGTGAATCTGCAGGAACGTGATGAGACCGACGACAGCGACGAGGACGACCGACATCGCGCTGGCAGAACCGACGCTCATCGACGCGTTGAACGTCTCGTAGATCTGCATGACAACGCTCTGTGTGCTCGAGCCCGGCCCGCCGTCGGTGATGATGAAGAACTGGTTGAAGGCGAGGAGCGAGCCGATGATGGAGATCACGAGGCTGAGCACGATCGAGCGCCGGAGCATCGGGATGGTGATCATCCGTTCGGACTGCCACCACGAGGCGCCGTCGACGTCCGCCGACTCGTAGAGCTGCTCCGGAATGCTCTGCATCCCGGCCATCAGAAGCATCATCGTGAGCCCCGAAGCGAACCACACGACAAGGATGCAGATTGCGGTGAGGGCGAGCCCGGTGCTTGCCGTCCAAGGCGTGTTTATGCCGACGATGTGGAGCTTGGAGAGAAGAACATTGACTGTGCCGAAGCCCGGCTGGAGCTCGACATAGATGAGGAAGCTCAAGGTGCTGAGTCCGATGATGAACGGCAGGAAGAAGCACGTCCGGAACAGCGTCGAGCCGAAGCGATTCGAGCGAACGAAGACGGCCAGCAAGTAGCCCACCACGAGGATCGGCGCTGTGACGATCGCCGTGTACTCCAAGGTGAACACGATCGAATGAATGAAGACGGTGTTATGTATGAGCGCGGTGTAGTTAGCGGTGCCGTTGAAGTGGACCGGGCCGATGAGGGGCCAATTCGTGAAGGAGATGTACGCGCCGAAGCCGAGCGGGTACAAGATGAAGACTCCGACGATCGCGATGGCTGGAGCGATGAGAGCGTACGCGGCCCGAGCCTCGCGACGGGCACGAACCCGCGATCGGCCCGCCGGTTTCGCTGAGAAAGAGCGCGAGCCACCCCGGAACGGCGCTGCCTGTACTGGCGATGTGGGCTTTGGCACCCTCTCACCTTCCCTGCCGGTGGGTCCGGGATGTCACCTATTAAAGACGCATTCAATCGTCGGGAAAAGCAGCGCCGCGGCGCCGCCCTGAAAGGGAAGCGCCGCGGCGGCCGCGCTGGCTACGAGGTGACCGAGTTGAGAGTGGCCTGGATACCGCTCTGTCCGATCACGAGGGCTTGACTGACGTTGTCGCTGTAGACAGCCTCGTCGAACATCTTCAACCACGGCGAGGCCGGCTCGTTGAACACCTGGTCGTAGGCCAGGGTGTACTCGACAGAGCCGTACGGGAGCGTGTCGAGCGCCACGGCGTCGTAGGGGTAACTCTTCACGTACGAGGGCGTGACGATGTCGCTGCGCACCGGCGACTCGCCATTGGGCGCTTATTGGAGCTGCAC
>JBKQMT010000066.1:0-4373 GCA_052146595.1 Acidimicrobiales bacterium
GTTTTCGCCAATAACTGGCGGGGAGGAATTCAAGAAGCAATGGTGTCGCTGTGCTGTTCCCTGATTTGTTGGAATATCCCCGTCAGTTCATTTTGTGAGCTTCTTTTACGTAGGGGCTGCATTCCGAAATTCGGCTACGTGACCGCTATCAAGAATTCACGTGGGAAGAAGAATTGCGTAGTATCTTTTGGAAAACTCGCGGTGTTCATCCCCGTTTTCCAATCAACCCCTTAGGGCATCTACTATCCCCCTTTTGGAGGAGCCATGGACGTCAAAAGACATGCGGGAACGGGGATGATTATTCTGGCCATTGCGCTGGCCGTTGCGGTCTCCACAAGCTCAGCGGGAGGTCTTGGGCACGGCAACCATAAGCACAGCCAATCAGGTCCTTACCCGGTGCCCGTGTGCGACCCCTGTGTGCCGCCCCCGTGGACAGTGTTCGAGGCCGACAAGGAATTTGAGAATTTGCAGATTCATGTGACTGGGCCAGGCTTTAATATATTGGAGATCTATTTCAAGCGCGCCGCTGCGTCTTCGTCTCACGCGCCAAAAAGCTCGTCTTCCGCGGGTGCGTCTTCGCTTCCTTCGCTGTTGCTCCGCTGGCTTTGCGTCTTGTTTTGCGGAGCTTCATCTACCGCCGACGCGGCTTCCCCTGTCCCGCCAGCGGACCGCTTTTTCGTAGACCCAATCGATGGTGCAAGCTGTCTTTATGCAAACAAGAGTCTCGCGCTCGCGCCAGCCAATGAGTGGGGCACGTTCGCAGTGCGTTACGGCCCTAACCAGGACACGTTCAAGATCTACGGATGGGGTTCCGGCGACACGCCGATCATGTACGGCCCTTACACCTTGGAGCCTGGATACCCGGTCTACTTCCGCTGGATCACCTCGCAGATCCTTAAGGTCACTTGCTGCAGCAGCAATGGTCTCTCCAAGACACTCATTGTGCGCTTCAGGTCCGACGCCGCAGGAAACTGGGGCTGGGAGGACGAGCTTTATATGGGGCAACCCTAACTCTGTGAATTCGTCAATCGGGACAGCCCTCCGTGCCCGTCTGAATGCGGTTGATGCTACTTCGCGTGGTTGTCAGCTGTTGTTCTTACACGAACAATATTGCTCCTGGTTCGTGCCTTGACGACAGCCGCAATCGGCCGCCGGCTGGTCGGTGCAGCGAAGTTCCTCTCAGTCAGCGTCGTGACGTAATTACTCCCCGGCTCGTTATCGCCTGCACCGTCCAGCGGATAGCCCGCCAGACTCTTCAGCCCCGACGACGTCGTGCCATTGACCGTCAGGCGATAGCTCGTATGCAGCTTCAGCCGCTCGGCCAGTACCAGGGTCACACTCTTCATAACCGGGTTGTAGTTGGCCGACTTGACCTTGACCCGGCGGCCACCGGGGCCGACGATTTGATAAGTCGAGACGTTCTGGGCCGTCGATGCGTCGAGGGGGCCGTTGAAGTCAATGACCACGCTGGTTGGTGCGGCGCGGTACACAGAGAACTGCACGCCCAGCACGCGAGGGCCGTCCATGGAGGTGTAGGTGAATGCCTCAGCGGGCGGTGCGCTCGAGCTGCCGCCCGGGGTGATCACAGTCACGCCCACGGTGCCGGTGCCCGCGGGGCTCTCGGCTGTGATCGTGGTGGCGCTCACAACGGTCACGTTCGTTGCAGGGCTGGTCCCAAAGTAGACAGCCGCGGGGGAGGTCGGGATGAACCCCGTCCCGGTTATGGTCACAATCGTGCCGCCGGCAGGCGAACCATACGCCGGGCTGATGCCCGAGACGCTCGGCGCGATTGCCGGGGCCGGGGCGGAAGCGTAGAAGAAAAGATCGGCAGATGAGGTGGCCGCCATCCCGGCCGGCGTTGTCACGGTAACGTTTGCGACGCTGATACCGGTGGCCGGAGGGCTGACTACCGCGATCTGGCCGGCCGAATCGCTGACGACGGTGGTGACCGGCGTCTGCCCGAACTCGATCAGCGCGGCATCCGCCAGGTTGCTGCCCGTGATGGTGACCAAGATGCCGCCGCCCACCGGACCGGTGATCGGACTGATGCCCGTAACTGTCGGCGCGACCGTTGGCCCAGCAACGTACGTGAACAAATCGTCCATCGATGTGGCTGACGTCCCGCCTGTGGCAGTCACGGTGACGTCCACGAGGCCAGGCGTGCCCGCGGGGCTCACGACCGTCAGCGACGTACCGCTGCTGGAGACGGGCAAGATCGTCGCGGGGTTGGTGCCGAAGTCAACCGCCGAGACATCGGTAAAGCCATTCCCGGTGATCGTCACCATTGTGCCGCCGGCCGCTGGGCCGGCAGCCACGCTCAAGCCAGAGACGGTCGGCGCGGCCATGTAGTCGAATTCGGGCGCGGACATCATGGGCGACATGCCGCCCGGTGTCGTCACGGTCACGTCCTGATTACCGGTGCCCGCCGGGCTCTCGGCCGTGATCGTCGTGTCGCTGACGACGGTCACATCGGTCGCCGGGCTGGTGCCGAAGTCGACCGCCGTGGCGCCGTCGAAGCCTGTGCCGGTGATCGTCACGAATGTGCCACCGCCCAGCGCTCCGTCGCTCGGGCTCACGACCAGCACGGTCGGCTTGGGCGCGTAGGTGAATACATCGGTAGGCGAGGTGGCCGACGTCCCGCTCGACGTCGTCACGGTCACGCCCACAGAGGCGGGGTTCACAACCGGCGGGCTTGAGGCCGTGATCGTGGAGGCGCTGACGACGGTGACGTTCGTTGCCATCGTGGTACCGAACTCGACCGCCGCGCCGGCGGCGAAGCCCGTCCCGGTGATCGTCACCAACGTGCCGCCATCCAGCGGACCTGTCGACGGTCTGATGCCCGAAACCGTCGGCGCGTACGTGAATAAATCGTCGTTCGACGTGGCCGACGTCCCGCCCGGTGTGGTCACGGTCAGGTCCACGGTGCCAGTGCCCGCAGGACTCAGGGCCATAAGCGACAAACCGTTGCTGGCGACGTTGAAGGTTGTCGCCGGGTTGTTCGTGCCGAAGTCGACCGCGGTGACGTTTGTGAAGCCGGTCCCCATAATCGTAACGATAGTGCCGCTGGCCGTCGGGCCGGACGTTGGGCTCAACCCGGTTACAATGACATTCGATGGATTGATCCGGTCTTCGAGCACGACCAGGTCGGGCCGCAAGCGGCGGCGGAAACGTGATCGGTCCATTCGATGGCGGTCACTTGTCACACGGCTCAGGATCTGACGGAGGATCGCCGGCATGGGTCGCTCTCCATACACTCAACGTATCGAAGCGAATCAGGAGACAACACAGATTGAAGTGAGGTCTCGGAAAGCTGCCCCTGGGCTCGCCGGACAATTCCGCCAGAGAAAGCACATCGCGCGACCACCGGCGAATGTCAGCCTGCCGCGTCAACTGCTAGCGAAGAGTCGAAGGATGTGCGGTGTACATCGACGCGCCCGGCGAGGATCGCACTGACCATGTTTCGTTTCGATGTTCTGCTCCGCGAAACATCCTTCTTAAGTCACCATGGACCTATAGTAGGGTTAAGATCGCCACTCTGCAAGATGTAGAGAAAGTGCGCAGCTTCGGCATTGGTGGCATTCCTCTAACGGTCCTCCCTGAGAGTATCAACACGCTCGCGCAGCCCTTGTAGCGAATGTGCGGGTTAGGGAGACCGCTCGCTCTAGTTCGTGCATCGCTCGCGGCCAGCCGGGGCGTCAAGGACTGCGCCCGCCAATCGATCGTGGCGGGGATACCGACGTAACTTGACCAACTCGGACGAGGGAAGACCCAAGCGACTGCTGGCTGACGGCTCCCGGCTTCAGTGATCTCGTCCGTTCCGCCGCCGCCCTGCCATACCTGACCTGTTGACGGCAGCTTCGCGGAGTTTCAGTGCCATGGCACCAAAACGGCGGTAGATCACAGAGAAACCCCGAAATTCTTTGGGATCCCTGGAGAACGATTGCGACTACCAAGCCATACTTAAGTTGCTATTTGGAAACAATCTACGTCAAGCCAAAGCGCCCCATTCGGGACCGTGAGGTCGCCAGTTCAAGTCTTGTCTCCTCGGCTCCTATTCATCCTAGTTTGGTCGCCGTCTGGCACCATGCAGCCACTAGCGAGAGCAAATCAAGTTCGATGGCCGCCCGGAGCGCTTCGGTACGCTGATACGCGCTGATCGTGTCGAAGACCAACCCAGGGGACAGTCCTTGGGGAGGCGTTGCGTGTCCTGAGTCTATGTTCCTGAAACACAGCTCACTGTTCAAAATCAATGAGACGACACGGGGCTAAGAACGCCGATTATCGCGGAGGCGTAACTTGCCTCTATGACACCCAACTTCTCGGCGCCTGCTTGCATGCATCCGAGTCCGGTGGCCGCTCTCGCCCTGAGGCCG
>JBKQMT010000067.1:0-6755 GCA_052146595.1 Acidimicrobiales bacterium
GTGAGGGCCGTCTGCAAGTTGGCCTGCGCAGCAGTGTTGTTCGCGGTCTTGGTCACCGACAGGAACGTCGGGATGGCGATCGCAAGGAGAATGCCGATGATGAGCAGCACAACGAGCAGCTCGATAAGCGTGAAGCCCTCTGCTCCGGCCTCTTCGAACATGAGGCGCCGCGCGCGCAGCCTTTTGGTAGCTTCTGACATCGGGTGGTCCCTCTCGATTTTTTGCGCAGTTCTGCCAATACAGCTTCGGCATGCGAAGCGCCCAACCTTAGGGGCAATGTGCCTGGTCGCTGGCTGGCACCACCACGAGGCTCCCCTCCCTTTCCCAGCCTCTCCTCAGCGGTCCAGGGCATCCCAGAGCTTGGCGCGTGAAGCCGACTCCCAAAGATCGGGAAGCTCCGAGGCGGCATCGGCGAAGCGGCGCTCCTCGAGTCCGGCCAGCAGGCCGTAGGTGTAGCCGTTGTGGCCTGGGTGCGCGCCCCTGCCGGCTCCGAGCTCACGAAGGACAGCTCTCGCCACGACGGCGTCCTGGCTTGCTCCCAGCAGTTCATGGATCGCCTCGAAGCGTTTCGCGATCCGTGTGGCTGCCCTTCCCAGGAAGGGCTCGAAGGCCTCGGCGGCGTAGCGCATACCCTTTGCCGCCTTGCGGACCTCGTGCAAGGCGCGCTCGCGCTGTGCGCCGGCCCCCATCGCCCGCGCTGTCTCGAAGCGGCGCTCCACGCGCTCGAGGTCGCGGCGCAGCAGCCACGGCGCTGCTCTGTTGACGGTCCGCTTTGCCTTCGGCCGGGTCGGAGGGGCAGCGCTGACAGCCCGAAGCACGTTCAACAGGGTCAGGTAGCGGTCCGAACGCATCGCAACCAGCGCTGCAGCCAGTGCCTGCTGGCGAGCCTCGGCGAAATGACTGCCGATCTCGTCGCCTACGGGGCCGACCACCTCGGAGGCTGGGAGCGTGTCGAGAAGCCTTTCGAGTTGGCTCCTGAGCACGTCGGTATCTCGGAGCGGCCCGAGAACGCCCCCCAGCCATCCAAGTTCCTCACGCAGCCAACGTGCGGACTCCTTGTCGAGCACGGGGGCGAATGTCCTCAACGCGCTCCGCAGTCGCCGAATGGCGACCCGCATCCTGTGCACCGCTTCGGCATCGCCCAAGCGCACTCCGACATCGCGTTCGATGAGCTCGAGGACGAGATCGTGCCACCGTCTGGTGAAGACCCAACCGACGGAGTCGGCGGCGCTCTTGGACGGCCGAGGCTCGGCTACGAGCGGGTTGCCTGCGGCCGCCCCGACGGCGCGTGCGAACTTGGAGGGATACTCGGCTGGTCGCCCTCCAGAGCGCTCGAGCTCCCGGCCGATCCTCGCCAGCTCCCGCGGGCTGCCTTCGAGCAGCTCGATCTCCAGCTCCTTCCAGCGGTCATGAGGTTCCGAATGGCCGTTGAGGAACGCTCCAACCTCGTCCTCGTCCACTTCCGCGAGCGGGCGGCTCTCCGGACTGACGAGAACGGTCCTCGTGCGTCGGGTCGTGAGCCTCACGACGGGCTGGAGCTTCCGGCCACCGGTACGAGCGAGGGTCAGATCGATCAGCTCCTCGGGGACCGCCGGCGGTTCGAGGAGGAGACAGGCTGCGTCAATGTGAGGAGCGGGACGTCGCAGCTCGACGCGTGTGTCGGCGCTCTTGCCAGGGACCTTGAGGTGCCACCCGGGGTCATTGCCTCCCAGCCGCAGCCGCAAGGCAGCCCCGGTGCGGGCAAGCCGGTAATCGGATGTGTCGTAGTAGACGGCGTCGAGGTCGAGCGTTTCCACTGATCCCACGCGAAGAGACGGCGCCAAGGACTCAAAACCTGGCAGCTCGGCGCCCTCGTCGATGACGAATTTGCGCTCGACCTCGATCACCCAGGGCCCCCACTTTCGACAACTGCTCGGCGACAAGGCGCCTGCAGCAATTCTGCCTCATGCGAACGTCCCCGTGGCTCCACTTGGCCAGGTGTGGTCTCGATCGGGTGTCTTCGGAGGAGGAGGACCGGTAGCCTCCGATCATGGAGACCTGGGACGCCATCAGAGCTCGTCGTAACGTTCGCACCTATGAGGACCGGGCCATCGCTCCCGAACACCTCGAGCGGATCCTCGAAGCCGGATGGCGGTCGCCGTCGGCGTCGAACCGGCAGCCTTGGGACTTCGTCCTGGTGACGGACCCGGGTCAGTTGCATGAGCTGTCGACGGTGTGGACCGCCGCCCATCACCTGGCCACGGCAAAGGCGGCGATTGTCCTCGTCCTGCCTGAGCCGGAGAACGAGCGGGTGTGGACACTCGACCAATACGACCTCGGCCAGGCGACAATGGCGATGATGCTGGCGGCCACCGACCTTGGCATCGGTAGCGGCCATTCCGCCATCGGCGACCAGGAGGGATGCCGGCGCATCTTAGGTGTGCCCGCAGACCACGTCTGCGCTTACATGCTCGCTTTCGGCTATCCGGCCGATCGACCGCTGAAGCCGATCGCAAAGCCGAACCGGCGGCCATTCGAAGAAGTGGTCCACCGCGGCCGCTGGTAAGGGGCCCTATTTGAGGAGCTTCGCTTCCTTCCGGCTCGCCTTTGCGCCGCTGGCAGTCGCACAGTCATGAGGGGAATCCAAAGGCTGTCCGGGATCATTCCACGTGGAAGGTGAACATTCGATCGGGGTCAATGCGGACGCGAACATTCGCATCGAGGAAGCTTTCCCAGTCGGGTCCGTACCGGGGCGTGTACAGATCGAGCAAGATCTTGCGAAGTTCTTCGTTTTCTCCTGCTCGCATGTCGAGCAGCGCGGCTTGCCCATGCACTGTGAGAGACAGCTCCTCGCCGGGCAGGTGGGTCGCGCTGACGTGAGGACGTTGTCTGATGTGGCGAATACGCAGGGAATCAGGAGACGATCCGAAGTGGAACGCTCCCCGTTAGAAGACTCCGTCGACCGGCCCAGTCAGCGGGCGACCGTCCGAGGTCACAGTCGCCAGGGTCAAAAGCCGCATACCCGTCAGCCGAGCACATAGCTCCGGGGCCGTGAGCCTTCGCCCGGTGGTGATCACCTCGCGCAGATGCCGACCTGCACTCGCGTCGCTCTCGTCCAAGAGAGCCTGCAGCCTGCTGAGGTCATCCGCGGTCTCGTTCACGGTGCCTCCAGTCAGTTCCGGGGAGCGATGGCGCTATCTGGAAGGCGTGCCCAGAACAAGATCCGTTTGAATGCGTAGAAGTACGGGGCCCGGTCGCCGAGAACCTCCCCGAGACGTTGTTGGTAGCGCTCCACGTACCGGTCGCACAGCTCAGGGGGCAGCAGGTTCTGGAACCGCAAGAGCACGGTACCCTTTGTCCATTCGACCACAGCGCCAGTCGAGGCAAGCTCGTGGTCATAGACCTGCAAGCGGACATTCTGCTGGGAGAAACCGAGCGCGTACAGCATCTCGGCGTACTGCTCCGGTGCGCGTACCGGGCTCGCGACGGCCGCCGGAGCAACGGTCATGTACGCCAGAAAAGGAGGTTCGTGAGCAACCTCGGCGGCAATTGTATGGGACGGGTGATCGAAATTGGCCGGCACCTGAACGGCGATCTGTCCGCCCGCGCGAAGCATGGCGGTGAGCCGGCGCAGCAGTCGGGGATGATCGGGAACCCATTGCAGGCTGGCGTTGGCGAAGACGACGTCGAAGCTCTGGTCCGCCTCGAAGCGGTCGATGTCGGCGGCCTCGAACCGCAAACCGTTTCCCGCTAAGGGGCGTGCCCTGGCCAGCATCGCCTCCGAGCTGTCGACTCCGACGGTCGTGCCGGCCCGGGTGTGCTCGTGCAGCCTGACCGTCAGCTCGCCCGTCCCGCAACCGAGGTCGATCACGTCGCCGCCAGGAACAGGGCGCACCATCGCGAGGAGATCGAAGAACGGCCTCGAACGTTCGGCGGCGAATTTGGAGTACTGGTCGGGGTCCCACTTGTCAGATCTCACGGAGGGGGTTTCATCAGACACTCCGGCATCGTACGAGCTGTGCCGGGCTCCGGCGACCGGGCGAGGCTGCGGACACCTGGCCATATTGTGGAAGGCATGACGAAGGCAGTGCCTTCTCCGCCTGGAGAACTTGTTCTCGAGGAGTTCGTCCTGCGGCGTTACCAGCAGGAGGACGCGCCGGCGCTGGCGGCGGCCGTGAGCGAGAGCTTGGAACATCTGCGTCCTTGGATGCCGTGGGCGGCCCTCGAACCGACGACGCTGAAGGACCGCGAGAAACTTCTCGCCCAATGGGACCGTGACTGGACCGAGGGCACTCAGTACTCGTTCGGGATGTTTCGCGGAGGACGTGTGGTGGGCGGTGCGGGACTCATGCGACGCATCGCTGAGGACGGGCTCGAGATCGGCTATTGGGTGCATTCCGAGTTCGTCGGTCGCGGCTTCGCGACCAGCGCCGCAGAAGTGCTGACCACCTTCGGGCTGAGTCTTCCGGGAGTGACGCACATCGAGATCCATCACGACAAGTCGAACGTGGCCAGCGGTCGTGTTCCCTTGAAGTTGGGTTTCGAGATGGTGCGCGAACAGCCGGTGAAGGTTGGGGCGCCCGGCGAGACAGGGGTGAGCTGCATTTGGAGGATGGACCGGGCTGCCTGGTCTGGAAGAGCCCGTCACACTTGACAGATGCTGGACGCGAGGACCGGGCCGTGGTTTGGCGACACCGTCACCACAGCTTGCCGTCTGGAGCGGTTGTCCGCCCGGATCAGGGTGTTCCGGTCCAGGGCCTCAGTGGCCACGCGCCAAGCTGATCAACCGGTCGAGTATTCGCCCGCCCTCGGCGCGAAGACCGTTGTGCTCGAACTCGTTGGTCAGCCAGGTGCGCATGCCGGGAATCAGCTCCGCCGTCTCCTCGGAGAATGATCGCTCCACGTACATGTCGTAGGCGTAGATGGCCGCAGCCGCCGGCACCTGGCAGCTGTGCAGGCGCTCGGCGTCGTAGAGGCTCGGCCACTCGAAGCCGGCAAGCAGGTTGGCCCCCTCGCGCAGGGGCCGGAGCGCTCCGTAGTCGTCGAACATCCACGGGAACACGTGCTCACCGGTGAACAGCTCAGGCTGCGTCTCGTACTCGTCAGGTTGCACGCGAGCCGCCGACCAGTTGGTCACGGCTCCGTCGGAGTAGGAGGACTCGTGGACCGCTGCGTAGAGCGGATTGCGGGAAAACGGCGGAAGGCCGGCCTCGAGGTCGTGTAGGAACCCCGGCGAGTCCTCGGGCAGCTCCATTATGTAATGCAGGTGGTCCGCGCCATCGCTCATGCCGAGCATGTGGCCGAGCTGGCGGAACATCCGCTGCGTGAGCCGATCCCCGCCCGGCAGGATGACGGTCCCCTCTTCCACCCAGGCCTGTAGCCTCCGCACCCGATCCCGATCGCCCGGGTAACGCTCGTAGTAGCGGCGGCAGCGCTCAAGCGTCCGGGCATAGGTGGCGCGGTAGACCTCGTCGGGATGGCGGCCGACCGGTGGCAACCCACCGGTCAGGAAGGCTTCCTTCAGCCCGCCGGGTGCCGCCGACATGTAGTGCAGCACGCAGAAGCCGCCGAAGGACTGACCGAGCACGCTCCAGCGCTCGACGCCCAGATCGTTGCGGATGAGCTCGGCGTCTTTCACGATCGAATCGGCACGGAAACAGGCCAGGTAGCCAGCCTGCTCTTCCGGGCTCATCCCCTTCAGGGTTGCGACCGGCGTCGACCTGCCGGTTCCCCGCTGGTCGAGCATGAGCACGCGGAAGTCCTTCAGGGCGCGCTCCAGCCAGCCCGGTGCCCACGGGTGAGCCGTCGGTCGCGGCGCCTCCATCCCAGGACCTCCCTGCAGAAAGACGAGAAACGGACGGTCGCGCCCGTCAGGAGCCGCTACCTCCCGGGCAAAGACCGTGATCCGCTCGCCGTCCGGATCCGAGTACCGCAGGGGCACGTCGAACTCGTGGTCTGTCAGGACCAATCCAGGTGTGTACGCAGTCACAGGCATGTCTGGGATTCTGTCAGACGCACCCTGGCACTCAGTCCGGGTAGTCGACCATCATCGTGCCGGCGAAAGCCTCTACGCGGCTCCTGCCCTCGCTCGGCCAGCCGCAGACGAGGTAGCCGAAACCCGCCTCCGCCAGCCTCTCGATGTTGGCGCGGACCTCGGCGTCGCTCTCCGAGAGCGAGAGCGACGAGGCCCTCGCGATGGCGCCAGGATCCCTGCCGGCTTCATCAGCCAGCCGGTCGAGGCGAGCCGAAAGCTCAGCCAGCCTCTCCGGACTGCCGTAGCTGTGCCAGACGTCGGCGTAGCGTGCCGCGAGCGGGAGTGTGCGTCGCAGGCCGGAGCCGCCGATCCAGATTGGTGGGTGAGGGCGCTGGACGGGGACCGGGCGCAGGCGCGCCCCGGTGAGGCTGAAATGATGCCCGTCATGGGACACGACATCGCCCGTCGTGAGACGAATGATGATCTCGAGGGTGTCCTCCAGGCGGTCGAAGCGATCGCCTACAGGCGGGAACTCGATCCCGAGCTGGCGGTGCTCGGCCTCGTACCAGGCGGCGCCGAGGGCGAGCTCCAACCGTCCATGGCTCGCGTGGTCAACGGTGACCGCCTGCGCTGCTAGGACGGACGGGTGCCGGTAGGTCGCACCGGTTACGAGCAGCCCGAGCCGTATCCTGCTCGTCGCAGTGGCCAACGCGGCAAGTGTGGTCAGGCCTTCAAAGCACTCGCCCGGGCCCTCGCCGTACATCGGGACGAAGTGATCGAACCCCCACGCACCGTCGAAGCC
>JBKQMT010000068.1:0-8288 GCA_052146595.1 Acidimicrobiales bacterium
ATGGCCGAAAGGTGCCCAGGGTCGAGAAACGGGGCGAGCACGAGGAACACGAACCGACATTTAGGACATCTGCCACACCACCCGTCAAACTGCGCACCGGAGCGAAACACCTGGTTACAGCTCCTGAAGCCGCTGTGATAGGCAGGTAGGCCCGCGAACCACCTCGCGATCTCGAGCTCGCCGCACGAGCGCAGCCCGGAGCAGTACTCGATCGAGCTCGAGACCGACTCTCGGATGACAGAGCGCAACCCGAGCTCGCACTCTGTGCTCTTGCTCCATTGGTGGTTGACGGCAACGCCGTCGATGAGCGCGGTGGCCTCGTCGGCCGAGCGCTCGAGGGCCATGAGCGTCGTGTCGTAGCCATAGACGTACCCCGCCGCCACGGCGATGAGCGACACGATGGCGGTTATCGGCACGTGACCGTTCAGGGCCCCGGCTGAGTTGAGCTCCAACAACCGGGGCGAGATGGTTCGCGTGATGGAGGCGAACGGCAACCCTGCGACTTGAGCGATGCGCTCCATGGCGGGACGCTTGTTGATCGCCACCAGCCAGGTCGGGACGTCCTCCGCCGGACCCGCGGCCTTCAGGGCTTCCACCAGCACGATCGAGTCCTTCCCCCCGCCGATGGGTACGGCGATCCCAGGCCGCGGGGCGTCGCGAACCTGCTCTGCGACGTCCCAGGTCCCTGCCGGCACGCCAGCAGCCACCCCACCGGGCGCATGTCCGCGCTCTGGCTCAATTCTCAGCTCGAAATCGATCGGAACCTGCAGTTGGTTGGCCACCGCGAACTCGCGCAGGCCCTTGTCGTACAGGTCGTGGACGAGGCCTGCCTCACCCCGGCTGAGCGGCCCCGTCTCGACGACGATCCTCTCCGGGGCCGCCGCCTTGTAGTAGCTGACACCGGCGGCGAGATGCACGAGCCGCAGCGCGCGCTCGATGCCCTTCCCCGGAGGCGACCCGAGCGGCGGCCCACCTAGCTCGACGGTCTCGCGGAAGCTGTGGGCGTCGTCGAAGGCGTAGTCGAAGCGGGCCGTGTTCTTCGCAGGGTCGAAGTCGAAGCTGACGATCCTGAACGTCTCGACGTGCTCCAGCTCAGGCGCCGTCACGACGTCCCCGTTCACCAACGGGCACAACCTGGTCGGTCCCGGCAGTTTGTTCGGCCTTGACGGCGCCCTCGGCCTTGACGGCATGCTCGGCCCTGACGGCATGCTCGGCTTGCTCGGCCGTGACGGCGCCCTCGGCATGGTCGGCCTTGACGGCGCCCTCCGCCCCGAGAGCGTGCTCGAGCCCGGCGGCGTGCCTGAACCGCCGGCTGCGGTCGAGGTAGGTCCCCTCGTCATGCGGGGTCGGCGCCGCCGGCGAGAAAAGCACCGCTGTGATCCCCGGACAGGAAGCGGCGAGGACGACGGCCGCCTCGAGCGAAGGTGCGGGCCACTGTTGGGCGGTGCTCGAGATGCGCCCGAGGGCGGTGGCGACGGCGGCTCCGGCTTCTCCGATCCAAAAGACGAACGGTTGCGGCGAGCCTGACTGGATCGCTCGGGCGAGCGGCGTGTAGTCGACGCCTCGGTCGTGACCGCCGACGATCAACGCCACCTGTCTTCCGGCAAAGACCTTGAGCGCGGCGAGCGTCCCCCCGGGATTGCTGGCGAGGGCGTCGTCGATGTAGCTGACGCCGTCGACGACCCCAATCGGCTCGAGCCTCGATCTCGGTGCCCTG
The DNA here is from genome assembly GCA_052146595.1 of Acidimicrobiales bacterium. GTDB lineage: Bacteria > Actinomycetota > Acidimicrobiia > Acidimicrobiales > Bog-793 > Fen-455. The sequence continues at coordinate 1,718 of JBKQMT010000068.1, forward strand.
ACCGCCGAAAGCTCGTACTCCAGCCGCTTCTTGTCGGGCAACTCGCCGGTGAGCAGGAGACCGGCCGTGACCGCACCACAGGCGTTGAGCAGGTTGTGCTCCCCCAGCAGCTGGAATCCCCCGAGGTCAAGGGGCCCGAGATCGGAGGCGACGACCTTGGCCTGTTCGAGGCGCACCGGTCCGCCCTCGCCGTAGAGGACTCTGCCGGCCAGTTCCGAGCTCCGGGCGACTGCCTCTTCGCAGCATCCGTTGACGGCGACGGGGATCCCGTCGCGATGCGAGAACAGACGCAACTTGTCCTCGTAGTAATTCTCGAGGCTCCGGTGCCACTCGAGATGGTCGGGTGCGAGCAGGGTGAGGACGCCGACGGTGGGCGAGGTCGTGAGCTCGGCCGTCTGGTAGCTCGAGAGCTCGACTACGAACACGTCATGGGCAGCATCGCCGTAAAGATCCGTCAAAGGACGTCCGATGTTGCCAGCAAGCGCGACGTCAAGCCCACAGGCACGAATAGCGGCCGCCGTGAGCATCGCGGTCGTCGTCTTTCCCTTGGACCCGGTCACCGCCACGACCCGCCGGTCCGAGAAGTCCTCCATGAAGAGGGCGGTCGGGGTCGTCACCACGGCACCCAGCCGGGCCGCACGCACAAGACGTTCGTCGTAGCGCGATACCCCGGGCGAGTGAACGACGAAGTCGAAACGGCGCTCTTCTAGGAGCGACGGCGAGAGCACATCGAGGCCGCCCAGCTCGGCTTCGACCGGTCGGCCTGGACCGCCCGCAGCGCCAGGACCACCGGCAAGGTCGTCGAGGACGACGAGCTCGGAACAGCTCGGACCGAACTGCCGGGCGAAACACCGGCCTTCCATGCCGGCCCCGAAGATCGCGACCCGCTTGCCAGCGAGCGCCGCGACACCTCCGATCAGCGGCACGCCGCGATGGTACACAGGGCTCTCGGCCGTCGGTCAGCCATGGAGCGAGTTCAGGGGCACGACCCCCAGGATGACACGGGATCGTTCCCCCAAACTCGCGGCGCTCGCGCGCACCGGTCATCGCGCCCCGCCACGAGCGAGGGATTTGCCGCCGATAGGGCGGCGAAGCGGCCAGCTTTTCGCGAACCTGGGCGACAGCCATTAGCGTTGCTGGCACGTTCACCACAATCGAGCGGTTGGGGAACCAGAAGGTGGCAGCCATGATGACTGAAGCAGCCAAAGCCGCGCGGCATGAGCACCTCGAGACGCAGCCATGATCGTCGGGGTCCCCGCCGAAGTCAAGGTCGCGGAGTGCCGGGTTGCCATCACCCCCGACGGCGTCCGCGAGCTGACGGCGCACGGTCACCGGGTCCTCGTCGAGACGGGAGCCGGCACCGGGTCGTCGCTGAGCGATGCTGAGTTCGCAGCAGCAGGAGCAGCTCTGGTCGACGCTCCGACCGCGTGGTCAGCTGACCTCGTGTGCAAGGTGAAAGAGCCACAGGAATCGGAGCTCTCGTACCTGAGGCCCGGGCTCGTGCTCTTCACATATCTCCACCTGGCCGCCTACCCCGGCGTGGCCAAGGCGCTGCTCGAGTCCGAGACGACCGGGGTCGCATACGAGACCGTTCAACTCCCCTCGGGCGAACTTCCCCTCCTGGCCCCGATGAGCGAAGTCGCAGGACGGATAGCGACCCAGGTCGGGGCACACTTCCTCGAGGCCTCACACGGGACGCGAGGCATCCTGCTCGGCGGCGTCCCGGGCGTGAGGCCGGCTCGCGTCGTCGTGATCGGTGCCGGCAACGTGGGCTGGAGCGCGGCGTGGATAGCCCAGGGTATGGAGGCCGAAGTCTTGCTGCTGGACCGGGACATCGCCCGCCTGCGCTGGGTCGACCAGATCCACCAGGGCCGGATCATGACCTTGGCGTCGAACCGCGGGTCGATAGAGCGGGCCATATCCGAAGCCGATCTCGTCATCGGTGCTGTCCTCGTGGCGGGGGGAAGGGCGCCGGTCGTCATAACCGAGGAGATGGTCGCCGCCATGAGACCCGGGGCAGTCATAGTCGACGTCGCCGTCGACCAGGGCGGATGCGTCGAGACGACGCACGAGACAACTCACGAGGACCCGACCTACTTCATGCACGGCGTGCTCCATTACGCGGTCGGGAACATGCCGGCCGCTGTGCCTCATACCTCGACCTACGCGCTCACCAACGCCACGTTCCCCTACCTCGTCGAGCTCGTCGAGCGCGGCGTGGAGTCGGCAATGGCCGCTGATCCCGTGCTGCGGGGCGGGCTCAACACCATGCGCGGCCGCTGCACGAACGCTGCCGTCGCATCCGCCCTCGGCCTCGACTGGGTCGACCCGATGACGCTCGTGTCCGGCTGAAGCACGCTCCTCATCCTCGGGGGCGGTGAGCAGGCGAGCGTTCTCCTAGCCCCGTCTACCATCGCGCCGCTCCCAACCGGACCCGGATCTCACGGCGAGGCCGAGGGCGGCCAGGTGCTCGAGCGCCACGGCCGTCATCGCGAGCTCCAGGCCGGAGCGCTCGCACACGAGCTCGAAGGAGACCGCGACGTCCTCGAGCGACTCCAGAACCGAGTGTTCGGTGGCGGAAAGACAGGCGCTGACGGGCGGGAGCAGGTCGCGGGGCGTACACGCCCGGGCGGCGGCGGCACCAGGACCGAGGCGACGGCTGTCCCCGGCACAGGCGAGCTCGAGGGCCGCGAGCACGTCTGCGGCATCGCGTGCCATGCCGCAGCCGTCTGCGATGAGGGAGTTCGTGCCTTCCGAGGCGGGGCTCCTCACCGATCCCGGGACGGCGAGCACAGTCACGCCCCGTTCGTCCGCCGCGGCCACTGTGTGCAGCGCGCCACCTGCCTTGTGGGACTCGACCACGACGACGACGTGGGCGAGGGCAGCGATGAGCCGGTTGCGGAGGGGGAAGCGCCACCTTTCCGGCGCCGCCCCGGGTGGAGCTTCTGAGAGGATGCCGCCCGCCGCTTCCAACCGAGCCCAGAGGCGGCCGCTGCTGGCGGGATAGACGACGTCCACTCCCCCACCCACGACGGCGACCGGCGGCGTCGGGCTGGCGGGAGCAAGTGCCCCCTCGTGAGCCGCCGCGTCGATGCCGGCCGCCAGGCCGGAGAGGACAACGACGCCCGCATCGGACAAGTTCGCTCCGAGCTCGGCGGCGACACTGGAGCCGTAGTAGGTCGCCGACCTCGTGCCCACGAGCGCCACACAGGGCCCGTCGAGCTGAGCGATCGATCCGCGGGCGAAGAGGACCTCCGGCGCGGCACGATCCTCGGCGAGGCGCGCCGGATACCCGGGCGACCCCCTCCGCCACACGGTCGTGCCCGAGAGCGACAGCTGCTCCCACAGGCGAGCGGGGTCGGCCTCGATCGCGGCTTTTCGCCAAGCATCCAGGATCCGGGCGGTGCGCAGGGCTCGATGTGCCGGGATCGGCTCGGCACGCATCAGGCGCGAGACGAGACGGGCCCGAGTGCACAAGTCGGTGAATACCTGCTCTGCCGGTCGGCCACGCAGCAGGCGCTGCAAGCGCTGCGGCGTCATCGACACGAGCCCGGCGAGCGTCGCCGCGTATGCCAGATCCGGCAGAGCGGCTCCTCGGCTCGTGGGGTAGCCCGAACTGCTCATGGTTCTCTCGCGCCACCCAACAGAGCGGTTCGCCCCGCGCGCAGCTCGAGCGCCATGGCGACGTGGCCTTCGTCGACGGTCGTCTGTGAAGCTTCGAGGTCGGCGAGGGTCAGGGCGACCCGCCGCACGCGACCTAGGCCACGGGCCGAGAGCGCGCCCGAGCACAACTGACGCTCGAGCAGGACGCGGGCTCCCTTTGTGAGCGGCGCGTGCTCGTCCAAGCTCGCCGTTGCCAGCTCAGCGTTGAAAGTCACACCTCGCCGGCGAGCGAGCCCTCGCACCCGCTCGACCCTCTGGGCGACAACGCTGCTCGACTCTCCCGGTGTCGCGTCAAGGAGGTCATGAACGGCCGGGCGGCCGACCGCAACGTGCAGATCGAACCGGTCCAGCAGCGGCCCCGACAGCCTCCTCGAATAGCGGGCGAGCTGCGCGGCCGAACAGACGCAGCTGCCGACACCTTGCCGTTCCCCGCACGGGCAGGGGTTCATTGCCCCGACCAGGAGAAACCGGGCCGGAAAGCTGACAGTCGCCCTGGCACGAGCGACCCGGATCACTCCCTCCTCGAGAGGCTGGCGAAGCAGGTCGAGCAACGCGGCAGGAAACTCACCGAGCTCATCCAAGAACAGCACGCCGTTGTTGGCCAGGCTGACCTCTCCCGGGCGCATCCAGGACGAACCGCCGCCGATGAGGGCGGGGGCGGAGATCCCGTGATGAGGAGCCCGAAATGGGGGACGGCGCTCGCCCGCCGGCGGCAGCGGCAGGGCCGCGGCCGAGTGGATCCGACAGGTCTCGAGGAGCTGCGCCTCGTCCAGGGGAGGGAGAACGCCCGGCAACCTCTCTGCCAGCATGGTCTTTCCCGAACCCGGCGGCCCCGACAAGAGCAGGTGGTGGCCGCCGGCGGCGGCGACCTCGACGGCGAGGCGTCCCACCGGCTGGCCCCTCACATCGGCGAGGTCGAGAGGCTCACGAGCGTGCCTCCCGCCAGTGGCCGTGATCCCGCTCGCCGCCGGGACTCGCTGGTGATGGGCCGGCTTCGGCAGTGCCAGGTCGGGCCAGGCGATCCGTCCCGACAGGGCCTCGACGAGCTCACGGAGCGACCGCGCCGTGCGCACGACCTGTCCCCCTACGAGCAAGGCCTCGGGAACGCACGCCGGCGGCAGGACGACCGCCGGGGAGCTGAGGGCGTCAACGAGCGGTAGAGCTCCCGGTACGGCACGGATCGTGCCGTCGAGTCCGAGCTCTCCGACAAAGGCGCAGCCGCAAACTGCCGCCGGATCGAGCTCGCCGGTCGCGACGAGCAGGCCGACGGCGATCGGAAGATCGAGCCCGGCGCCTGTCTTGCGGACACCCGAGGGTGCCAAATTGACCGTGACGCGCCGCAACGGCCAGGGGAGACCGCTCGAGAGCAGGGCCGCCCGGACCCGGTCCCGTGCCTCCCGGCAGGCGGCATCGGGCAGCCCGACGACTGTGAATCCGGGCAGGCCGTTGGAGACATGCACCTCGACGAGCACGGGGCGACCCCGGACACCGAGCAAAGTCGCAGATGGGATGGAGGCGATCACGAGCTGGCTCCCGACAAGGGGCTGTTGTCTGCGGAGCGCCGGGTGGATCGCGCGCTCGATAGCTACCGGATCGCAAGCTACTGGCCGGGTGTGTCACACCTGTGTGTCCCGGAGCGACCCCCGGCTCAGGAGAACGTGTAGTTGGGGATCCCTGTGCCGGAGTGGATCGGGCGGACGTTCATCGACGAGACGTGGGGACAGACTTGCACGGGGAAGTTCTCCACCTCATCGGCTTCGCCCTTCGGCATCGGCTGGCCGGGCGGAACGACCCTCAGCCCTGCCGCCTTGACACCTGGGCCTTGGCACACCGCGCCCGTGTCTTCGACGCCCAGGATGGCATGCGAGGTCGCGCCAGGCTGGAGCGTGACCGTGCTCGGAACGACGCTTTGGTGCCGTGCGGGCTTGCCTATCTGGGTGCCGCCCACACTGACGGCCCATACGTCGGGGAAGCCGTGCAAGGTGCAGGGCTGGGTCCCGATGTTGCTGAACTCGAGCTCGTAGTAGGTAGTGCCGGCGGTGCCATTGCCTTCGACCGCCGCCCACACCTCGGTGTTCGCGGCGCGGCAAGTCGTCACCGCCGCCGGTGCGCCCAAAGCCGCAGGTGCGACAAGGACAGCTGTGGAAAGCAGAATCGTCCCGCAGGCCAGAGCCGCGACAGCAGCGAGCCGTCGGCCGTCATGCAGCGTCGGTTTCATGGTGGTCCTCCTTGTTGGACATTCTCCAGGTTTCGCAAAAGCCGACTCGAGGCCCCGAGCCTTTCCGGTCACCTCCTGCGAATCTCCAAACTGCCAGGGTGCTCGCCTCGATCAGCGTCATCCTTGCACCGGGAAGCACCTAACATGTCGATGCCATGACGGAGGATCCGGCGTCCTCACAGCCGAGGCCACGGCGGGCGAAGGGCGTGTGGAAGGTGGCCGTCACAGGTGCCCTGCTCCTTGCTGTCGCTGGCGTGCTCGCGTCATCCCTGAGCCGTGGGTCAACAAAGCACGCTCCCGGCGTCGGGGCAACCCTCTTCCCACAAGTGCACGCGGCGGCCTATCAAATCGCAGCCCCTCGTAAAGCTCCCCGCTTTCCCCCGCCCCATGCGAAAGCCTCGGCGCCAGGAGTGCTCATCCTCGACCGCAACCTGCCGGACCCGGCGGTGGTGGAGTTACGGGGCCGGTATTACCTGTACTCGAGCCAGACCGGGTTCGCCACACCCCCGGTGTCGTTGACGACGAGCGAGGGAGCGACCCTGTTCCACTGGAACCGGACCGGCACGGCCCTTGCGACCGTGCCGTCATGGGCCGAGACGGGATTCACCTGGGCACCCGATGTCCGCTTGATCGACGGGCGGTACGTCATGTACTTCGACGCCTGGGCCGAAGAGTCCATGTACTTCCAAG
>JBKQMT010000069.1:0-6973 GCA_052146595.1 Acidimicrobiales bacterium
CCGCCGGCCCCGGCTCTCTGGCCGGCCCCGTTTGTTCCTCCCTCGCCCGCCGGTCGCCGGTCGCCGCCCTTGGCGGCGCCGTCGCCGTCGGCCGCGCGCCGCGGCGCTTTCGTCCCGGGTCGCTGTCCCGGCCTCTCTCTCCCCTCGCTGAGTAGTGGCCGCTCAGGGACTCGAACCCTGACCTAAGCGTGGCGAGCCAGGTCGCCGACACGCCTCGCTACAACGATGGCCAGTCCATCGGCTTCGGCACCCGCCGGCCCTGACAGCAGGACTCGTCGGCACGGTGGACGATGATGCCGTGCCCACCGACCTCGTCGGGGGCGACCGTGTCGGACGTTGGGTAGATGCGTCCTCCGACCGTGTTCAAGACGCTGTAGGGAGCGGGAGTGCCGGCTTCGCCACCGCACCGGACATCGATAGGGGCTGACAGTGATCGCGATATCCTCGATTTCGTACCAGGCCTGGTGGCCGCACGAGTGGCAGGCGTGAAACCGCGGCCGAAGGAGCTCGTCGGAATCGAGTCCGCTGTCGTGGTCCCTGTCGCTCACGACTATGCAGTGTCGCGCGGCACCGGCGCTCTCACGACACCCCGCTGCGCTTCGGTCGAGGCTGCTCGCTGTAGTAGGACTGGTCGTTGTGGATTTGGAACTTGTTCAGCGGCTGCGGGATGCGCGGATGTGGGCTGATGCAGCCGTACGTGACCGTACGCGCTACGTCAACGCTCTGTTCCGTGTCGCGGCTTCGGACGACCCAACGAAGCCGGAAGCAGTCGGTGAGCTGATCGTGGCCGCGAACAGCCTTCTCAATTCCCTTGTGCACTCCGTCAGCGCAGCCGATCGACTAGGCACTCTCGAAGCGAATGACCGTAGTTCAATCGTGCTGCTGCGAAACGTGCACGAGCATTGGGACGAACAGCGGGAGAGCTTCGTCGCTGGCGGACCAGAGAAGACCCGAAGCGGTGAGTCGATCGCATCTACGACGAAGGGTTCCCCATGGCGATTTGCGTATAGCAATGATCCCACTGTCGGCATTTCCCTTGGACCGCTGGCGCTGACGTTTATTGACGAAGTCGTCGATGAATGCGTGTCTGCGATCTGCGCAGCAGAGCCGACCCCCGGATGGCAACCGGTGGCTCAGCCCGAACCAGAACCCCCCGATGGGCTGCTTGCTGTCGTTGTCGTTGGCCAACTGATTCGTAATCCCAGCCTCGGCTTAGAGCTCTACCAGCCGGTGATGACGGTCTGGGATCCGGAGAGCCAGACGCGCAACTGATTCAAGCACCACTTGGGAGTCGCGGATCGTCGCTCAAAGACGTCCGCGCCTAGCGCGATTTAGAGGGCTTAGCGCGGGTCTCACGAGCACACTTTGGGAGTCTTTCGCTCCCTCAGTTCGCTGTGCCGCAACTCGGGGAGGTGACTGGGTCCAACCTGTGCCATACCAGACTGCCTAATGATCCTAAGGTGAATCTGCACTCTGCCTATTGACTGTGACGTGGTGGCGTGCAAGACTAGTGGCAGTCATACAGACAGTGTCCCCGCGGGTGCTGGTACACCCCGGGGACCGGCCAGACCTAACAAGGAGGTCCGACATGGCAAAGACTACCGCTGAACACCGCGACGCTTACTCGATCGTGACCGAGCAGGTGATCGCAGCACTCGAGGCTGGAACCGTCCCGTGGCACAAGCCCTGGTCCGCTGAGATCGGTTTGCCGCGCAACCTGTCCTCTGGAAAGGCCTACCGTGGCATCAACCCATTTCTCCTCGGCTGCGCCCAAGCTGCGCGCGGTTTCGAGTCTCCGTACTGGCTCACCTACAAACAGGCTGAGGAGCGAGGTGGACACGTGCGTAGGGGCGAGACCTCCTCGCTCGTCGTGTTCTGGAGGAGGCTCGATCCCTTGAAGGTCCGCAAAGTACGAGACGAGACCGGCGAGCTGCTCGAGATGGCGACGCTGGGTGCGGCCATGGTGCTGCGCTACTACAACGTGTTCAACGTCGAGCAGTGCGAGAACGTCCCTTACCCACGCAACGACAGCGTGCGCCACGAATGGGATGCGATCGACAAGTGCGAGAACGTCGTTACCGACTACCTGCGCCGTGGTCCCCTGCTCGTTGAAGGCGGAGCACGTGCCTGCTACCAGCCGAGGACGGACCAGGTGTTCATGCCCGAGCACGACCGCTTCGAGAACGCCGCCGGCTACTACTCGACTGCGTTCCACGAGCTCACGCACTCGACGGGACACGCGAGGCGTCTCGCGAGAAGGGACCTGCTCGAGCTTCACTCCTTTGGTGATCCGAGCTATTCGCGCGAGGAGCTCGTCGCGGAGATGGGCGCCGCCATGCTCTGCGCGGTCGTCGGTATCGAACAGCTCACCGTGCCCAACAGCGCGGCGTACATCGCGAGCTGGCTCGACAAGCTGCGCGGTGACCGACGCCTTGTCGTCACCGCGGCTGCGCAGGCTCAGAAAGCGGCGGACCTGATCCGCGGCATCTCGTACGCGCAGGCTGAGGCTGCCTGAGTGCCTACACGGTTCGGCCCGGGCCAACGCTCGGACCGTTCCGCGTGGTCATTCAGTCACCAACTGGAGGAGTGGGATGACATGGATTGAGCGACGGGCCGCCCTCCGTAGCGGCGATGAAATGGACTGCCAGCGCTGCGTCCTCTCAGAGGGTCCGCTGAGCTGCACCTCTTCTGGTTGCATCGGTCGATCGACACAGTGCAATCGACTAAAGAGCATTTCATGACCCGGGCCGCCCTCTGGGTCCGCGTGTCGACCGACCACCAGGAGAGCGACAACCAGCTTCCCGAGCTCGAGCGCTTCGCTGGCCATCACGGCTACGAGATCGTCGAGCGCTACGAAGTGAGCGACAGTGCCTGGAACGGTGGCAAGGCCGGCGGCGAGTACCAAGCGACCCTGAAACGCGCCCTTGACGACGCCTGGCAAGGCAAGTTCAGCGTGCTGGTCGTCTGGGCCCTTGACCGACTCACCCGCGAAGGTGCCGAAGGCGCGCTCCGCCTGGTGCGCCAGTTCCGCGAGCGCAACTGCCTGCTCGTCTCAGTCAAAGAGTCGTGGCTGAACGCCTCTCCAGAAGTCCAGGACGTTCTTGTGGCTTTCGCAGGCTGGGTCGCACGCGGAGAGTCTCAGAGGCGTTCAGAACGCATCAAGGCGGGCCTGGCGAGGCGCAAGGCGCAGGGTCTGCCGATAGGCGGTCAGCTCGCTCGTCGCGGCAAGGATCGCAAGCCGCGGCGGACCGACGGCTACGAGCAGGCTTGGGCTCGTCGGAAGCAGCCTCGCAGCTAACCACCGCGCCGGCGAGGTCTCATGGAACTGATGGGAAACGTCGACCTGAGTGGCCGTGGGTTTCGTAGGGGACCTTCGCCCTACCGCCATCGAAGGAGCGGTGCCATTCTGCGCGATGGGGTGGTTCCTATGCCTCATAGCCTGAAGTGGCAGAGGGGCCCGCCAACAGGCGGAGACCCCGACCGGACCAAGCGCCGATCACGCGCCCGAGCATCCTCCAGATGGCGAAAAGCATCTAGCGGTCCAGGTGCGCGGCCTTGTCAAGTTCTACGGGGGCTTACCGCGGTCGCCGGTGCGCCGCAGCCTTGAGCACGCGTTCGCGTAGGTCGCCCGTTTGGCTCAAAGTAGGCGTACTGAGGTTCGCTATTTGAGTGACCGTCACGCCCTGGAAGGTGGAGGCGGATCAACCCACAATCCACCTCGGGATGGACGAAAAGGGCCGGGAATCCCCGCACACTGGAAGAAACGAAGAAAGGGGTTTGGAAATGTTTCTTCACGACCACCGGCGCACAGACGTCCGTCCGGATGGCCCGCCCAACAGCGAAGACGAAGCACGCCGGCAGGCCATCAAGGAGATCGGACGCAGGCGCCGCTTTCGTATCGAGGTCGTTTCGTCTGTCATCGGCATGGTCATCCTCGTGGTCATCTGGGCCATCGCGGAGTACCACAACGCAGGCGGCTGGCCGACCCACGGCTTCAGTCAGAGCTCCGGAATCCACGACGTGTGGAACTTCTGGATCATCTACCCGTTCATGGCGTGGGTGCTGATTCTGGCCACGCATGCCTGGTCGGTGTATGGGAACAAGCCGATCTCGGAGGGCGAGATCAAGCGCGAGATCGAGCGACGGGCGGGGGCACGCTGACGTGTCGCCTGCCGGGCACGACGCTTGTTTTGAGGGATGCCCGGACCATTCCTCAGCGTCGAGAACTCCGGCAGCGGCCTAGGAGTCACGGGAGAGGCCCGACAGGGCGCAGCGGTCAGCCGGCCAGTCCGTGACGATGCGCGTAGGCGCTCGCTTGGGCTCTGTCGCGGCTGAGGGTCTTAGCGAAGATGCGGTTGACATGGGTCTTCACCGTGGCCTCGCCGACATAGAGGCGTACGGCGATCTCGGCGTTCGACAAACCCTCGGCAATGAGCGCGAGTACTTCTGCCTCGCGCTCTGTCAACCCGTCCGGTAGGACACTGGGCCGGCCGGCGCGGCTGCGGGCGACATCGACGAGTCGCTGTTGCACGGCCGGATCCAGCACGCCTTGGCCCGCAGCTGCGGCCTCGATCGCACGGCGTATGTCCTCGCGTCCGGCATCTTTGGTGAGATAGCCGGTAGCGCCCGCGGACAGCGCGGCGAAGATCGACTCGTCGTCCGCGTAGGTGGTGAGCACGACGACTCTCGTCTCGGGGAACTGGGCGCGGATCGCCGCAGTCGCTTCGGTGCCGTCCATCTTCGGCATGCGAAGGTCCATGAGGACGACGTCGGGATGGTGTTGTCCGCAAAGCGCCACGGCCTCAGCCCCGTCTTCGGCTGTGGCCACGACTTCGATGCCCGCGAAGCTGCCGACGATCGTGGCGAGGCCCTCGCGCACCACGCGCTGGTCATCGGCGATGACGACTCTCATGCCGGCAACCTCGCCTCTACCAGCCAGCCTCCTTCGTCTGTTGGGCCGGCTAGCACCTCGCCCTTGAGCAGGCGGACGCGTTCTCTTATCCCGTCGAGGCCGTAACCGGCACCGCTCGCCGAAAGGGCTCCGGGAGGCTCCGAACCCGTCCCGTTCGCGACGGAGAGCGCCACGCATTCGTCCCCGAAGTCGAGTCGTACCGACACCTTCGCCCCTGGTGCGTGCTTGGTGGCGTTCGTCAATGCCTCCTGTGCCACCCGGTAGAGGGCCACGGTCACCTCCGCACTGAGCGCACGTCGGGATCCCGAAACCTCGAGGCTAGCCCTGTCGTTCGAGCACAACGCCGCGAGCTGCGTCTCAAGCGGATCGGCGTCCTCCCTCAGCGACCGTACCGCCCGACGCGCCTCGACGAGTCCGTGGCTCGCGAGCGCCCTTGTCCGCCGAAGCCCCTCGCGAAGGGCCTCGACGTTGTCCGGATCGGCCTCGCACATGACGTCGAGAACCTCGAGTTGCACCGTGAGGGCGCCGAGGGTATGGGCAAGCACGTCGTGGATCTCCCGAGCAAGGCGGTTCCGCTCGTCGAGCACGCCGGCCCGGGCGCGCTCAAGCTCGGCGCGCTCGCGCATCACGGTCATCGCCGCGACTTGCTCGGCGTGCTCCTTGTACTCACGGCGGCCGATACCGAGCATGAGCCCGATGAAGGCGGAGACGGCCGGGCCGACGACCAGGCTCAGGTGGTGCCCGGCAACCGTCGCGGCGAGAAGGCAGGCGGCAGGGCCGAGTACTGAAACAGCGATCGCCTCGGGAAGCTCGAACGCGACACCGGCGCCGAGGGCGGCGACGAAGACGCCCACGTTGGCCGCCTCGGCGAAGGGGGTCATTACACCACCTGCAGCCGACATGACGGCTAGTGCCGCGAGTTGACTGGCATGGCGGTCCTGGGGACCGAGCGTCCAGATCAGCCAGGCCGGGAAGTTCGCGACGAGGGCCACGAGCACGACGAGATGCGCCCCGGAAGTACCGGGGCGCATCTCGAGGATGACGGCGACGATGAGGATGGCCAGTGCGACGAGTCGCCCTCCGGTCAAGAAGGTCGACTCGAACCGCCTGCCCACCTGCTCAGGACCAGCCGCCATCAAGATCCATCATGGTCCCCGCCACGGCCGGCCGCGGCGAGGACAGGATGTGATCGCTACCGCCCCGCTTGGCGGACAGCATCCTGATGGCGAGCACCGCTGTGCGACCGGCCACTTCCATCATCCCCATCAGGACCAGGCATGCGACCCAGGCCTGGCCGGTCGTTATCTGATGGGTCATGCTGAAGCGGCCAATCTCAGCTGCTCCGCCGTTTTGGACGTACAGCGAGAAGGCAATGCGGGAGCCAACGCCGGCGACCCACAAGGAGGCGGCGAGAACTCTCGCCTTGGACATCAGCAAGCAGCGCTCGTCCCGGAAGACCGAGGTCGCCATTCCGCATCCGGTTCCGAGCACAAGGCCGACAGCTGCCCCGGCAAGCGCGAGATAGAGGTCGTTGCCGGCCGTCGGGATGCCGTGGAGGTAGACCGAGGCGATGTAGCCGGCGATCGCGATCGGCAACATCAACGACCAAGCCGTGAGACGCCGACCGCGGACTTGAAGTACGACGAGGCTGACGAGCAGTCCGTTGAGGAGGTAATCAGTAGAGGTCATGGGGCCAGTGTGCGTGGACTCCCGGGCCTTTTCGTCCATCCCGGGGTTGATCGCGGGTTGATCCGCCTCCACCTTCCGGGGTCTGACGGTGGCGTACAGAACGTTCCCCTCGACGAACTCATGAGCCCTACGCTTTCGCGCCCGAGTCGGCGATCTCGTGCGCACGCCGAGCCGTCGATCGGCATGCCAGCGGCGGGACCCGGTGGGTCGCTAGCAGCAGCCGAGATGAGCCGCTCTGTGCCTTGCGGGACGTCAGTCGGGACGACTCCGGAGCCACGGAGGCCGAGACTTCGGTGGCGGGTAGACATACCGAGCGATCGTCGCAGAGGTCCATCCGATACACCAGCCACCGAAAACCGGCAAAATGATGCG
>JBKQMT010000070.1:0-7805 GCA_052146595.1 Acidimicrobiales bacterium
GCCGGGCTCGGGTCCTCGCCGAGTGAGCGCCCGTCCAGGCTGGCCACAAAGCGACCGTCCTCCTTGACAAGGCGGAAGAAGGGGAGCTCCTCATCAGGGCTCGCAGTGGCGTCCTCGAAGGGCCGCAGGTAGCGCTGGACTTCCCTGTCCACCACCCCGGTGAGCGTCAGGAGCCGCATACGGTAGCCCACGACGGAATAGGTGCGCTCGAAGCCAGTTGTCACCAGCTCGCCAGGATACCGGACCCGCGACGCCCGCCCCGGTGGGGGGGCGTCGGTGACCCTGCGTCCCAGCAGGTCAGAGCAAGTTCGGGACTCAGATGTAGGTGCCGGGAACGCCCGTCGCGGTGATCGAGTACGGACTGGTGGCCCCTGCCACACAGCCCGTGGCGGCCGAAAGACCCGTGGCCGGGCCCGTGTAACAGCCCGGGCTGCTCGCGTTTGAGTTATAGGTCAACGCCGCCGCCGAGGGCCCGCACCAGGTGTAGTTGGTGTATCCCAGGCTGAGACAGTAGGCGGCGCACGCCTGCGAGCTAGGAGGGTGCTCGTCCGCCTCGCCTTGGTACTTGAGGGGAAGTCCGGCTCCTTCGGGCAGTCCCGGCCAGCAGCTGCAGCAGTAGTTGGCGTTCGACTGGGCGGCGGCCTTGTTCGTAAGGCTGTCGATCACCGGAGCCACCCAGATGGTGCCGCCAAGGATCGCACCGCCCTTGATGAGCGTCCGGCGTGAGAAGCCCTTGCTGTCACCGAACGTTTCCTCGGTGTCAATTTCCCTGTCCACGCATTCCTCCTTAGGGTCGGCCCCCTGTCCCCATGCTCGGCCCGCCTCGAGACGTATCCGACCTCGGTGAAAGCCACCTCTGCCGTCCTGATGACGATAGGCCTCAGCCCGTCCGGCCGCATACGGCAAGTGCACCATCTTTGCTACGTCGCGGGAAGGCTCTCGACTGCGGGCAAGCGTAGGCGTTGCCCGAAGGCGTGACGCGGCGGATCGCGTTCTTGTCGAAGCTTTAGCGCCATTTGAGCTCCAGCCCGAATCGGGAGATCGGCCGGGACCGGGCGTCGTCTGGGTACCCTTTCCTTCGGTGAGCAGCTCGTCAGGGTCCCCCATGGGCATGCCCGCGAGGGGGCGCCGATCGGTACTGCATCTGATAAAGAGCCTCCAGGTCGGCGGTGCCGAGCGGCTGTTGCTCTCGCTGACGGCTGCGGGTGATCGGCAACGGTTCGACTACCACGTCGCCCACGTGCTCGCAGACGCCTCGGAATATCTGACCGAGGAGCTCGCCTCTGCCGGAGTCACGGTTCACAGCCTCGGCGTGTCGAGCCACTACGACCTCCGCTGGCTGGTGCGGTTACGGGACCTCCTCCTCGCCGAGGAGATCGAGCTCGTACACCTCCACCTGCCCTACACAGCGGCCCTCGGGCGTCTCGTCGTCCGGTCGATCCCGGAGAGCAGGAGACCCCGGATCGTGCACACCCAGCACAACGTCTGGCAGCACACCTCGCCGGTCGTGCGGGCGCTGCACCGGGCGACCTACCGCCACGACGACGCCGACATCGCCGTGTCCCGCTCGGTCTGGACCGCCCTTCCCCGCCCGCTTCGGTCCCGCACCGAGGTGCTCGTGCACGGTCTGCCCTTCGACAATTTGGGTGATACGCAGCTGGCTCGCAGTGAGGTGCGCTCCGAGTTCGGGATCCTGCCCGGTGAGGCGCTCGTCGCCACCGTCGCCAACATGCGCAAGGAGAAGGGGTACGAGGTGCTCCTCGAGGCAGCCCGCCAGCTCGTCGATGACCGGCTCCCGGTGCGCTTTCTCGCCGTCGGGCACGGTCCCCTCGAGGACGAGGTTCGTCGGGCACGAGACGAGCTCGGCCTCGGAGACCGGTTCTTGTTGACCGGCTTTCGCGCCGATGCCCAGCGCATCGTGGCGGGCTCGGACCTTTTCGTCCTCGCCTCGCACCACGAGGGCTTCCCCGTTGCGGTCATGGAGGCCCTCGCCGCCGGCGTGCCGGTCGTCTCGACCGCAGTTGGCGACGTGCCGTCTGCAGTCGGCAAAGGCGGCGGCGGCCTCGTCGTCGCCCCGGGGGACCCGGCCGCGCTTGCCGAGGCGTTGCGCTCTCTCATCCTCGATCCCCCCCGCCGGTTGCAGATGGCCGAAGCGGCGCGGGCCACCGGGTCCAACTTCGACATCCGGCGAGCCTCGGCGCGACTCGAGGAGATCTACGACGCCCTGCTGGGCACCGGCGCCCGATCCTCGCGGCTGCTCAGGAGGGATAAGCCTCCAGCCACGCCTGGAACATGAGGACCGCCCAGAGCTGGGCCTCGAGGTCCCGCCGTCCACTCAGGTGCTGACTCCAGCAGTCACTTACGAGCCGCGCGTCCAGGTAGCCCTCAGCATCGATCCGGTCGGGCGCGAGGAGCCCCTCGGCCCAGGGCCGCAGTGACCCCCGCAGCCATGCGCCTACGGGGAGCCCGAAGCCGGCCTTCGGGCGGTCGACGAGCTCGTCGGGAACGTAGCGGCGGAGCACCTCTCGCAGGATCCACTTCCCGGTCCGATTCCTGATCTTGAGTCCCACGGGGATCTGCCAGGCGAACTCGACCACGCGGTGGTCGAGCATCGGTACCCGGCTCTCGAGGCTCACTCCCATGGTCGCCCGGTCGAGCTTTACGAGGATGTCGTCCGGTAGGTAGGTGACAAGGTCCAGGTACATCATGCGTGAGGCGAGATCCTCGACCTGGGCGGGAATTGCCCGGTCAGTTGCCGAGGGGTCCTCGAGGTCGCCAAGTCCGCGCACGAGCCGGCCAGGATGCAGCCAGGTGGACGCGAGGATCTGGTAGAGCTCCTCAGGGCTGCGTGCAGGCAGCACGGCGGCGAGCTTCTGCATCTTGAGGCCGGGGATCCGTAACCTGGCGCGAGGTGGCAGCAGTGCGCCCCATCGGTCGAAGAAGGCGTCCCACCTGGACGGGGAGACCGATGTGAGCACCCCGGCCATGGCCCGTCGCACGGGCACCGGCAAGCGACTCGCCGCCCTCCAGATCGGTCCGCCCCAGGCGTGGCGGTTGTAGCCGCCGAAGAGCTCGTCTCCCCCGTCGCCAGACAGGGACACGGTCACGTGCTCACGGGCGAGTCGGCTCACGAGGTAGGTCGGGATCTGGGAAGCGTCGGCGAAGGGGTCGTCGTAGAGCGCGGGCAGCTTTGGGATCACCTCCCGGGCATCGTTGGCGGTCAAGCGGAACTCGGTGTGATCGGTGCCGAGATGACGGGCGACTGCGGCCGCGTGGGCCGACTCGTCATAGGCGAGGTCCTCGAACGCGATCGTGAACGACCGCACGGTGCCCCGCGAGCGAGCCCGCATGAGGGCGACGATCGTCGAGGAGTCGATGCCGCCCGAGAGGAAGGCGCCGACGGGGACGTCGGCTTGGAGTCGCATGGCGACGGCGTCGCCCAGGAGCTCCTCGAGCCGGTCTACGACCTCGAAGGGACGATCAGTGTCGGGGCGCGACGCGCCGGCTGCGGCAACCTCGAAGGCTGACCAGTACGTTTCGGTCTCGGCAATGCCGACACGCCGGCCCTGGGCATCCTTGCCGATGGTCACCATGCTGCCCGGCAGCAGCTGGCGAATGCCCTCGTAGATCGTGTAAGGAGCCGGCACGCAGCTCAGGCCGAGGTAGCGGGCGAGCGTCCGGCGGTCGATGGCGGCGCCAAAGGCCGGGAACCTCCGCAGCGCTTTGAGCTCAGAACCGAAAACGAGCGCAGGGCCGACCCAGCCGTAATAGAGAGGTTTCTCGCCGAGGCGATCGCGAACGAGGTGAAGGTGGCGATCGGCCCGATCCCAAAGGGCGAAGGCGAACATCCCGTTCAGCTCCTGCAGCGTCTCTCTGAGGCCCCATGAGTCGATCGCCTCGAGCAGCACCTCGGTATCGGACCGACCCCGGAACTGGGCTCCTGCCGATTCGAGGCGGGTCCGGAGCGCGCCGAAGTTGTAGATCTCGCCGTTGTAGGCGACGACGAAGCGACCGCTTCGGGAGACCATCGGCTGATGGCCCTCCGCGGAAAGGTCGATCACGGCAAGGCGCCGGGAACCCAATGCGATCCCGGCCTCCGGATCGGCCCAGGCACCGGCGTCGTCGGGGCCGCGATGTCCGAGCGTGTCCGCCATGGATCTCGCCAGCGCCGCCAGCTCGTCGCCGCCTCGGGCCCCACCGGGGTCGAGAAGACCGGCGAATCCGCACATGGTTCGAGCATCTCATAGACGAGCACTAGTGCGTTCCGGCTCTGACAGGTAGAGTCTCGGGTCGTCGCGAGGGGGAGGGTCACGTGCAGCTGGATCCCTTGGTGGGGTCGCTCGATCCTCATCTCTTCCTCCGCCCCCGGCCACCGTGCAGCGGAAAGCTGCATTGCGACCTGCAGGCCTTCACGCTCCCGGAGTTCACCGAGCCACTGCGCTTCGCGCTGATCGCCCTCGCCGTCGGGATCGTGCTCGCACTCGGGTGGCGCCGCGCCCGCCGACCCGGGCGACATGGTCGCGCACCAAGACCGATCGCCCTCTCCGGGCTGCTCTTCGCGGCGGCGGCGCTGGCGGGCTACCAACGCACAGGCCACCTCGTGGTCGGGCTCGCCGTCTCGGTGGTGCTCCTCGCCGTTGGCGGTCTCGTCGCCGACCTGACGAAATGGCCACTTGTCGCGCGCATGGCGCTAGCCGTGCCCGGGGCCATCGTGCTCGCTGAGCGATCGGCGCTGCCCGATCCGGAGTGGGCGCGGATGTTCGCCGCCGCAGTCACCGTCGTCGGTGCGGGGCTCGTTGCCGACCTCGATCGTCGTAACGAGCGGTCCGGCCTCGGTCCGGTCCTTTTGGCCGTGACGATGGTGGGACTGTACGAGTCCGTCCCGGATCCCGATTTCGCGCTGCTGCTCGTAGGCGCGGCGCTGCCGGTGGCCTTGCTCGGTTGGCCCGTTGCGCTCGCGCGGGTCGGTGGCTCCGGCGCCGCCGCTGCCTCGGGGTTCTTGGCCTGGGCGGCCGCAGTCGGCGGTCGCGGTCTGTTGAGCGCCGTGATCGCCGGTGGCGCATGCCTCGGCCTGTTCGCCGTCGAGCCGCTCGCTCACCTCTTTCAGAAGCGCCGCCGGAGCGTGCTCGAGCGCCTCCCCCGGCGGTGGTGGGTGCCGGTCCTCGTGGGTCTCGTTCAGCTGGGCCTCGCCGCCGCCTGCTCGCGCATCGCGGCGGCGGGGAGAAGTCCCCTCGAAGCCGGGGAGATCGCCGCCGTCTCCCTCGTCTTCGCTGTCGTGCTGGCCTGCGCGCTCAGCACTCGGGCGACCCCTCGGTTGCTGCAAGGTGGGTCGGCGGCGATTGAAGAACTAGCTTCGCCTCCACCGGCTCTTCCGGCGTCCGGGGAAAGGAGCCCGGGATGAAAGTCGTCGTCACCGGGGGCGCAGGCTTCATCGGCGCCAATCTCTGCGGCACGCTCGTGCGGCACGGCTGCTCGCCGGTGGTGGCGTTCGACGACCTCTCGACGGGCGACGCGGCCAATCTGGGTGACATCGCAGGCGTGGAGCTGGTCGAGGCCAGCATCCTGGATCGCGAGGCGCTCGCGGCTGTCCTCGAGGGCGCCGGGGCCGTCGTCCACCTTGCCGCGCGACCCTCGGTGCCCCGTTCCCTCGCCGATCCTGTCGCCAGCCACGAGGTGAACGCCACGGGCACCGTCCGCGTGCTCGAGGCGGCGAGAGCGAGCGGGACGGGCCATGTCATCGTCGCCTCCTCGTCCTCTGTCTACGGCGCCAACCCGAAGCTCCCGAAGTCGGAGGACCTCGCCACCTTGCCGCTCAGTCCTTACGCCGCCAGCAAGCTCGCGACAGAGGCGTACGCCCTCGCCTATGCGAGCTCGTTCGGGTTGGGGGTGCTCGCCTTTCGTTTCTTCAACGTCTTCGGCCCGCTCCAAGCGGCCGGCCATGCCTACGCCGCCGTGATCCCCGCCTTCGTCTCCGCAGCCCTCGAGGGCCGGCCGGTCACGGTCCATGGCGACGGGCTGCAGACGAGGGATTTCACCTATGTGGGCACGGTCGCGGCCATCCTCGCCGAGGCCGTCGAGCGCCGTGTCACTGCGCCGGGGCCCGTCAACCTTGCCTTCGGCTCGAGACGTTCCCTGCTCGAGGTGATCGAGGTCCTCGAGCGCCTCCTCGGTCGGCCGGTGACCGTCGAGCACGTGGCTCCGAGAGCTGGCGACGTCCGGCATTCCCAGGCAGACGACAGCCGGCTGCGCTCGCTCTTCCCAGGCGCCGAGCCGGTGGCCTTCGAGACCGGGCTTTCCGAGACGGTGGAGTGGTTCAGGCGTCAGGCGGCGGGGTGACAGGCGCGCTCCCCTGCCGGCAGCACTACGGCCGCCCCCAGGGCGCCGACTCCTCACGCGACGGGCTCACATGGCGCGCCCACCGCCCAGGTCGGCACGATGCCGGCTGTGGCGCGATGCGCTCGAGGAGGGCCTGCCAGCCGCGAGCGCTCTCCTCCAGGCTGAAGGCGCTCTCTGCGTGTTCGCGCGCCGCCGCACCCATAACGCGGCGCAGCTCATCGTTGCTAACAAGCCGCTCGAGCGCCGCGAGGAACGCTTCGTCGTCATCGGGCGGGACGACGAAGCCGGTAACACCGTCGACGACCACCGTCGAGGCACCGGGAACGGCGGTGGCCACGGCCGGGAGGCCGGAAAGGGCGGCCTCGATCAGCACGCCCGGCATCCCCTCGCCCTCGGGGACGGAGGTGAAGGCGAGGATGTCGGCCGCCCGGAGCAGGGCGGGGATGTCGTCGCGCCGACCGAGCACCTCGACGCCGCCCGACGTAGCGGCCGCTCGTCGCACCTCCTCCTCGAGTGGCCCGTCACCCACGACAACTCCTCGGACGTCATGGCCGCGCCGGCGCAGCGTGTCCACGGCGGCAAGAAACCGTAAGGGCCGCTTCGTGGCGGTCAGGTGACCGACGAAGACGACCTCGACGGGACCCTTGCGGGGAGTGGCTTGTTCTCGCGGCCGGAACACGCGCGGATCGCGACCGTTCGGCAGAAGGACGATCCGACTCGGCCGGACGCCGAAATCCCGTTCGGCCTCGTCCAGGGTCTCGGCCGAGACGCCTGCCACGAAATCGGCCCGTGACAACAGCGCCCGGTAAAGGAGGCGGCGCGCCCCGCGCCGTGCCGCCTGTGTCGCCGTTCCGATTGACAGGTACACGAGCGGTGCGTCCCCTCGGTCCACCCAGGCGAGGTACTTGAGGGGCTCGCCGCCGTGGGCGACGACGACGTCGGGCCGGAGGGCGTCGAACACCCTGCGAAGCCTGATGACGACGCGGGGATCGAAGCCGAGGGAGCGGAGGCGACCCATCGGGACCTCGAGGCAGTAGTCAGCCTGCAGCGTCGCCGGCGGAGCGCGAAAGAGCGTCAGGATACGGTGCTCGTCGGACCCGCCGTCGAGGGCGGCGCGCAGCTCGCGGGCGAAGACCTGGACACCACGGGCAACGTCGCATGGCAGCACGTGGAGCACGCGGCGCCGTGCAGTCCCGATCTCGGCACGGCCCGCCAATTGAGGAGCAGCACCCAGTTGAGGACCGGCTCCCGGTTGAGGACCAGCTCCCCCCTTCCCGCTCGCGGCAATCTCGCCGAGTGTGCGCACGTAGCGAGCGTCCTTGCCCGTCGCACCTCGTAGCCCGGCCATGAGACCGTGGACGATGGCTGAGCGTTCCGCCTGGGACGAAGCGAGCTGAAGGCGGCGCGCGGAGTAGGCGAGGAGGGCGACGACCCAGGTCGGAGACCCGAGGCGGCGGGCGAGCCGGAAG